>NZ_JAGGQR010000018.1:0-96267 GCF_018613205.1 Bacillus sp. ISL-46
GATTTGTCGACAGTCTGAGATAGCTAACATCTGTTAGCTATCTTTTTTCATTATAAGATATCGTACTAGGTAATATTGGCTCCGATTTCATGCGAATCGGAGCCTTTTTTGTTATTTCATGAACTTCCTCCTTGATCTTTGCTGGATAAATGTTTATAAATGGGTTGGACAGGATGATAAACGCTTACAAATTATTATTGACGAAATTTGTCGACGGTGGTATTCTATCAATGAAGTTAATTTGTTAGTTTAATAAACAAATTAAAGAAACCTTTTTCAAGTTTAATATTCCAACCATATAGTCTTTGTAGTTTTGAAAAGGGTTACAGGTAAAACACATTTAATTAATATAAAAGGAAGAGGGAGACATGATGGAGAATAGTGCCCAAAAAAAATTAACCTTAAAAGAAAAAATCTCCTATGGTTTAGGTGATGTGGGTAATGGATTTATGTTTGATATGGGGCAAATTTATTTGCTTAAGTTCTATACAGATATTTTAGGAATATCTGCTTATTGGGGCGGCCTCGTATTTTTAGTATCAAAGATTTTTGATGCATTTGCAGATTCCTCAGTAGGTGCTTTTGTGGATAAACGGAAGGTAGGTAAACGAGGTAAGTTCCGGCCGTTCATCTTATTTGGATCGATTCCGCTTGCCATTATGACTGTCATTTCTTTCATGGCACCTGACTTTTCAGATACAGGAAAAATTGTTTTTGCTTTTATAACCTATATGGCCTTTGGGTTGTCGTATTCCATTGTTAATATTCCTTATGGATCACTCGCAGCTTCCATGACCCAAGATTCTGTGGATCGGGCATCTCTTGGATCCTTCAGAGCTATTGGCAGCCAATTTGCAATGCTTATTTCTGGGATGGTTGTTATCCCAATTGTTTTATATTTTCCAGATCAAAAATTAGGATATACCGTGGGAATCGGTTCGATGGCGTTAATTGGGGTCATATTCCATTATATTTGCTATCGTAATACAAATGAAAATGTGATTAGGGTGCCTAAAAAAGAAGAAGAAAAGCTTCCGATGTCGAAACTCTTCAAATTATTGCTAAGTAATAGACCGCTAATTGCTCTATGTTTCGTTTGTTTGTTTATGGTTGCAGGGAGTAACCTACGCACGGCTGTTCAGTTATATTACTTACAATATAATTTAGGAAATCCAGGTCTTATGTCTTTGCTTTCATTTACTAGTATTGGAATCGCTGTCATTGGTTCATTTTTTATTCCAGCACTTGTTAAAAGACTTGGAAAAAAGAAAACATTTATTATCGGTCTTTTTATTGGAGTTGCCGCGGATGTTGCGAACTTTGTTCTACCAGCTAACGTACCGACTTTCCTTATATTACTTACCATTGGAAGCTTAGGTCTTAGCTTTGCACTAGGTTTACCATGGGTAATGGTTGCGGATGCAGTGGATTATCACGAATGGAAAACAGGACAACGGACAGAAGGGATTGTATATTCAAGTTACAGTTTCTTCCGTAAACTAGCACAGGCGTTAGCTGGTTTTATTCCTGGCGTTGCCCTTGGATTAATCGGTTATGTTCCAAATGCAGAGCAAACTGCTGGCGCACTCCTTGGTATAAAAGGGCTAATGTTCCTCGTTCCAGCCGGACTAAACTTAATTGCTGCGGTTATCTTAATTGTTCTGTATAATTTAACAGAGGATCTTTATAAAAAGATTGTTGATGAACTTAAAGAAAAACAAAAGGTGAATGATAGTTTAAAAAGTGCGTAATGAACATCGATAAAAACCCCTTTTAGCACTAGCTAAAAGGGGTTTTTCCTTGAAAGAAGGGGTAATCAAGTTCTAAATGAGTACGCTTCCAATTCGATTGGATTTTATCTCATAAGGTAAATTTAACATCGGGACATCAAGAAAATGTTTGATAGCAAGTGCACATGCCCCAAGGACACAAGATTCTTTCCCGATAGTAGAGATCATTAATTCCCGGTAATGACTAATTGAAGAATTTAGATTTCCACTAATTTTATCGAGAGAGTCCGGATACATACGCAGCAGTTCACTATCAAGCACGAGTACGTCTGGATTATACATGTTAATCATATTATTCAATCCAATGGAAAGATAGAAAAGGAATTGTTCCATCAATTCGTGCACTTCCACATCGCCTTCATTAAGCCACTTTTGAATATGTTCGTAAGTTAGATTCTTTATTTGTCGTTTTTCAGATAAATGTTCAAAAATGACCGATTCCGAAGCATATTTTTCCCAGCAACCCTTATTTCCACAATTGCATGGTTTACCTTGTGGAACAACAATCATATGACCTATTTCACCAGCATATCCGTCATTTCCTCGGAAAAACTCATTGTTCATCATCATACCTAGGCCGATCCCAGAATAGAGGGTGGCACATAACAAGTTGTCTGTTTCATGGTGCGCAAAGACCCTTTCGGCAAAAGAACTTAGATTTGCATTATTTTCAAGGTAGATAGACGTATCAAATTCTCTTTCTAAATCACGCTTGAGATTAATATCATGCCAATTAAACCGTGGAACATAGTGGATCTCTTCGTCTTTTGTGACCAGACCATGGATGGCAATAACAATTCCTACAATACCATAGCGGCTCGTAGTGCAATCTGTTTTGAACTTTTTGATTTGTTGAATTAAAAGAGGAAGAATCTCTGCATAATTTGAAGTATTTATTTCGATAATATTAGATGAAACAGGACAGCCAAGAAGGTCTGATAATGTAAATGATATTTGACCATAATCAAGGTCAATACCAAGTGCATAGCCAACTTGTCCGTTCAATGAGAGCATAATCGGCTTTCTTCCAACCGAAAAATGCTCAAGCTGTGTCTCTATAATAAGCCCTTCTTCTAATAAGTCTGCAACTTGTGCTGAGATGGTTGCTCTTGTTAAGTTAGTGGCTTTGGATAGATCTGCTCTCGAAATCATTCCTTCTTTAACAATTTCTCTAAGGATTAAAGAGCGATTAATTTTTTTTATATATGCCGCATCACCCGTAACCATTTTTATCCTCCATTTCGTGCATTCCTTTGTTTATATTCTTATTATATCAGTTCTTTCATTAAAAGGTCGTTATTATTCTATTAATTCCTAAATAGTTAATTGACTAAACATATTAAACATGATAAATTAGGAATGTAATTAATTTGTTTAATAAACAAATTAAAAGAGAACGATCTGATAACAAATACTTATATATTTCTGTAAGGGGTTACAGATGTGCATTAACCGTATGAATTTCTATCTAAAGGAGAGGTATTCGATGAAAAAATTTATGGATCAACACTTTTTGTTAAATACAGATACTGCAGTTAAACTGTATGAAAATGCCGCAGCATCTTCACCTATTTTTGATTTTCACTGTCACTTAGATCCGGAGGAAGTTTGGGAAAATAAGTCTTACGATAATATTACTCAAATCTGGCTTGGTGGGGACCATTATAAATGGCGAACAATGCGCATGCATGGTATCGGAGAGCAATACATTACCGGAGATGCGGGTGATTGGGAAAAATTCGCAGCATGGGCAGAGACAGTTCCACATTTAATTGGAAACCCAGTATACCATTGGACGCACTTAGAATTAAAAATGGTCTTTGGTATTGATAAAGTATTAAGTCCTGAGACAGCTCGAGAAATTTGGGAAGAATGTAATGAAAAGTTACAGACGCCTGAATTCAGTGCAAGAGCTTTAATTGAGAGATCAAATGTAAAGTTTATCGGAACAACGGATGATCCAATCTCAACATTAGAATTCCATCAATTACTGAAAAATGATGAGACCTTTAAAACAATTATTGCTCCAACATTCCGTCCGGATGGTGCGCTTTTTATTGAACGTCCAACTTTCAAAAGCTGGATTGAAAAATTGGCGGATGTTTCAGGCATAAAAACGGATTCCTTAGATGGATTTTTAACAGCTTTGAAACAAAGAGTAGAGTATTTTCATGAAAATGGGGGCCGTGCCTCAGACCATGATATTCAAAAAATGGAATATGTAGAAACAACCAAACAAGAGGTTGAAGCGATTTTCAATAAACGTATTAGCGGTGAACAACTTACAAATGATGAAATGATTGCCTATCGTATTTTCCTCTTAAAAGAACTTGGAAAAATGTATGCAGAAAAGCAGTGGGTCATGCAGCTTCACATGGGAGCAATGCGAAACAACAACACAAGGATGAAGGAATTGCTTGGAACAGATGTAGGATTTGACTCAGTTGGAGAAGCTAATATGGCTGAGGGGCTATCCCGATTCCTTGATGCCCTTGATCAGGAAAATGCACTTCCTAGAACTGTATTATTTAACTTGAACCAAAAAGATAATGTAGTCTTAGCTGGAATGATGGGTAACTTCTATGAAGAAGGGATTCCAGGAAAAGTTCAATTAGGCTCAGGCTGGTGGTTTTTAGACCATATCGATGGTATGGAGAGACAAATGAAGGATTTTGCAAATGTCGGATTACTCAGTCACTTTATTGGTATGCTGACAGACTCTCGAAGTTTTCTATCCTATGCACGTCATGATTACTTCCGCCGAATTCTATGTAACCTCCTTGGCGAATGGGTTGAAAAAGGGTTAGCGCCGAATGACATGAAGCAAATGGAGCAAATGGTAAAGAATATTTGTTTTGATAATGCCGAAAAATATTTTTTAAGACGCTAAAAAGCACTTTTTAATTGTATTAATGAAAGAAATATGGTTATCTAAGTAGTATTAATAATGAAAGAGGGATAGTATGTCTAAACAACAAATTGGTGTGATTGGTTTAGCTGTTATGGGTAAAAACCTTGCCCTAAATATCGAAAGCCGTGGTTATTCTGTCGCTGTATTTAATCGTTCATACGATAAAACAGAAGAGTTTTTAAAGAATGAAGCAGAGGGAAAAAACTTTGTAGGTGCACGTACTGTTGAAGAATTCGTTAAATCTTTAGAAAAGCCTCGCAAAATTTTATTAATGGTTAAAGCTGGTACTGCAACAGATGCAACCATCGACTCTTTAAAGCCATTTCTTGAAGAAGGCGATATCCTAATTGATGGTGGGAATACATTCTTCCAAGATACAATCAGACGTAATAAGGAACTAGAGACAGCAGGATTCCATTTCATCGGAACTGGAGTTTCAGGTGGAGAAGAAGGCGCATTAAAAGGTCCTTCTATCATGCCAGGCGGTAAAGAAGAGGCTTATAACCTTGTTAAACCAATCTTAGAAGCCATTTCTGCAAAAGTAGAGGGCGATCCTTGCTGTACGTATATTGGTCCAAATGGTGCTGGTCACTATGTGAAAATGGTTCATAACGGAATTGAATATGGAGATATGCAGTTAATCTGTGAAGCTTATTTTATTTTGAAAAATGTCCTTGGTTTAGATGCAAAAGAGCTTCATGAGGTCTTTGCTGAATGGAATAAAGGCGAATTAGACAGCTATTTGATTGAAATTACGGCTGATATCTTTACGAAAGTGGATGAAGAAACTGGTAAACCAATGGTTGACTTAATCCTCGATACAGCTGGTCAAAAGGGTACTGGTAAATGGACAAGCCAAAATGCTTTAGACTTAGGTGTTCCACTTCCAATTATCACTGAATCTGTATTTGCCCGCTTTATTTCAGCAATGAAGGATGAGCGTGTTAAGGCAAGTCAGGTTCTTAATGGACCAGAAGTTAAGGCGTTTGAAGGCAATAAAGAAGAATTAATCGAAGCAGTTCGTAAAGCATTATATATGAGTAAAATTGTTTCTTATGCACAAGGTTTTGCACAAATGCGTGCTGCCTCTGAAGAATACGATTGGAATCTTCAATACGGTAATATCGCGATGATTTTCCGCGGAGGCTGTATCATTCGTGCACAATTCTTACAAAAGATTAAAGATGCGTATGATCGCGACCCTGAATTAAGAAACTTATTGTTAGATCCATACTTCAAAGAAATTGTTGAAAACTATCAACAGCCATTACGTCAAGTTCTTGCTGTGGCAATTGAGCGTGGTATTCCTGTACCGTCATTCGCTAGCGCGATTGCCTATTATGACAGCTACCGTACAGAAACTTTACCAGCTAATCTGTTACAAGCACAACGTGACTACTTTGGTGCTCACACCTATCAACGTGTTGATAAAGAAGGAGTATTCCATACACACTGGATGGAATAAGCAGTTTGATTTGGACCACTTTCAAAAGAGACAAAACTAGCTCAACAGGAGCTGGTTTTGTCTCTTTTTTTAATAGTCGGTTGTCTAAAATTCATTATTAAAAAGCAATGTGAGTCAAAAAATAACTATTTTTAAGCAGTTTTAGAGAATGATTTTGGTTTCTAAGTGCAATATAATAATAGTATGTTCAGTTAACAAATTAATTTGTTAACGCTTACCTATAAGGGTGTGAGAGTAATGGATGAGTGGAATACATCTCCTAACAAAAAGAAAATAATGGATGAATGGATAAACGCATTCTACCGAGCACAAGGTATGGAGTCCAATATATTTAATTTTCACTCACATCAAGAATATGAGATCTATTTTTTTCATTCGGGTGATTTTAAGTATTTAATTAATAATAGGATTTATGAATTACAGCCAGGTGATATCATTCTTTTGGATGGTATGACATTGCATAAACCGAACCCGAGGACAGGCAGCACGTATACAAGGAGTATTCTTCATTTTTCACCTACGTGGCTGCAAGAGTTATTGACAACTCTTGGAATCCCAAATTTGTTAGATCCTTTTAAAAAACTTAACAATTGTTTGCTGCGAACACGATATGATGAAGCGGGACAATTTGTTGATGGACGGATAAAGGAAATCGCCGCGTCGTTGGAACAGATTAATGAAGAAATGCAACGAACCGGCAAGAAAAATGAACTATTAGAAGCCGAAGTGAAACTTGAGTTAGTTCAATTGTTGTTAGGAATTTTTAAAATGAGTCAAAAAGAGTTATCTCAAGTAACAACTAAAAAGACTGAAAAGGAACATCATGCAGAGGCCATTGCGTCTTGGATTAATGAACACTATAGCGAAAAAATAAGTTTAGATCGAGTGGCTGCAGAGTTGAATCTGAGTAAGTATTATGCTTCGCATGTGTTTAAGGAAGTCACTGGCTTTACGGTGATGGAATATGTGATGGGATGCCGGCTCAATCAGGTGAAATATTTGTTGGAAATGGAGCCTGATCGAACGCTAACAGAGGTGTCACGGGTAACTGGCTTTGAGAGTGTTGCCCATTTTAGTCGGTATTTTAAGGAGAAGGTGGGCACCACACCGTCACGTTATCGTAAAAATAAAATTACTAGCAACATTACTGTGAAAAAGGGGGAACAGACCTAAATGAATAAAGACTTAATGATCTCAGGCTTTTCAGATGAAATCTCTTCTGATTTTGATACCCAGCTTGAAGTTGTCTCAAATCTTGGTATGCATTATCTTTCTTTACGCGGTATTGATGGGAAAAATATTGGTGATTATACTGTTGATGAGATTAAAGAAAATGTACAACCACGGCTTCAAAAGGCAGGTATCGGTGTTTCTTCAATAGGGTCGCCTATTGGCAAGGTGTTCATTAACGATGAAGATGGATTTGCCAATCAAAAGATCATGTTGGACACGCTTTGTCAAATTTCCAACTTATTAAATTGTCAATATATCCGTATATTTAGCTTTTATATTCCTAAAGGCGACAATGCCGACCAATATCGTGAGGAAGTCATTAGTAAGCTCAAGGAATATGCCGCCATTGCAGAAAAATACAATGTTATTTTACTACATGAAAATGAAAAGGATATCTTTGGTGATATCGGAAGACGCTGTCATGAGATTTTAACAGAGGTTGGTTCTCCTTACTTCAAAGGGATTTTCGACTTCGCTAATTTCGTACAGTGCGGTGAGGACACTCAGGAGTGTTACGATCTCTTAAAGAATGAGATTGTTTATATACACATAAAGGATGCTGTAACATCTGACAGTCAAAATGTTGTCTGTGGGACTGGAGAAGGGAAAATACCTGAGCTGCTGAAACAATTCATTCAAAGCGGTTACAAAGGCTTCTTAACGCTTGAGCCACACCTCGTTCTCTTTGATTCACTAAAGGATTTAGAACTTGAGGATGCAACTGAGATTATAAAAGACAACAAGGGGCTGGATGGTGCCGGCGGCTACAAGCTTCAATATGAAGCACTTTTAGAAATTCTTAAAACAATTGAAAGCGAGGAGAAGTAATAATGGAACAAGTTAGATTAGGGATTATTGGTTTAGGTGCAGAAGGCGGTATGTACGCTAATTTCATTTCTGAAGGCAAAGTTAAAAACATGGTGATTGGTGCGATTTGTGATAATGATCCTGCTAAAAAACAAGTAGCGCAAGAGAAGTATCCTGGTGTTCCTTTCTACGATAATTATATCGATATGATGGAAAGCGGTGACGTTAATGCGGTCGTTACAACTGTTCCGCATTATCTTCATCCTGAAATGGGAATCGAAGCACTAAAACGAAACCTCCATGCATTAGTGGAAAAACCAGCTGGTGTTTATACAAAACAAGTTAAAGAGTTAAACGACTTTGCAGCAACAAAGCCTGAAGTTAAGTTTGCCATCTTCTTTAACCAGCGTACAAATCCACTTTATAAAAAAGTAAAAGAAATTATTGATAATGGTGAGATTGGCAGCATTCGTAGTACCAACTGGATTATTACTACTTGGTGGAGACCTCAAGGGTACTACAATCAAAGTGAATGGAGAGCAACTTGGGGCGGAGAAGGTGGAGGTGTCCTTGTAAACCAAGCGCCACACCAAATTGACTTGCTTCAATGGATTTGCGGCATGCCGAAAAAGGTTTATGCAAAAGTAAAATTTGGCTCTCAAAGAGATATTGTTGTTGAAGACGATGTGACAGCAGTATTTGATTATGGAAATGGTGCTACTGGTGTATTTGTAACTCGTACACACGATGTAGTGGGGACTGACCGTCTAGAAATCCTGGGCGATAAAGGAAAAATTGTGGTAGACGATAGTAAGAAAGTAACCATCAAGCGCCTGAAGAAATCTGAAAATGAAATGAGCAATTCCATGGATATGTCAGATGTTATGAAGCTGTTTATGGGCGGCGGTGCAGGTGATATTTTCACTGAGGAAGTACTTGATTTTGGCAATGTTTGGGGCGAACAGCACATTGCTGTATTAGATGACTTTGCTTCTGCGATTGTAGAAGGTACTCCATTATTAGCACCTGGCAGCGACGGCATTAATGGTGTTAGACTTGCAAATGCTATGCACCTGTCAGCCTGGTTAGGCAAGGAAGTGGAAATACCATTTGATGAAGATTTATTCCTAGAAGAATTAAATAAACGGATTGCAGAAGAAGGTAAATATCCGGTTAGAAAGTAATCAAACACATGAAACGAACTCATCGCTAATACAGCTTTGAGTTCGTTTCAAAAAAGGGGAGAAGCTCATGCTAAAAGTAGCAGTAATAGGGCTTGGAGATATTTCAAAAATTCATATTCCAGCTATACAAGCGAACCCAAATGCTGAGTTAGTGGCAGTTTGTGATCTTGATGAATCATTAAAAGATAACGTACCTGGGGTAAATTTTTATCGAGATTATCACGAGATGCTTGAAAAAGAAAACCTTGATGTTGTCCATAATTGCCTGCCTCACTATCTACACTATCCTATAACAAAAGCTTGTGTAGAAAAGGGTGTTCATGTTTTTCAAGAAAAGCCGTTGGGCTTGAACACGGAAGAGGGACAGGCACTCGTAAAACTAGAGGAAGAACACAGTGATGTTAAAATCGGTGTGTGTTTACAAAACCGTTATAATGAGTCGTTTGAAATGCTTATGGAGATTGTCAAAGGCGGCGAATATGGCAAGGTCACAGGAGTTAAAGGATTGGTGGCTTGGTATAGACCAAAAGCTTATTATGATGTGAAACCTTGGCGTGGAAAAATGGCGTATGCCGGGGGCGGTTCCATGATCAATCAATCCCTCCATACACTGGATTTAATCCAGCTAGTCGGCGGAAAAATAGAATCAATAAGAGGTTCAGTGGACCAATTATTGGATTATGGGATTGAAGTGGAAGATACTGCTTCCGCACATATACTCTTCGAAAACGGTGCAAGAGGATTATTTTTTTCAACCAATGCCAATCCAGAGAACTCCAGTGTAGAGCTTGAAGTATATCTTGAAAAGGGTAAATTCATCATTAAAGACAGCATTCTCACAAGAATAAATGAAGAGGGAAAAAAGGAAGAATTGGTAGAAGATGCTAAGCTGCCTGGCTCAAAATTCTATTATGGTGCCAGCCATGCGAAAACGATCAATCAATTCTATAACTGTATTTTACAGGGTACTCATGATTATGTTCATGCAAAGGATGCGGTCGTATCTATTCAAATGATTGATGCCATTCGACTTTCTTCAGAGACAAAACAAAGTATTAAGATGGAGGGATAACCATGAAAAAAGGTAAAATCGGCGTTCAAATGATGATGCTTAAAGGCAAAGTGGAAGAACTAGGTGCTTATGAAACAATGAGAAAAGTTAGTGAGCTTGGATATCACGCTGTTGAAGTATCTCAAATACCTATGACTCCAGAAAACGTAGCGGAATTAAAAAGGGCGAGTGTAGATTTTGATATCAAGATTGCGGCTCTTTCTGCCGCTGTAGAGCCAATGTTGCCTGGAATGCCTGGCGAAACATTGACAAGTGATTTTGAAAAAATAGTTAATGATTGTAAGACACTTGATTGTAATTTCTTACGTATTGGTATGCTTCCGTTAACATGTATGGGCCATAAAGATAAAATCATGGAATTTATTGAAAAGGCAGAAGTAATGGCTCACAGATTAGCTGAGCATGGAATTGAATTGTATTACCATACTCATCATTTAGAATTTCAAAAATATGATGGTGAATATTTGTTAGACATTATTAAAAATAACACCACTAAGCTTGGATTTGAATTAGATGTTCACTGGATTCAAAGAGCAGGCGTAAATCCTGTGGAGTTTGTTAAGGAATATACAGGTCGTATTTCACTCTTACATTTGAAGGATTATCGAATTGGACAAATGGATTTAAGTGAAGTTGACTTCAAAGATATGGCTAAATTCTTTGACAAATTCACGAATACGATTGAATTTGCAGAACTCGGTGAAGGAAACCTTGATATCAAAGCGATTACTGAAGCCGGTCTTGAAAGCGGTGCACAATATTTCTTGGTAGAACAAGATGATACGTATGGTCGCGATCCATTTGAATGCCTAGCAATTTCAGCTAATCACCTGAGAAAACTAGGATTTGGCGAATGGTTTTAAAATTAAAACGACCGAAAAAAGATATGAAGTAAATTGGGTGTCAGGCACTATGGTGTCAGGCACTTTCTTTTTTTTTAGGCTGTGTTATAGGACAATGTTGATTTTATAGCCAAGTTGATTGGAGCGGAAATCAACAGCCAAGTTTAAAAAGCCAAAAAAAAACCCAATTCACATTTTATTTACGTGAATTGGTTCTGACAGGTTCAGATAGATGAAATGGAATGTATTCACCATGTTTTTCAATTTGTTTAACTACTAAATTAATTAAATGTTTCATTACAATTCCTCCTAGTAATTTGATACTCTTATTATCATTTATTATCAAAATTTAAACAAACTCACTGAAAACGGAAACAAACAGGATGAAAACGGGAACATTGGTTATGAAAGTGTTCACATCATCTTTTTTCTTATAATTACGTCGATTTTCTCGCTATTTCATTCATTCCAAATAAAAAGGAAAAAGCCCTCTGGAATGAAGGCTTATAGTTACTTTTTGCTTATTCTATTTATCGAGAAAGCTTTCCTCACACGAAGTTAAACAAAGCTCTGAAACCCCTAAAAAGTTTTGAATGGTCAAAGCACAGGCACCCATGATACACGCCCTTTTGCCAAATTCTGAGATCAACAATTCCGAATAATGACTAATGGAAGAAGAGAGATGGGCTTTAAGTTCTTCAGCTGCATTAGGATATAAACGAAGGATTTCACTATTTACCACTAAGATTTCAGGATTATAAAGGTTAATTAAATTATTTAATCCAATAGAAAGATACATAATAAATCGATCTATCTCTTTGAGGAAAACAGGGTCATGTTCATTGATCCGATTTTGAAAATCTTCAAGGTTGAAAGCTATTTCTTTTTGATTTTCAGCAAATTGGGTAATAAAACTCAATTCGGAAGCGTATTGTTCCCAGCATCCCAAATTTCCGCAACGGCAGGGGAGTCCATTTGGAACGACAATCATATGCCCAATCTCACCTGCGTAACCGTGGAATCCTTTGAATAATCCACCATTGATAATAAATCCAAGACCAATTCCAGAATACAAACTGACAGATAATAGGTTGTTACTTTGGTGGTGTTTATACACTTTTTCCGCAATGGAGCATAAGTTGGCATTATTTTCGAGGTAAACATTGACTCCTATTTCATTTTCTAAGTCTTTTTTTAAGTTTTTGTTTCGCCAACCGTGTTGAGGGACAAAATCAATTATTTCATCTTTATTCACAATTCCATGAATTCCAATGGTAATACCAACAAGACCGTAACGAGTATGGGCGAATTTAAATTTATAACAAGTAATCTGTTCTATTAATAACTTAAGAATGACATCATATTCAGATACTTGTATTTCAATTATATCTGTCTGAATAGAAGTACCAATTAAATCTGATATGGTAAAAGTAATTGAATTTTTATCTAGGTCAATTCCCAGGGCAAAACCTGCCTCTCGGTTAACTGAGAGCATGATTGGCCTTCTCCCCAAACTTTTGTGTTCCTGTTGTGTTTCAATAATTAATTCTTTGTCCAATAAATCTGA
The DNA here is from genome assembly GCF_018613205.1 of Bacillus sp. ISL-46. Lineage (NCBI taxonomy): Bacteria > Bacillati > Bacillota > Bacilli > Caryophanales > Bacillaceae > Bacillus > Bacillus sp. ISL-46. Next base: position 12,872 of record NZ_JAGGQR010000018.1, read on the forward strand.
TACCTGTACAGAGATCGTCGCTTTATTTAATCCTGTAATTTTTGCAAGCTCTGCTCTAGATATCAATTTATGCTCAACAATTTTACTTAAGATTAAAGACTTGTTCATTTTCTTGATAAATGCTGCATCTCCTGTGAGCATAAAGAACCTCCTTGCATTTTTAAAAGGAAATAAGTTATTAATATTGACGTAATTTAGCCATAATGATATTATACAGGTAATTAGTTTGTTTGGTAAACAAATTAATGAATAATACTTTTTTTTAGTTTCTTTTGTAAGGGATTACAGGGGATTTCATTATAGCCTCATCAATACATGGAATGTAATAGAATGAGGAAAACTTTAATAGGTAAAAAAAAGGAGTGATACAAACATGGGTATCCTACAAGAATTATTAAAAGATATTCCAGTTCCTAAAATGGCAAAGGTCAAAGTTCACTTTGATAACACAAAGATTGATGACCTTGGTACTACGCTGAAGGAACAATTACAGCAAGTACATATTCAGAAAAAAGTACAGCCTGGGATGGAAATTGCGGTTGCTGTTGGCAGCCGCGGACTTGATCGCCTCGTTGAAATTACTGAGGTAACGGTCAAGTTTCTTAAAGATTTAGGAGCTAAACCTTTCATTGTACCAAGCATGGGGAGTCACGGGGGGGCGACTGCAGAGGGTCAACGCGAAGTTTTAGCGCATCTTGGTGTAACCGAAGAAAGTGTCTGTTGCGAGATTCGATCTTCAATGGATGTAGTAAAGATTAGTGAGCTGCCGAATGGATTACCAGTCTATGTGGATAAATTTGCATCAGAAGCGGACGGAATCGTTGTTATTAATCGTGTGAAACCACACACAGCTTTTCGTGGACCAGTAGAAAGTGGAATTATGAAGATGATTAGCATTGGATTAGGAAAGCAAAAAGGGGCAGAGGCCTGTCATCAAATGGGATTTAAATATATGGCAGAAAATGTCCCAGCCATGGCAAAGATCATCATGGAAGAGACCCCCATACTTTTCGGAGTTGCAACAGTTGAAAATGCATTTGATAAAGTTGCAATTATTGATGTACTTACTCCAGAAGAGATTATTAATAGAGAACATGAACTTCAAAAACAAGCAAAAGAGTTATTGCCAAAGCTTTTCTTTGATCAATTGGATGTCCTTGTAATAGATGAAATAGGTAAAAATATTAGTGGGGATGGTATGGATCCGAATATTACGGGACGTTACCCAACACCGTATGCATCTGGTGGACCTGAAGTTAACAAAATGGCGGTGCTCGATGTAACACATCAATCAGAGGGTAATGCCAATGGCGTAGGAACGGCTGATTTTACAACACAACGGCTAATAGACAAGATGGACAAAGAAGGAACTTATGCAAATGGTTTAACTTCAACCGTTGTTGCTCCTACAAAAATTGCTACGACATTACCAAACGATAAACAAGCGATCCAAGCGGCTATTAAAACATGCAATATTCTAGATTTTAGAAACGTCAAATTAGTCCGCATTAAAAATACATTAGTGTTAAGTGAAATTGAAGTATCTGAGCCTTTACTTGAATATGTAAAACAGCATCCAAATATGGAACTAAGTTCAGATCTTTATGATATTCCTTTTAATGAAAATGGAAATTTATTTTAACAGAACAAAGGAGAGAAGAATGATGTCAAATTTATTCGATTTAAGTGGAAAAGTTGCAGTCGCAATTGGTGGAAATGGTGTATTGGGTTCAGCAATGGCAAAAGGCTTGGCTTCTCAAGGGGCAAAAGTTGCGATTGTAGGACGTAATCTTGAAAAAGCAGAGGAAGTTGTCAAGGAAATTGAAGAGAACGGCGGGGAAGCAAAGGCGTTTTCTGCAGATGTTAGTTCAAAGGATTCTTTAGTTAACGTTGCGAATGAAATTGAACAATGGTCCGGCGGCTGGGACATTCTTTTAAATGCACCAGGTACAAATAGTGCTACACCATTTTTTGAACTTGGTATGGACGAATGGGACAAAATTATGGATATAAATTTAAAAGGAATTGTGTTAACCTGCCAGATTTTTGCAAAGAAAATGATTGAGCAGGATAGAAAAGGAAGCATCATTAATATCTCATCTGTTTCCTCAACAACACCACTTTCAAGAGTGTTTACTTATTCCGTATCAAAAGCAGGCCTTAACAGCGTTACACAGTTTCTAGCACGTGAATTTGCTCCAAATGGGATTCGTGTTAATGCAATTATTCCAGGGTTTTTCCCTGCTGAACAAAACCGAAAAATTTTAGATAAAGAACGCATTGAATCAATCATGCGACATACCCCAATGAATCGTTTTGGTGAGGCGGAAGAGTTACAAGGTGCTACTGTTTGGCTTGCCTCTGAGAAAGCGTCAAGTTTCGTAACAGGAACTCTCGTTCGTGTTGATGGCGGCTTTGGCAGCATGACTATATAATCCAAGGTACACATAAATCTACAGCTCAATAAATAAATTAACAATGGCTGACTTTAAATTGGATGAGGGATAGGGGGAGAAAAGGACCATGCTAACAGAGAAATACGAAAAATTAACGTCTATTCTCCGAGAAATGGAATCCGTGGTTGTAGCATTTTCAGGAGGAGTGGACAGTACATTTCTATTAAAGGCTGCTGTGAACGCATTAGGTGCTGAACATGTTCTCGCCATTACAGCAGACTCTGAAAGCTACCCTTCTAGTGAGCTTGAAGAGGCAAAAGTACTTGCAAATCAAATTGGTGTCAGGCACCAAGTGATTGAAACATCTGAACTCGCAATCCCAGGATACGCGGAAAACAATAAAAATCGTTGCTATTTTTGTAAAAGCAGTTTATTTGATCACATAATTCCAGTTATGGAAGAAAAGGGCTTTCAAAATGTAGTTTATGGTGTCATTGCTGATGATATGAATGAATTCCGACCAGGTATGCAAGCCGCTAAAGAAAAGGGGATACGCGGTCCACTCCTAGAAGCTAATCTTTTTAAACAGGAGATCAGAGAACTCTCCCGGGAATTTAGTTTGCCGACATGGGATAAACCATCTTTAGCTTGCCTTTCTTCAAGAATTGCCTATGGTGAATATATTACAAAAGAAAAGCTGACGAAGGTTGAAAAAGCTGAAGCTTATTTAAAAACATTAAATATTCATCAAGTACGGGTCCGAACACATCAGGATATTGCAAGGATCGAAGTAGAACCTAATGATATGAAGGAAATTCTTGAAAATCATGACTCGATCGTGCAAGCACTTCAAGGCTATGGTTACAAATATATCACGTTAGATTTAATTGGATATCAGAGTGGAAGCATGAATAAGGTGTTATCTGAATAGCTTTCTGCTCGGCAAATTAGCTTAGGAGTGTACACTGAAAAAATGGCTTTGGATCATCCAAAGCCTCTTATTTTAACGATAATATAAATAGCAATAAAGGATCAAAATAAACTCCAATATTACTTATTGTTATGTGAAAAGGAAGAGGAAGTATGTCAAGAGAAGTTGTAATTGGACTTGATATCGGAACTACAAGTGTTAAAGCATGCGTATTTGACTTACAAGGCAAATTAATCGCAGAAGCCGAGAGAATGAACACATTCAATTATCCACAGCAAGGATGGGTGGAACAAGACCCCATTGAGATTGAACAATCAGCTGTACAAGCAATCAAAGAGGCGATCCAAAAAGCTGGTATTGAGAAAAATGAATTAATTTCAATCGGGTTTTCAGCTGCAATGCATTCACTGATTTGTGTAGGTGAGAATGGCTGTCCAATATCTCCGGCCTTAATTTGGGCTGATGGAAGAAGTTATCTACAAGCAGAATCAGTGATCGAAACAATGGGTAACGAGGTTTATTCAAACACAGGAACACCGGTTCATCCAATGACACCATTCGTTAAGTTGTTATGGATGAAAGAAACAAAATATGAACCCTACCTCCAAGCAAAGTACTTTATGTCGATTAAAGAGTATTTACTACAATGCTGGTTTAATCAGCGGGTTATTGATTATTCGATGGCATCTGCGACAGGTTTATTTAACCCTGCCACACATACTTGGAATCAAACATTATTATCTCTATCGGATATTCATGATGGTCAGCTTTCAAGAATTGTCCCTCCAACTGAGATATTAACAGGGATTAATCCACAAATTGCGGAAGAAATGGGAATTGACCCGGAACTTCCTTTTGTGATTGGTGCTGCCGATGGCCAATTGGCTAACTTGGGAATTGGAGCGATTCTCCCTGGTGAAGTTGCGGTTTCAGTTGGTACTAGCGGGGCCATCAGACAAATCACAAAAGGCGTTAAGATAAGTGAAAATCAAGAAACCTTTTGTTATTCCTTTACTGAAGATTTTTCTATCATTGGAGGTCCAACCAATAATGGCGGGATTGCCTTACAATGGTTAAAAGACCTTTTGAACGACCAAAGAGACTTCTCCGAATTCCTTGCCGATGCAGAAAAGGTTCCGCTTGGCGCAGACGGAATCATCTTCCACCCTTATTTAAATGGCGAAAGAGCGCCGATTTGGAATCAACGGGCAAAAGGGAATTTCTTTGGATTATCTGTAACACATAAAAGAGAACATTTTATCCGAGCTGTTCTAGAAGGAATCACTTTTAACCTCTTTCAAATTGGCAAGGCATTAGAGAGGTTAGCTGGGAAACATCAAAAGATATATGCTAACGGTGGTTTATCCAGATCTCCATTGTGGCTGCAAATGATGGCAGATGTATTCGATGCGGAAATTTATGTGCCTGAGAGCTATCACAGTGCAGCATGGGGAGCAGCTTGGACAGCTTTAGTGGCTACTGGTAAAGTAAATTCATTTGAAGAGATTAAAAAGAATATTCCAATGGGTAAAGCAATCGTTCCTATTAAGGAAAATAGTGAAAAATATAGAATTATATATGAGAACTATGAAAAATTGGCAAGTGGAATGACAAAACATTTTTGAAGTGTATATTAAGGGGGAGAACGAATGCTTGAAGAAATTTTAGAGCAGGTTCAAAGAGGTACCCTAAGTGTTAAAGAAGCTAAGGAGCAATTAGCAACATTTGAAAATTTAGGATTTGCTAAAGTTGACCATCATCGTAAGAAACGTCAAGGATTCCCAGAGGTCGTGTACGGTGAAGGGAAGACGACTGAACAAATTGTTTCAATTATTCAAGTGTTACGAGCTCGAAACAACCAAGTACTCGTCACACGTATTTCCAAAGAAAAGGCAGAAATTGTCCAACGTTCTTGCCCTGATTTTATCTACAAAGAAGAAGCACACATTCTTTTTTGGAAAGAGGACCATGCGAATGAGGGGGATCCACAAGGGTATATTGCTGTGATTTGTGCAGGAACCTCGGATTTAAGGGTTGCAGAAGAAGCTGCAGTGACTGCTGAAGTATTAGGAAGCAAGGTCCATCGTATCTATGATGTCGGTGTTGCTGGAATTCATCGCCTGTTAAGCCATGCTGAGGAAATTCAAAATGCCACGGTTTCCGTTGTAGTTGCAGGTATGGAAGGGGCACTTCCCAGCGTAGTGGGCGGACTTGTATCACATCCTGTAATTGCAGTCCCAACAAGTATTGGATATGGGGCAAATTTTAATGGACTATCTGCCTTATTAACCATGTTAAATTCATGTGCTTCCGGGATTAGTGTCGTGAATATTGATAATGGGTTTGGCGGGGGATATAACGCAGTATTAATTGATCAACTTGCACAAAAAGGGGCCAGAAAAAATTGAAAACACTTTATTTTGATTGTTTTTCAGGTATCAGCGGTGATATGGTCATTGGAGCCCTTATCGATGCCGGAGCAGATCCCAATCGGTTAGTAGAAGAATTAAAAAAACTTCATATTGATGATGAGTATAAGTTGACATGGACAAAGTTAGTAAAGAATGGGATTACAAGTACCAAATTTGACGTGGTGTTATTGAACAATGCTCATGACCATACACACGACCATAATCACGAGCACGATCATGACCATGAGCACGATCATGACCATAATCATGAACAAGATCATAATCACCATCATCACAGTCATAGCCACGAACATGAGCACCATCATCATGAGCACCGTGCATATAAGGATATTGTTGGATTAATTGAGAGTGCTGGTTTTGCTGAGCCAGTGAAAGCAATGGCTTTAAAAATTTTTAAAAGAATCGGTGAAGCAGAAGGACATATCCATGGAATTCCACTAGAGAAGGTCCATTTTCATGAAGTAGGGGCAGTAGATTCGATTATTGACATTATCGGAGCTGCTATCTTAATTCATCAATTAGAAATAGACGTAATCAAGTCATCACCCATCCCAGTAGGAACTGGACGTATCCATATTGACCATGGTATTTATCCTGTCCCTGCACCGGCCACTCTTGAAATTTTGAAAGGTGTACCAATTGAACAATCGGACATTCGCTTCGAGCTCACTACTCCAACGGGGGCAGCGATTGTCGCTGTACTGGCAGAAGAATTTTGCCCCATACCATCCATGAAGGTTACATCCATTGGTTATGGTGCTGGAACGAAGACCTTTATAAACCATCCCAATGTGCTCCGTGTCATCATTGGGGAATAGTAAAAATAGCTCTTAAATCCTTTTTATGAAAGAAAGGAAATGATTTAATGGTCTCTCATCATCCTCCCAGCAATGAGCATCTTGATGATCAGATGGTCAAAATGGAAGTTAATCTCGATGATATTCCTGGAGAATGGCTAGGCTATGTGATGGACTTGCTGTTTGAGGCTGGCGCTAATGATGTCTTCTATACCCCGATTTATATGAAAAAGAATAGACCAGGCGTATTGCTTCAATTGCTTTGCTCGATGAAACATATAAATACAATGAAGGAAATTCTTTTTAAGGAAACCACCACACTAGGAATACGCTATTATCCGTTAACAGTACACCGGTTAGAAAGAATGTTTAGGAAGGTTACAACTGAGTGGGGTGAAGTGACAGTAAAAGAAGGAATTTATGAGGGACATGTTGTGCAAAGAGCTCCGGAGTTTGAGGAATGCAAAAGCATTGCACAACTACATAACATTCCCTTGAAAAAGGTTTACGAAATGGTTTGGAAGGCTTTGGGTAATGAAAACTAAGCCTTTCAAACTGCTCTATAACAAGGTTGATATACAATATTAATAGATTTGGAGTGTAATAGCACATGACAACATTACTTAATGAAACAAAACTTGATCAATTAGCCATAAATACGATTCGTACTTTATCGATTGATGGGATCGAAAAGGCCAACTCCGGTCATCCCGGCATGCCAATGGGTTCAGCCCCAATGGCTTACACGCTTTGGGCAAAAGAAATGAATCATAACCCAGTGAATCCTAAATGGTTTAACAGAGACAGGTTTGTTTTATCAGCAGGTCATGGATCAATGCTTCTATATAGTTTATTACATTTATTTGGTTACGACGTAACCATTGACGATTTGAAAAACTTCCGTCAATGGGGAAGCAGAACTCCTGGTCACCCTGAATTTGGTCATACTCCTGGGATAGAAGCAACTACAGGGCCATTAGGACAAGGGGTTGCTATGGCTGTGGGGATGGCAATGGCGGAAAGACATCTTGCAGCTACATACAATCAAGAGGGATATACAATAGTTAATCATTATACTTATGGTATTTGTGGAGATGGTGATTTAATGGAAGGTGTATCTGCTGAAGCAGCATCCCTGGCAGGTCATCTTAAACTTGGAAGACTAATTGTTATGTATGATTCAAATGACATTTCATTAGACGGAGATTTGCATTTATCTTTCTCTGAAAGTGTGGAGGATAGATTTAAAGCCTATGGATGGCAAGTGATTCGTGTAGAAGATGGAAATGATACTGATGCTATTCAAAAAGCATTACAAGAAGCAAAAACTGAGTTGAATCGCCCTACTTTAATTGAGGTTAAAACCGTGATCGGTTATGGTTCTCCAAATAAAGCTGGTAAGTCTGCTTCCCATGGGTCTCCACTTGGGAAAGAAGAAATTAAGTTAACAAAAGCTGCATATAATTGGGAGAATGAAGAGCCATTTTTCGTTCCCGAAGAAGTAAAAGAGCATTTCAAGCAATTTACGCTAGATGGCCAACTCAAAGAAAATGCTTGGAATGAATTATATGCGAGTTATAAGAAGGAATACGCAGAGCTTGCTAAGCAATTTGAAGCCGCGATCATTGGAGAGCTTCCGGCAAATTGGGAAGAAGCCTTACCTGTTTTTACGGAAGGAGAAAAAATCGCAACTCGCGTATCATCGGGGAAAACACTGAATGCGGCAGCCAATGTTGTCCCACATTTTATCGGGGGGTCTGCTGATTTAGCAGGATCGAACAAAACACTTATTACATCAGAAAAAAATTACTATATTGATAGCTATGCAGGTCGCAATATTTGGTTCGGAGTGCGTGAATTCGCAATGGGTGCCGCACTAAATGGGATGGCTCTTCATGGCGGCGTTAAAGTATTTGGTTCTACTTTCTTCGTATTCTCTGATTACTTACGTCCAGCAATTCGTCTAGCTGCCTTAATGAAGCTTCCTGTTACTTATGTGTTTACACATGATAGCATCGCTGTAGGTGAAGACGGACCTACACATGAACCAGTTGAACAGCTAGCAGCATTACGTGCAATGCCGGGAATTTCCATTCTTCGCCCCGCGGATGCGAAGGAGACTGTTGCCGCTTGGAGATTAGCAATGGAAAGCACAGATACGCCAACAGCCCTTGTTTTAACACGTCAGGACTTACCGACATTAGCGCTTTCACAACAAACGGTTTATGAAGGTGTTAAAAAAGGTGCATATGTTGTTTCAGAAGCAAACGGCAATGCTAACGGTTTATTGCTTGCAACAGGATCAGAAGTGTCCTTGGCGATGGCAGCTCAAAAAGAGCTTGAAAGTGAAGGGATTTTTGTATCAGTTGTAAGTATGCCAAGCTGGGATCGTTTTGAGAAACAATCGCTTGAATATAAAGAATCAATCCTTCCTAAAAATATTAAAGCACGTCTTGGTATTGAAATGGGTTCGTCAATTGGATGGAGAGAATATATTGGGGACAATGGCAGTGTCATTGCCATCAATCAGTTTGGGGCATCTGCGCCTGAAAGTATATTACTTGAGAAGTATGGTTTCACAGTTGACAATGTCGTGAAATGCTTTAAGGAGCTTAAAAATTAAGACGTTAAACGATAATAGAAATGGCTGCCAGATTGATGGCAGCCATTTTTTAGATCCATTTAATCTCTTTCACTATTTGTTGTCTAAACAACTGGATGATAAATTCATTATAAAAGTCTTTTCTAACGATTATTTGAAACCGATTATTCGGGTGAATATAAAAATGGATATCAGTTAGGATGTTATTTGAATCAAAATACCCACGAATTTCTTCGATTTTTTTCTTCCATTTATTTTCAACAAAAGTAAGGGTGAATTCAAAATCATCGCCGTTAGCAGTTTCCTTTAAGTCGAGAAGCTGTTCGTTATATTTATACTCCACTTTCATCATACGCCCCCTAAATTAAATATCTTAGATAAATGTAAACCGTACAGATTATGATCGATAAAATCATTAATGGGAAAGAAATTAACAAGAATTTACCAAAAGTAATCGGATGACCTTCCTTCGCTGCTAGCCCGGCAACAATAACATTGGCACTTGCACCAATTAATGTTCCGTTTCCGCCAAGACATGCCCCTAATGATAGACTCCACCAAAGTGGTTCTAAATTATTTATTCCGAGTTCTCCCATATCTTTTATCATAGGAATCATTGTTGCAACAAATGGGATATTATCAATAAAGGCAGATGCGATTGCACTAACCCAGAGAATTAGAATCGATGTTGATGTAACATCCCCCCCGGTAAGGTGGACAGAGTAATCTGCTAATAACGAAATCACCCCTGTTTCAATTAATCCTGATACCAAAACAAATAGACCGATAAAGAAGAAAATGGTTGTCCATTCAACTTTTGAAAATGCTTTATCTAAATATTTTTCCCCTGTTAAGAGAAGAAGCAGAAAGGCACCCGCCAATGCAACGGTTGCGGATTCGATGTGTAGCAGCTGATGCAAGAAGAACCCCAAAATAGTTAGCGAAAGGGCAATTAATGATTTGATTAATAATTTTTTATCCGTTATTTCTTCCTTTTCATCTAAGTCCATTAGATTGGCCTTTAGTTCGTCTGTTGTTCTAAGCTGTTTCCGATAAATGACTGCTAATATTCCGATATTAACAAATAAGATAAAGAATGATATGGCTGTAAGATTATTAATAAATGCCATAAAGGTAAGTTCTTTCACGGCGCTACCAAGCATTATATTCGGAGGGTCACCAATCAGTGTCGATGTTCCTCCAATATTTGAAGCAATAATTTCAGTAATTAAAAAAGGTATCGGATTTACTCGTAATTGTCTAGTAATACTGAATGTAACAGGAACCATTAATAGAACCGTTGTCACATTATCTAAAAAGGCTGATCCTAATGCAGTGATGATTCCTAGCGCCAGCAAAATTTTTAATGGATCTCCTTTAACTTTTTTTGCAGCCCAAATTGCTATGTATTTGAACAGACCAGTCTCAGAAGTTATGGCAACGATAATCATCATACCAGTCAGCAATCCGAGTGTGTTAAAATCGATATGATGAAGTGCCTTTTCCTGCCCAACAATTCCTAGTAATACCATCATAATTCCGCCGGCCATGGCAATGATCGTGCGATGGATCTTTTCTGTGACAATAAATGCATAGGTAATTAAAAATACCCCAATTGCGATTAGTGCTTGAGTTGACATGTTGCGACCTCTTCTCCCAAATATTTTATCCACTTCTTTAGTGAAAAATGACAAAAAGGAGCCTGATTGACAGACTCCCCCTAATAAAAACACCATATATATATTCTACATTATTTTATAAAATTATACTTTGGATGTAAAGAAAATATTTTGACTATTAAAGCCCCAATTTTTTAATAAAATCTACCGTTTCCTGATGCTCAGGTTTAACTAACTTATATAGTCCTTTATCCTTCCTTACAAGAGAGTTTCCTGACTCATCAGCAATGGGTCTTGTTAAAGATGTCCCTTTTACTACCTTCCACGTACCATTGCTTTTTTGGATTCTGAGATCAATAATCCCAAGACGGCTTCCAAAAGCCCCTGCCATTACAACAGGCTTTCCATTTATTTGTCCCATTTTTATGTCGGTATGAGGAGAATTTTTAAAAAAAGGTCCTGGGAAGACACTATGTGAATGTCCAGCTAACACGGCATCAATTCCAGGGATTTTTGTTAAATAATAGACAGCATTTTCTGATTCAGCATTATATGGCTCGTAGCTGATTCCTGTATGGGCAAGGGCGACAATGATATCTGCTCCTTTAGACTTCATGATTGGTATAAATTCTTTCGCTGTATCAACAATCGGTTTTGCAGTAATCTTCCCTTCAAGATTCGCCTTATCCCATTTCATGATTTGTGTTGGCATAAATGAGATGACCCCAATCTTTAGTTCATGTTTTCTTCCTGTTTGGTCAACCACATTCCTTTTTAAAATAACAAAGGGGGTAAAATAGGGTTCATTCTTTTTAACAGAGAAAACATTTGCATTGATGACTGGCATTTTGGCACCCTTTATGGCGGCATTTAAGAAATCTAGTCCATAATTAAATTCGTGATTACCAATGGCAACCGCATCATAGTCCAAAAAATTAAAGGCACGATAAACTGGATGTATTTTTCCTTTATGAATTCCCCGAATTCTAGCTAAATACTCTCCAAGGGGATTTCCCTTAAGGTGGTCTCCATCATCAAACAATAAAGAATTTTGGACTTCATTCCTTGCAGTACGGATAAGTGTAGCTGTCTTTACAAGTCCAATTCGGTTGTCTGCTTTTGTTTGATAATAATCATAATTGATTAAAGACGCATGCAAATCTGTTGTTTCTAGGATACGTAAATCAACTACTCCTTGTTGATTTGGTGTACTCTCTGCAATAGACAAAAAGGAAGTTTGCGAAAGACATAAAAGAAAAAGGATAAGAAAAGTTTTTTTATGCAAATAGAATACCTCCTTAAGAATCTGACTTTAAAGGTATTCTTAGTATTCATATTTCTAATAGAATTATGACTCTTTTTGACAATCAAGTGAAATGTGACATGGGTCAAAGCGGTTTGAGCTATATTTACCATATAATATAATAAAATTGTGAAATATACACAAAGTGATTACGTTCACTTAGTTGAAAATCATTTTCAATTAAGATAGAAATATTAAGATCAACAAGGAGGAGTTATGAATGGAAAAGAATTCAGTTAAAGCATATATGGAATATAGTGAAGAAAAATTCACAAAAAGAATTATTTACAAAAAAGGTGAAACGACTGCTTTTGTATTGAACTTTTTACCAGGGCAACAACTGCCAACACATAAGCATCCAGGAACAGAAGTTTATATTTATGTCGTAGCAGGCAGTGGTACCATGATCATTGATGGGAAAGAATCAGGAGTATCAGAGGCAGATTTGATTCATGTCAATAGCGAAGAAGAAATGTCTTTTAATACTAGTGGAAAAGAGCCGGTAAGCTTATATGTGGTTTTAAGCAAAATTCCAAATGAACTTTATTCTAAGAACATATAAACTATGAAAAGCTAATTAACGTAAAAGCCAGCCAAATTACGCTGGCTTTTTACTTGATCTATGTAGTCTTTTATTTTTTTTGCCAAAAAACCACCAGTTCCAATCGCCAAGCAACTTCATCAAGGCTGGCACCAAGACCATTCTCACAATCGTCGCATCAATGAAAATTGCTATGGCAATTCCCACCCCTAATTGCTTAACAGGCATAACCCCAGTAAAAGCAAACGCACCAGTAACGACAATCATAATGGCAGCGGCTGAGGTAATAATTTTACTGGTATAAGTCAAACCAGAAATTGTAGCCTCACTATTATCTCCTGTTTTTAAATAGAATTCCTGTATTCTCGAGATGAGAAATACTTCGTAATCCATTGAAAGACCAAAAACAAGTGTAAAAACAAACACAGGTAAAATTAAGGCAATATCAACTGGTGTGATTCCTAAATGACCTTTCTGGAAAATCCAGACAACAATTCCGAAGGTGCAGCCCAGGCTTAACACATTCATTAGGATGGCTTTCAATGGAATAAGAATCGAGCGGAAAGCTGCCATTAATATTACAAACGTAGAAATGACAATCAATAAGAATCCGTAGGGAGCTTTTTGGAATATTTCTGAAAAAATTTCTTGCTCAAATTTTATGGGTCCGCCAAATGAAGCTTTTAAGCCTAAATCTTTATTAGACCAATCCGTTACCCATTGTCTTGCTTTAGAAGAATGTTCGCCTGTTTTTAAATACACCTCTATAAGCATTTTATTATCTCTAATATAGTAATCATAAATAGGAGCCATCTTTGCATTTTTTCCAATGGTGAGGACTTGATAAAGTTGGTCCACATCCTGTAATCCTGTGGCTGAAAATGGTGAGTTTATAGAATTTACGAGCCTCTCGTTATCAAGTTTTTTTATCACTTCACTTACTTTTTCAAGATTGTTTTTTTCAAGAATGCTGCCTTTTGTTTCTAGGACCATCGTCACTTTTTTCTCATCACGCTGTTCTTTTGCCACGAAGTGATCCTTAAATACTTCCAAGGCAGTTCGTGAAGGATAATTTGGCGGCAGAGATTCAGTACCAGGAATTGCTAAAACCATTTGTTTAAGAGGTATCAATCCTGCCAAAAGAATAACGAGGGCTGTAACTGTCATAAGAATAGGGCGCCTCATCACAATCTTAGCAAATCGGTACCATATACTTGTTTGCTCGTCTGCCAAGGGCAGTATACTTAATTTGTTGATCTTGGTTCCCAATATGGCAAGCAATGCAGGAAGAAAGGTTAATGCACAAACGGCAGAAATTAACACTACGGTCATCCCGCCTAGCGCAACATTTTGAAAGATATCAATTTTGATAAACCAAAGAGCCGATAAGCCAATAAAAACACAAAGGCCAGAAAAGATGATGGATCGTCCCGCGGTTGAAACTGTTATTTCAAGTGCAGACTGAATGGATTTGGTTTTTAGTTCTTCTTTATATCGATTGATAAACAATAAAGCAAAATCAATACTCAGTGCCAACCCGATCATTGGAACAATATTTAATATAAAAATGGTTAAATCAGCACCATAACTAAAAAAGTAATTGGTTCCCATTGTACATAATATCGAAACAACACCGATTACAATCGGGAGAGAGGCAGCAACAAGACCTCCGAACGCTAGGATAAGAACGATTAAGGCAATCGGCAAACCGATCATTTCCGCTTTTGCTAAATCTTCCTGACTCGCAGTATTTAGGTCTTGAACAATAATTGGTTCACCAGTCATTGTGACCTTTAAGCCCTTTTTATTTTCAAGTACATCTTTTAATTGGTTAATTTCTTTTCCAAGACTCTCCGCCTTCTTGTTAAAAGTAAGAACTCCATAGGCATAATTATCCTTTACCATCCCGTCCTGATCGAAAGGAAGAATCATTTGTTCACTGTCATGAATAGCCGTTATTTTTTCAAATATATCTTGAATGAACTTCCTGAAATTCTCGTCACTAACCGTTTTATCCTTTTCGAACACAAGGATGATGGAGGATTTAGAATGTCCAAATTCTTGTTCGAGGAGTTTACGTGTATGATTGTATTCGCCTTTATACTCAAAACCATTTCCGCTAAGAACTGAAGGTAATTTTAATGCAAAAAATCCTAATAACAGGATCACAAAAGTCCAAAATACGAGTACCCATTTACGTTTTTGGTATATATATCCGCCTAATTTCTGCAAAGTATCGCCTCCTCAAAAGGAATCATTTTCCTTATTTTATTATACAGAAGAACTGATGATTAGCGGATGCCTTTTTCATGCCTTTTTGTATTGTCAACAACTCAGATAAATATCTTAATAAATGTTCCCCATATTAGATGATGAAAATTCACCGTCCTAATAAAGCCAACTTTTAAATATATTGAAATTAAATTCAACATGGTGTTTACAAATGTAAATTATAAATGAAATCATTTGTTTTTTTTGTTACAATTAAGAAAATATTAAAACATAGGGTGATAGCAGTGGATCGTGAAAAATTAGCGAAAGTCATTGAAGCAGCAAAGTTATATTATCTATTGGATTATAATCAAAATGAAATTGCCAAGAAGCTCGGAGTTTCCCGCCCTACTGTATCCCGTCTGTTACAGCAGGCGAAAAGTGATGGTATTGTCCAAATCAATATTTTGGATCCTACAGAAGATGTTGAGAATCTTGCGATGCAGCTTGAACAAAAGTTCAATCTTAAAAAGGCGGTTGTCGCTTCGATTCCACAATATGAAGATCACATCATAAAGAATTATCTAGGTGAAAAAGCTGCCGTTTATCTTGATGAAATTGTCAAGGATGACGACATAATTGGGGTGACTTGGGGAACAACTTTATACCATGTTGCGGTTGAACTCAAGCAAAAATTTGTAAAAGGGGTAAAGGTTGTTCAATTAAAGGGCGGTGTTAGCCACGCTGAAACAAATACGTATGCATCGGAGATTTTATATCTTTTTGGCAAGGCCTTTCATACAACCCCCCATAACCTACCGCTTCCTGCAATTGTCGATCATGTCGTTGTAAAACAGGCAATGGAGGCTGATCGTCATATTCGAAAAATCCTCGAGCTAGGAAGTCAGGCCAATATTGCTCTCTTTACGATTGGTCCAATTAAAACCGACTCTTTATTATTTCAGTTAGGTTATTTTACAGAAAGTGACTTGAAGTCTCTTTATGGAAAGGCAGTCGGTGATATTTGCTCGCGTTTTTTTGATGAATCTGGAGAAGTATGCAACGAGAGCCTAAATGAAAGGACACTGGGAGTAAATCTTAATGAATTAAAGAAAAAGGACCATTCCATTCTTGTAGCCGGAGGTCCGAATAAAATTGAGGGAATTTATGGAGCATTAAAAGGCGGGTACGCCAATGTGCTCATAACGGATCAATATACAGCACAATTCTTGCTTGATAAGAATTAAAAAAAATTAATTTTTACATTTGTTCAAATATGCATTTACAAATGTTCAATGTGTTTGATATAGTTACATTGTGATAAGTGCCATTAAAATCTTTATATTAATATACAGGAAACAGGGAGGAAGATTGGTTATGACTCAAAATGTTGTTAGAATGATTGATCATACATTATTAAAAGCAGATGCAACAAAAGAAGAAATTGGAAAATTAGTTGAAGAAGCGAAAAAATATTTATTTGCATCGGTGTGTGTAAATCCTACTTGGGTAAATTTTGCAGCTAAAATGCTTGCAGATACCCCAGAAGTGAAAGTATGTACAGTCATTGGTTTCCCGCTTGGGGCCACTACATCAGAAACAAAAGCATTTGAAACAAAAAATGCCATTGAAAACGGTGCAAATGAGATAGATATGGTGATTAACGTCGCTGCGCTTAAAGATAAGCAGGATGATTTGGTTGAAAGAGATATCGCTGCAGTTGTGGGTGCTGCAAAGGGAAAAGCATTGGTAAAGGTAATCATCGAAACTTGCTTGTTAACAAAAGAAGAAAAAATAAGAGCATGTGAAATTTCTGTAAAAGCCGGGGCAGACTATGTAAAAACTTCTACTGGTTTTTCAACAGGTGGTGCAACAGTCGAGGATATTCGCTTAATGCGCCAAACAGTCGGACCTGAAATTGGCGTAAAGGCTTCTGGTGGGGTTCGCAGTCGTGAAGATGCAGTTGCAATGGTAGAAGCTGGAGCAACTCGCATTGGTGCAAGTTCTGGTGTTTCAATCAGTAAAGGTGAGCAATCCTTAAGCAATTACTAAAAATACTATTGTGAGGTTTATTTGATGAGAGACGTATTAATGGCATTAATTGCCGGATTAATAGTTGGTATGTTGTTTAAATTTTTAAAGCTTCCGTTACCTGCACCTCCAGTATTTTCGGCTGTCGTTGGGGTTTTCGGGGTGTACTTTGGCGGCGTGCTGCTTGAATGGATTACAAAAATAGTTCAGCATTAAATTTCCTTGGCGGAGCGTGAACATGATGGAAAAAAACAATCTTATAGTTGAAGCGAATAAAGCGAGAGAATTTGCCTATGCCCCCTATTCAAAATTCAAAGTTGGTGCAGCCCTATTATCAAAAGATGGTCAAGTTTATCATGGGTGTAACATTGAAAATGCAGCATACAGCATGACGAACTGCGCTGAACGAACGGCTTTGTTTAAGGCATACTCTGAGGGTGTCACACAATTTGATTCGCTCGTTGTTGTGGCGGATACTGAAGGACCAGTTTCACCTTGTGGGGCTTGCCGTCAGGTGATTTCAGAACTTTGTGATGCAGAAATGGAAGTAGTGCTAACAAATTTAAAGGGTGATATTTTAAAACTCAAAGTAAAAGACTTACTTCCAGGAGCATTTTCACCTAAAGATTTAAATAAATAAGTAAAAGAAGTTTATCCATTTGTGATAAACTTCTTTTTTTTGCTTTGGTCTGTAACAAGAATTGGCAGTTGCATTAATGTGCATAATATACATAGTAAAAATAAAGGATGATACCATGATTTATATCTATAATGATTTTGGTGGGACACATACAACTTCTTTAGCTGCAGCCTATCACTTAAAACATTTACCACAATCTGAACGGAAACTTACGAAAGAAGAAATATTAAATGTGAAATATTTTAATAAATTAACAAAAGCCGATTTTGGGAAAATTATTTTCCATGGGATCGATGAAGATGGACATTCTGTATACACTATCGGCCGGAAAAGGAACAAATATGTGGTTCCTGCATTAAAAGAAATGTGTTTATTGCTGCAAGAGAAATTTAAATTTGATGAGAAAATTGTCTTCTCCAATACTTCACCAACGGTGCCTTTTGCAATGTCCATGGGGGGATTTTTCTCTAGAGGTTTAAAAATTGATTTTATCGGTGTGCCGTTATTAGTTATTGGTGCAAAACAATGCTGTGATAATATATATAGGTTGGTTGAAAATACAAAAGAAATAGGGAGAATTACGTACGCAGAAAATATAATCGTACTGGAGAATGAAATGTATAAATAGGTGGGGAGTTAACATGAAGAAAAAAATAGGTTTTATTGGAGCTGGAAAAATGGCTCAGGCTATGATGGGGGGAATTGTAAATTCACAAATGATTCCAAAAGAAAACATCATGGCTAGTGCGAATACAGAAAAAACGATTGAAATAATTGAACGAACATACGGTATTATTACTTCATTAAATAATAGGGACGTTGCTAGGTTTGCTGACGTACTCATACTTGCTGTTAAACCTGATCTCTATGACACTGTCATAAAAGAAATAAAAAATGATATAAAGCAGTCTGTAATCATTGTAACGATTGCAGCCGGAATTACATTAATAGATATTGAACAGTCGTTTGGATTCCAAGTAAAGGTTGTTCGAACTATGCCTAATACACCTTCTGTGGTCGGAGAAGGAATGAGTGCAATTTGTGCAAATGAATATCTCTCCGAAAACGAGATAAATGAGATAGAGAGTGTGTTCCACTCCTTTAGTAAAACCGAACGTCTAGATGAAAAACTAATGGATGCCGTACCTGCAATCAGTGGTTCCTCACCAGCATATGTTTATATGCTAATAGAAGCTATGGCAGATGGAGGAGTAAGGCAGGGAATAGCTAGGGATCAGGCTTATCGACTAGCTGCTCAAGCCGTACTGGGTGCAGCAAAAATGGTTCTTGAGACTGGAAAACATCCTGGTGAACTTAAGGATAATGTATGTACCCCAGGCGGTGCAACGATTGAAGCAGTTGTTACCCTTGAGGAAAAGCAATTTAGAGGATCGATATTGGCAGCAATGGACAACTGCACAAATAAAGTAAAAAATCTTTTATAAAGCAGCACTCACGGGATCCAATTTGATGGATCCCTTTTTTCTACTTTCAAAATTGGGGAAATTCGACAAAAATTATTATTTTTCGACACTTTCTGTATTTTACGCGTGACACACGGTTTTATTAATAATAAACTTTAGATACATTCAAACTGTTAGAAAAAAAAGGAATAGTAAAAGCAAAGAATCAAATACTGAGAAGGTCTGTTCATCATAAGTGAATGATTTTCAATCAGGGAGTAGAGCGTTTATGGGCTTAATTAATGAAATTACGAAAAAAACCTTGTTCATTTCGGTTATTGATGACGATGCGATTATTCGAACAATACTAATGAGAATACTTAAGGTAATGGATTTTAATCATTACGAACTGAACCTTGAAGCATTTGAAAATGGTCTACAATTTTTTGAATCCAAGCGCTTAGCGGAAAAAGGAGATCATTTTTTAATACTAGATGGTGTCATGCCTGTCATGGATGGAATCGAAATCCTCCAGAAAGTAAAAAAAATAGAAAATAGAAGAAATATTCATGTCCTTATGTTGACAGGGAGAAAAAGTGAAACGGACATTGAACGTGCATTAAAGCTTGGAGCAGATGATTATATGACCAAACCTTTTAGTATTAAAGAACTTCAATCTAGGATAGAACGGTTAATCAAAGGGATGAAATAGAATGCTGAGAAATGAGTTATTTTTCCTAACAATTCTAACGATAACCATTTTAGGGTTATTAATGGTTTTACTAATATACTTAACGATAAGAAAAGCAATAGATATTAAAAACAGAAAGGCGATTGAACAATATATAGAAAATTATCAATCCATCCTTTTTACGATGCTTATGGAGGGAGGATATTCTAGGGGAATGAATCCTAAATCAGTTCTTGAACGGAAAGCCACCGAAAAACTTCTAAGCATGTATAGTAAAGTTTTAGAGGGCGAGGATGAAAAGAAACGTTTATCAGAATTAGCATCCATGTATTTAGCAGAGTATTATCATAGGCAGCTTAAAAGCAAAAAGTGGAGTCACCGGATGAACACCCTCTATCATATTGAGGATTTCAAACTAAGCCTACTTATCGATGATATACATAAGCTATCCCAGAAAAAACGAATTTCCCATGAAGAACTTATTCATACCTTGAGAATCCTAGCTTTATTCCAATATGAAAGTTTATTTGAAATGCTGACAATCCACTACAATTCTTTATCTGAATTCGAGTATCGTAATATCTTAATACGCCTCGAACAACAACAATTTGAACAGTTTATTCTACATTTTCATAAAAGCAGCCCACCATTACAAAAAGCAATTCTTGATGTAATTTCGATGAAAAAAGAGATTAATTATCTATCTTTTCTTGAAAATATTTTTTCTACCTATAAAGGGGAAATCAAGCTGAGAGCCTTAAAGGCATTATCGGAAATTGGTTATGTAAAAAATTCAGATCCCTATTTAGAACTTCTATATTCCACCAAGTGGGAAGAAAGAATGGTAGCCGCTAAACTTGTGGGTTCATTAAAAGAAGTAAAAGGTATATCGAGATTGATTGAACTTTTACATGATCAAACATGGTGGGTTCGATCGCAGGCCGGCCAAGCAATCTGTCAATTTCCAAATGGGCACGAGATTTTGCGGGAAGTATTTGAAACATCAAAGGATGCATTTGCCAAGGACATGGCCTGGGAATGGCTTCATAAAGGGGTATAAATAATGATAATTTTGCAATGGGGAGATGTTGTAACTGTTTTTGCTTGGTTTATAGCAGTTTATATGGTAGTTGTCATTTCTTTCTACTCCGTTATTTTGGTTATTTCCTTTTTTCAGCTTCGGAAGGAATACCAACTAGACAGAGTTCAAGCTTATGAAGACTACTCGGATGAATTTTATACCAAACCTGTTTCAATTATCGTACCTGCTTATAATGAAGAAGCAGGTATTGTACAGAGTGTGCGCTCATTATTAAGTGTTAATTATCCTACATTTGAAGTGGTTGTGGTAAACGATGGGTCAACTGACCATACACTTGAAAAAGTGATTGAACACTATGGTATGAAGGAAATAAAAAAAGTGGTTAGAAAACAGGTGGAAACAAAACCAATTGGCAGGATTTATCAGTCAGACGTTTTATCAAATTTGTTTCTTATTGACAAGGAAAACGGGGGAAAAGCGGATGCGCTTAATGTCGGTCTTAACTTTTCCCATTACCCTTATTTTTGCTCTTTAGATGGCGACTCAGTTCTTGAGCCAGATGCCTTTTTAAAGGTGATGAAGCCTATAATAGATTCAAATGAAGAAGTTGTTGCCTCAGGTGGGAGTGTTCGAATCGCTAATGGCTGCCAAATCATTAACGGACATATTCAAAAAATCGGGTTATCCAATAAACCATTGGTCGTAATGCAAATCATCGAATATTTACGAGCTTTTTTGATGGGGAGAATTGGCTTAAGCCGTCACAATCTTTTATTAATCATTTCTGGGGCGTTTGGTGTTTTTTCCAAGCACTGGGTGATTGCTGCAGGTGGTTATAAAACAGATACGGTTGGGGAAGATATGGAATTAGTCGTGAGAATCCATAGACTCTTAAAAGAAAAGAATACAAAGAAAAAGATTGTGTATGTTCCTGACCCTGTTTGTTGGACTGAGGTTCCTGAAGACATTACATTCTTACGCAGGCAGAGGAGACGCTGGCATAGAGGACTGTTTGAAAGTTTATGGACTCATAGAAAGATAACATTTAATCCAAAATACGGATCGATTGGTCTTATATCTTTTCCATACTTCTGGATTGTTGAGTTTTTGGGTCCAGTTATTGAATTATTAGGATATCTTTTTATGATCCTTTGTTTATTTTTGGGCGGGATCTATGTTGAATTTTCTATTTTGTTGTTTCTTCTTTCCTGTTTATATGGGTCTATTTTTTCAATGACCGCTGTTCTTTTAGAAGAATGGAGCTTAACAAGGTATCCAAAAATAACAGATATCATCAAGCTATTTTTATACTCTTTAACTGAAACTATATGGTACAGGCCTATGACTGTACTCTGGCGATGTGAGGGAATATGGCAAATGATAATCGGGGATAGAAGTTGGGGAGAAATGAAGAGAAAAGGTGTTTCCGAATGAAAAATCCCATCAATTTAATCATTTATACAATTCTTTTTTTTATTATTTTGACATGCCCTTTTTGGTTATGGCAAATTCAGCCTGTGAAAAAATTAAACGTGTTAATTGTCGACAAGACTGTGCCAAATCCTTCCTACAGAGAACATAAGGGGCTTGTTTGGATATTAAACAATGCTAAATATTATAAAAATGGACAAAGACCTTATTCGGTGATCGATGACTATAAGGGGTTTGAACCAAAAGAAGGACAGAAATATACGATTGCCCCCCTGCCTAAGGACTTAAAAAAATATGATGTTGTCTATTTAACAGACCAATACGGGGTTTATAAAGAAGAGTTTTTCGGACAGAATCTGTCGGGAAAAAGGTCCGCAAAAATATACGGCGGACTTAAATCAAGCGAAGTCAATCTAATTGAAAAAGCACTTATCCAGTCAAAAGGAAAAACATTAATAGCTGAATTTAATACCTTTGCGAGCCCTACATCAGAAACCGCCAAAGCTGAGATTTCTAATTTACTAAATGTAGAATGGTCTGGCTGGATTGGACGATTTTTTTCGGACCTTAAAAGTACGGAAGTACCTGAATGGGTAAAGGAGAATTATGAGAAACAAAATAAGAAATGGTCCTTTACTGGTGAGGGATTCGTTTTTGTCAGTAAAAATAATCATGTAGTTGTAATAGGGAAAAAGGATGTTAATGATGAGGGGCTTCTATTTCAATTAACAGATAAAGGAATGAAACATTTTACACGCGATATTCATGGGAAGTATACCTATTGGTTCGATATTATTGATGCTAAAGATAAAGATGAAATATTAGCAGCTTATCAGCTGCCAATATCAAAGCAAGCAAAGGAAACGCTTAAAGAATATGGGATCCCAACCCATTTTCCTGCAGTTATTTATCACGAAAATGCTAAGTATTCCTCCTATTATTTCTCAGGAGATTATGCAGACGAATCCGAAGTTCCTGAAATTTACCAAACAAAGGGCTTGGATACATGGAAAAGGAATGTTGGAGCAAACGAGTCTTTTTATTGGGAATCATACGTTCCAATGATGAAGGACATCTTAGAAAATGGCTTGCACCACATAGCGAATCAAGAAAAAGTAGAAGTGACAGACCATGATGGAATAAAGTCAAATAGCCAAACAGGAGATTCCTATATACAGGTTCAAAAGAATGGAAAATGGGAGAATCTTTTAATCAAGGGCGTAAACATGGGGATTGGAAAGCCAGGATATTTTCCTGGGGAGACGGCAATTACCAAGGAAGAATACTTCCGATGGTTTAAAGAAATTGGCGCAATGAATGCCAATGCCATCAGAATTTATACGCTTCACCCGCCACAATTTTATGAAGCCTTTTATGAATATAACCAAATTGCTAAAAAGCCGCTCTTTCTATTTCATGGTACATGGGTTAATGAGGAAAATCTCATCCAAACCCAAGACGCCTTTGCCAAAGTTAATCTAGAGGATGCGAAGCTGGAAATTAAAAATATGATTGATATTATCCATGGAAAGGCTAAGCTTCCTGAGCGGTCTGGTCATGCTTCTGGTGTTTATAAATATGACATTTCAAAATATGTCCTCGGAATAATTGTCGGCACAGAATGGGATCCTGCGATGGTTATGAACACAAATGAAAAGCATTCAGCTATCGGTCAATTTTCAGGGGATTACTTTAAAACGGAAAGAGCAAATCCCTTTGAAGTATGGCTGGCTGGTTTAATGGACTATGCCGCTGATTATGAAGCCGATAAATTCATGTGGCAGCATTCGATGAGTTTTACTAACTGGTTAACTACAGATATGTTAAAGCATCCTGCGGAACCGCTTGAGAATGAGGACATGGTATCGGTTAATCCCAATCATATTAAAGCATCCAAGTTGTTTTCTTCAGGTTTATTTGCATCCTACCATGTATACCCATACTATCCTGACTTTCTAAACTTTGAAGAGTCGTACCTTAACTATGTTGATAAGACTGGGAAGAAAAACAATTATGCCGGCTATCTGAATGAACTGCGTGCTGCCCATCAAATGCCAGTACTTGTAGCTGAATTTGGTGTGCCAGCTTCTAGAGGCTTAACCCATAAGAACGCTTATGGGATGAACCAAGGGTTTCATTCGGAAGAGGAACAAGGGAATATTAATAAGTATTTATATCAATCGATTGTTTCAGAAGGATATATGGGTGGGCTTGTCTTCGCCTGGCAGGATGAATGGTTTAAACGAACATGGAACACTATGGATTTTGATAACCCAGACCGAAGGCCATACTGGAATAACATGCAAACAAATGAACAGCATTTTGGTTTAAAAGGTTTTGAACCAGTAAAAAAGGAACAAGAAATCATTGTTGACGGTGTCTCTAAGGATTGGGACTTAGCTGGAGTTAGGAATAGTTATCTTACAAAAGATAAGAAAGACACTTTAAAGGAAGTTCGGTTTTCTTCGGATAATGGGTATTTGTATTTTCTTCTAAAATATATTCGTCCCGTTGATTTTAGTAACCAAGGAACTTTCCTATTACTCGATACCATCAATAAGCAAGGGCAAACTAATATACCATTAGCAGGTAAGAGTTTTATAAAAACAGACTATGGAATTGATTTTTTAATAAAACTTACAGGAACTAATAATTCCAGAATCATGGTTGATAGCTATTATGATACATACTATTATCAGTATGCTCATCTGTTGAAGTTGATTGACGAGCAATCATATGTAAGCAAGAAGAATAATGGAGTGTTTCATCCCATTAGACTTGCCCTTAATAAGGAATTAACGATACCTACAACAAAGACAATCATTCCTTTTGAGGGATACGAAACTGGAAAACTGAAGTTTGGGAATGCCAATCCCAAAAATAAAGAATTCGACTCGTTAACCGATGTAAGTATTAGTAAGGATAAGAAGGTTATCGAAGGAAGGATTCCATGGCAGCTATTAAATGTGAAAGACCCTAGTTTAAGAGAAGTAATGGGAAATGTGTGGGAAAGTGGCTTGGCAAGCAGCATTGAAACAAGCGGAATTAGGGTGGCTATTGTGACAACAGAGAATGGGAAGGTCCAGCAGACATTCCCTAATATAACTAATAATCAGCTGCATCAAACCGATTCATTTTTCTACAGTTGGAAAAAGTGGGAGGAGCCAGCCTTTCATGAACGGTTGAAAAAATCTTATGGAATCATGAAAGAGGCCTTTCGAACGACGGAAATTAAGGATGGTAAGAATAAAAATTAAAACGCTGGCTCAGAACCAGCGTTTCTTTTAAATCTTTTTTTCTCAATAGTAAGGAAAATGCTCATTATTATTACCACTAACAGTTAAGGTAGTCATAAAGCCGACACATATGATCGTAAGAAGGGAATAAAAAAAATTTTCTAAACCGACTATTTGAATGCCGCTCGTTATGACTAGACCATCGATTAAGAATATAATGATACCTACATTTATTGAAGTAAATTTGGTTAGAATCTGTGCGAGTAAATCAGTCCCACCCGTACTTGTTTCATAACGAAGCATAAGACCGATGCCAATGCCGACAAGTAATCCACCAATTATTGTACTTGGTAATATACCCAATTGTATTTTACCGTTCATAAATGAAAGAAAATCAATACAAAACGAAGAAATGATAAGTCCGTGGAGGCTATAGTAGAAGTATCGTCGCTCAAAAAACCAGGCTAAGACATATAAAGGTAGACTTAAAAGGATAATACTTAGACCAGTCGGCCATCCGTAAAAATAATGAATGAGTAGCCCTAAGCCGATTACCCCTCCGTCTAGCAAGTGATAGGGAACTAAAAATCCATTTACCCCAAGACTCAATAGCAAACTCCCAAGCAGCATAGCTGCAATTTTTTCCTTCACAATCTCACCTCAAAACTTGTCCTCTAACATAAAAATATGAAAGTTCGAGGCATTTAGAAGTGGTATCACCAAAAAAAATGACTATTATAAAGGATTAAAAAAATAACCAGGAGAAAAAATTCCTGGTTATTTTTTTAAAAGAAGATATTCAGAATAAAATAAATGATACCTGCTAACAAGGAAGTTATTGGTAATGTAATGACCCAGGTAATTAACATCCGCTGAGCAGTACCCCATTTTACTCCTTTAAGACGATGCGAAGCACCTACACCAAGTATCCCTGAAGAGATGACGTGTGTAGTACTGACAGGTAAGTGGATGTAGGTGGCCCCGAAAATGATCGCTGCACCGGTTAAATCCGCTGCAACACCATTAATCGGACGGATCTTCATAATTTTCCCGCCCACTGTTTTAATGATCTTCCATCCGCCAATCGAGGTACCAAGTCCCATTGCAATCGCACAAGAGAGCTGTACCCAAAAAGGAACCTCATCAGTATGCAGATAACCATTAGCTAACAGAGCCATGGTGATAATCCCCATGGATTTTTGTGCATCATTTGTTCCGTGTGAATAGGATTGTAATGCCGCAGTAGCAATCTGGATAAAACGAAAGTTTCGGTTTGTCTTTGTTAAATTGAAGTTCTTAAACACGACTTTAAAAATGCTGTAAACAATATACCCAACTGTGAAAGCTAAGATCGGTGATAGGACTAATGCTTCAAGGATTTTTATAAAACCTTCTGCTTTTATTACGTCAAATCCTTTGGCAGCAATAGCCGCACCAGCAATAGAACCAATAATTGCATGGGAAGAGCTGCTTGGAATACCGTAATACCATGTGAGTAAGTTCCAAATAATAGCCGATAGCAGCGCCGCAAAAATAACAATTGATCCGGTATGACCACCAGTTAGTGAGAATGGATCAACAATATCCTTAGATATGGTTTTGGCTACACCTGTGAATGTCAAAGCACCAACAAAATTCATTACGGCTGCCAGCAAAATTGCTTGGCGTGGCTTTAGGGCTTTTGTTGATACAGAGGTAGCGATTGCATTTGCAGTATCATGGAATCCATTTATAAAGTCAAATGCAAGGGCACCAATTACAATTAAAATCGTTAGAATTAATACAACGCTCATATTTTTGCTCCTTAAGCATTTTTCATGATAATGGTTTCAAGTGTATTAGCAACGGTTTGGCAATAGTCTGCGATATCTTCAAGATTTTCGTAGATTTCTTTATATTGAATGATACGGATTGGATCTTTTTCAACCGTAAATAAATTTTTAATCGACTGGCGTAAGATATTATCACAGTTGGATTCATAATCTTTTATTTTAATCGCATGTTCTCTTATTTGTTGTAACTTTTTATTTGAAAGCAGTTCAACCGCTTTGTCAATTTCATGAACACTGGCTTGAATAGCATCCACAAATTTCTTCATATAGTCATCTGCATTCGTAATGGAGTACATTTCAAATAATGCCGCACATCCTTCAAGGCCATCCAGAACATCATCCATGCTCATCGCTAGATGAAGAATGTCTTCACGTTCAATTGGAGTGATGAAAGCATCATTCAATTCTTTGATTACTTCGTGAACGAATGTATCTCCTTTGGTTTCCAGTTCTTTCATTTTCTCTGAGAAAATTTTCAAATCACTCACATTTTTTAATTTATAATCAGTGAAGAAATTTGCACTTTCTTTAAGGTTCGCAGAAATATTACTAAGTAATGCCATAAATTTATCAGTTTTTTTGAATGCCATGTAATTACCCCCATTTTAATTTAAAGGTCTTGTAGACCAACTTAGATATTTTATCTGAAAAATGTCGAAGAAAGAAACAAATTCTATGTAACTTTACAAAAACTTAACATTAGAATTTTTTGAATAGTTCATTTTTAAGATGGAGACCTTTTTACTTTTACCTAAATTCATTGATTTATGTATTAAAGGTAGGTTGTAAGATTTTTTCTTTTCTGAGTATAAAAATGAAAATAGGGTACTTTATAGGTACAGGTAGCATGAAAATTAAGTTACTTTTCCAATACTGCCTGAGACAAATAATTGAATACTAAAAAGGAGTGTTCTAAATGAGTTTCATTTGGGCATTAATTATTGGTGGGATTATTGGATGGTTAGCAGGCCTTATCGTTGGAAGAGATATACCGGGCGGCATCATTGGTAACATCATAGCTGGATTTGTTGGGGCGTGGCTTGGGACAGCGATTTTAGGTAACTGGGGGCCGCATGTGGCTGATTTTGCAATAGTACCTGCAATCATTGGTTCTGCAGTATTGGTCTTGCTGCTAAGCTTCATTATGAGATCCTTTAGAAGAACCGATAAATAACCATTGAAAAAGCCTCCTAAATCAGGAGGCTTTTTCAATGGTTTTTGGTTCAATAACCTAAATTGAATATATGTCAATATCTTTAAAAATAGCAGGTTGATCTAAAAATGGAGCATGGCATACAATTTTATTCTGAGTAAATGGGTGAATCAACTCAAGCTTTGCTGCATGGAGTGCTTGTCTTTTAATAATTGCTTTCCCGCCATACAAAGTATCTCCAACTAAAGGATGTCCGAGATGACTTAAGTGAACTCTGATTTGATGGGTTCTCCCAGTATCGAGCCAACATTTAACATAGGATTGTTGTTTGTCTTTGTCTGTCTTTAAGACCATATAATGGGTAAGTGCCTCTTGACCTGTTGGAGAAACTCTTCTTTTGGTTGCATGATGGCGGTCACGGCCGATTGGATCCTTAATTGTTCCGCTTCTATGTTTAACTATCCCATGGACCAAAGCAATGTAGGTTCTTTTAATCTCCCGTTTTTCGAGCATATTGTCCAAAATAGCACCAGCTAAAGCATGTTTAGCAAAAAGGATGGCACCTGATGTATCGCGATCTAATCGATGAACCTGCCGAATGTTTCTTATTTCCCCATTTGATTGCAGATAATATTGCACCGCATTAACAAGGGTATATAGATCTGCGTTTGGGTCATTCGGATGGGTATTCATAAATGGCGGTTTGTTAAGAACCAATACATGGTCGTCCTCATAAAGGATGTCAACATCTATATAGTTTGGTGTGATTAGTAGTTCTTCTTCCTCAAAAAGTTTAACTTGCAGCTTCGAACCATGACTAAGAGGGATATTCCAGTTAGCCTGGTCTCCATTTAGTAAAACCTTATTTTCCATTCTAAAAGAATGAGTTAATTTTTTGGGGGCTCCCCATACGTTTCGAAAAATATCAGCAATGGTTCTTCCATTCCATTCCAATGGAACCGTTAGTTGAAACCATTCACCCATTCGCATTGTTTTTAGCATTTAATTCTCCTTCAGGTTATAATTACCACCGTAAATACAGTCTTTGTTATGTTATTCTTATGATATACAATCAGACAGAAATAAGCGATGGCAAAGGTGGGTTAAAAGTGAAAATTGTTTTTGCCTCCACACCAAGTCAGGAAGAAGAAATTAATGAACTGGTGAGGTACATCTATTCGAATATTTTTCCTCTCTACTATACCGATGAGGAAATTAATCAATTTGAACAGTTAAAGGTTTTGCATACATCTGAAGATTTTAACACATTAAAAGATGCCTTTCAGGTAATGACAAGTATTCAAACATTAATCTCTATTCTTGAGGCCTCTCAACTTGATGTTCAGTATACATTATTATTTAATAAGAATGTTGAGACCTTACAGGAATTTGGATTATTTTTTCCATTTGAATATGAACATTTTGAAGTGGCAAAATGTATCAGAGCAAACATGCTAAGTATCTATTCTAATGCTGATAATGAGTTGCTAGTATAATGAAAAAAAAAGTCTGCAAAATTGCAGGCTTTTTTTTTTTTTCTATTAGTAATGAGTAATTTTAAGGTAATATAGTAAAAGGAAAGAAAATAACAATTTTATATTACTGCAAAATTTGTCGGTTAATTTCAGTAGATTTTTAAAGGAGTAACAAACCTGAAATTAGAAACAATATAGAGTAGACAGAAACTGGAGGGGACACCTATGGATTGGAAGAAGAAAGTAAAAAGTTGGATAGAATTTGAAGGATTAGATGCTGAATTAAGAAATCAATTAACAGAAATAGTGAAGAATGAAGGGCAGCTAGAAGAGGTTTTTTATAAGAACTTAGAATTTGGAACTGGGGGTATGAGAGGCGAAATCGGTGTTGGTACGAATCGAATGAACCTTTATACTGTACGCAAAGCCTCAGCTGGTTTAGCGGGATACATAGAAAACCAAGGTATAGAAGCGAAACAACGCGGTGTTGTGATTGCTTTTGATTCCCGTCATAAGTCACCAGAATTTGCAATGGAGGCCGCTAAAACGTTAGCCTCAAAAGGAATCCAAACATATGTATTTGAAGAATTAAGGCCTACCCCTGAATTATCATTTGCGCTAAGATATTTAAATGCCTTTTCAGGAATTGTCATCACTGCAAGCCATAATCCGCCTGAATATAACGGATTTAAGGTATATGGTTCAGATGGCGGCCAACTTCCGCCAGATGGAGCAGACAAGGTTATTGCCAAGGTAAATGAGATCGAGAATGAATTACTAATTGAGGTTGATAGTGAAGAAAACTTAAGAGCTGCCGGATTAATTAAAACGATCGGTGCTGAAATTGATAATGCTTATATTGAGAAATTAAGAACTATTTCAGAGAATCCAAACCTTGCTGAAGAAACTGATATTAAAATCGTCTTTACCCCTTTACATGGGACTGCTAATAAGCCTGTCCGTGCTGCTTTATCTGCATTGGGCTATAAAAATGTAACAATCGTTAAAGAACAAGAACTTCCAGATCCGGAATTCTCGACTGTAAAAAGTCCTAACCCTGAAGAGCATGCAGCCTTTGAATTGGCCATTCGTGATGGAAAAGAAGTAGGAGCGGATCTTCTCATTGCTACAGATCCCGATGCCGATCGATTAGGTATTGCTGTGCGCAATCCTGAAGGAGAATATGTTGTTCTTACAGGAAACCAAACAGGTGCTTTGTTACTTGATTACATTATCACACAGAAAAAGGAAAAAGGAACACTCCCGGAAAATGGAGTTGTTTTAAAAACTATTGTTACATCAGAAATTGGCAGGAAAATTGCTACAGCTTATGATTTAGAAACAGTTGATGTCTTAACCGGATTTAAATTTATCGCTGAAAAAATTAATGAATATGAGACCACTGGCAATTTGAAATTTCTATTTGGATATGAGGAATCCTATGGCTATTTAATTGGCGACTTTGCTAGGGATAAGGATGCAGTCCAAGCGGCTCTACTAGCAACCGAAGTGTGTGCTTTTTATAAGAAACAAGGAAAAACCCTCTATCAAGGAATGATGGAAGTATTTGAAAAGTATGGTTATTACCAAGAAGGCCTACGTTCCTTAACCTTAAAAGGAAAGGAAGGGGCGGAGACAATCCAACAATTATTGGCTTCTTTCCGATCTGAGCCAATTACGAGTCTTGGAAACTTGACCACCTTCACGACTGAAGATTACTTAACAAGCATCCGTGTAAAGAATAAAGGAGAAGAAGAAATTGATTTACCAAAATCGAATGTTTTAAAATATACTTTCGAGGATGGTTCATGGGTTTGTTTAAGACCATCAGGAACAGAGCCGAAGGTGAAATTCTATTTTGGAGTCAATAGTAAAAGTTTAGAAGAAAGCAAGATAAAACTAAAATCGATTGAAAATGATTTTATGGCTTTAGTTGACGATAAAATGAAAATGGTTCAAGAAATTTAATCCAATCTTAATACGATCTAAGAACCTCATCATGAAAAGAAAAAAATAAAACACGGCTTCCATTTCAGGAAGCCGTGTTTTTTTTGGTGGAATTCTTTGGTCCGGTTGTAAAAAGTTTCTCAGGCAGAAATTGAATTCACTTATCATTTTAGGAAAGACTATACATCGGTATCTCATTAGGGTCAGGCTCTACGGTTTCATTCGCATGGTCAATGTAGCGAAGAAGGTTATATAGTTTGGTTTCAATTACACTGTAATCACGTTCGAAATTGTAGGCATGCAGGAATTGTTCAATTCTTTTTGATAAAAATTGGTCTTTTGTTCGTACCATTAAAATCAGCAAATTATCCCACTCAGATCGATGTGTATAATATAAAGCTCGATCATAATCCATTTTATTCATTTGTTTTATCTCCTCCTTATTAGGAGTTGAGATTATTGTATGATATTTTGACGATAACTTTCACAGCAAATGTTGGACACCCATTGTTTACGCGGTTTTCAACATTTACCTGTATATATTCTTGTCATTATGAACAAGGCGGAGGCGCTATGGTTAAAATTATAATTTGTGTCATGCTCTTTTTATCCCTACAACTGGAAAATGTCGCAAGCGCTAAAATTGTCAAAGCTGATAGACCGTATACTTATGAAATGTTAGAAAATGACCTTTCAATAATTAACGAAAAGTATCAAGAGAAAATAAAAATCAAATCGATCGGAACGTCTCACTTTGGGCGGGATATTTGGGCAATTAAGCTCGGAAAGGGCAAGAAAAATGTGGTTTTGATAGGCTCGCATCATGGGCGGGAGTGGCTGACAAGCTTAATGTTAATGAAAATGCTTGAGTCTTATGCAGCTTCCTATGAGGAGAAGGGCCTTTTCGGATTTAAATCCAATCATATTCTTAATGAAGTATCATTATGGTTTGTGCCAATGTTAAATCCAGATGGAGTGGCCATTCAACAGAATGATCTTAAAAATTTTCCATCTAAACATCAGAAACTTTTGGTGAAAATAAATGAAGGATCAGATAACTTTAAACGATGGAAAGCAAACGGCATGGGCATAGATTTAAATAGGCAATATCCAGCTGGGTGGGAAAGTCTTAATCCTGATCCTGTTTCACCCTCCTATAAACTTTATAAAGGAAAAAAACCATTAGAATCAAAAGAAGCACTCTCCTTAACGAAATTTATTAAGGAAATTAACCCTTCAATTGCAGTTGCTTATCATACAGCGGGAAGAGAAATTTATTGGAATTATAAAAATGGCAAGCATCTTACACGTGATAAACTTGTTGCTAAAAAAATTTCGAAATTAACCGGCTATAAATTAGCCAAACCTGAAAAAAACGCAGTGGGAGGCGGTTTCACGGATTGGTTTATCACTACTTATCACAGACCGGCCATGACAATTGAAATTAGTTATTTAGTTGGCGAAACAAATCCCCCCATCTCAATTTTTAAACAGGAATGGAAACGGAATCGACATGTTGGCTTGAAACTTGCTGTGGAAGCCAAGAAAATCTCTGATTAAAGCAATACTTGCCTATTGTTTTTTCTATCTTGTTTCATCATTCCCCTTTTTACTTCATACATTGTGGTAAGAGGAAAAGGGGGAATGGCAAAATGAATGTGGAAGGTCGTAATTCACTTGAATATGCGATCAGTGAAATCACTGAAATAGCAACCGGGTTTGGTTTGGATTTTTATCCAATGCGTTATGAAATCTGTCCTGCCGAAATTATTTATACATTTGGGGCTTATGGTATGCCAACCCGATTTTCACATTGGAGCTTCGGCAAGCAATTTCACAAAATGAAACTTCATTATGATTTAGGGCTGAGTAAAATTTATGAATTAGTTATCAATTCAAACCCATGCTATGCTTTTTTGCTTGATTCCAATACACTTATTCAAAATAAACTAATTGTTGCCCATGTTTTAGCACACTGTGACTTCTTTAAAAATAATGTTCGTTTTCAAAATACAAAACGTGATATGGTCGAAAGTATGGCTGCCACGGCAGAAAGAATTCATCAATATGAAGTTCAATATGGTAAAAAAGAAGTGGAAACCTTTTTAGATGCGGTATTGGCTATTGATGAACATATAGACCCATCGCTTATGAGGCCTAAGTTATCTTGGTCCATTGGAGACGACGAGGAAGATGATGACCTAGAGCTTCAAGTAACAACGCCATACGATGATCTGTGGAGATTGGATGAAAAAGATAAAAAGGAGACCAATCAACCGCGGAAAAAGAAATTTCCTCCAAGGCCAGAAAAGGATCTGTTGCTATTTATTGAAACATATAGCAGAGAGTTAGAGGATTGGCAGCGGGATATCTTAACAATGATGCGGGAGGAAATGCTCTACTTCTGGCCGCAGCTTGAAACGAAAATAATGAACGAAGGCTGGGCTTCCTATTGGCATCAACGAATTTTACGGGAAATGGATTTAACGAGCGGTGAGGCAATCGAGTTTGCTAAATTGAATGCGGGAGTTGTACAGCCATCAAAAACGGGCATTAATCCTTATTACCTTGGAATAAAGATTTTTGAGGATATTGAAGAACGCTATAACAATCCAACGGAAGAGATGAAGCGAAGAGGCGTGGTTCCAGGATCAGGGCGGGAAAAAATGTTTGAGGTCCGTGAAGTAGAATCCGATATATCTTTTCTTCGCAATTACTTAAATAAGGACCTTGTCATGCGAGAAGATATGTATCTTTTCCAAAAACAAGGAAGAGACTACAAAATTGTTGATAAACAATGGGAACAGATTCGTGATCAACTTGTAAATATGCGCGTAAATGGAGGTTTCCCTTACATCACTGTCAATGATGGCGATTATTTAAAAAATGGGGAACTATATCTAAAACACTGGTATGAAGGGGTGGAACTCGACGTTAAATATCTAGAAAAAGTTCTTCCATATATCCAACAGCTTTGGGGCAGACCTGTTCATATCGAATCGATGATTGAAGATAGAAAAATGTTATTTTCTTATGATGGTAAAGGAGTCCATCGTAAATATTTGTAATTTCTTGAGGCTATCTTGTACTATCAAGATAGCCTATTTCTATTTATGCGTAATAGGAGAGAGGAAATCATTTCATGAATGTATTTGTTAATGTAGTTAAAACTATTCTTAAAAAGGGGATAAATAAATGAAACAAGCTCTTAACTCTAAAGTTCTTTCAGTTTTAGAAGACAAAATTCAATTAATAAAAACAGAAAAAGGTGCGATATATTTAGTAGGACCGATCCGGCTTCCCGTTAATTTATACGGAGAAACAGTTAACTTCAAATGGTATTGTTGGCTAAATTGTGATGAGGTAACAGAGGATTTTGAAAGAATTATTGATAAGTTATCTTCTGCGAATTTAGCAGAGTTTCAACAATCAAGCGTTTTAGTATATGGTGACTTTGAATATGAAGATGATGTCATTATTAGAATGCATTCCATCTGCCATACGGGCGATATATTTGGAAGCAAGCGATGCGACTGTGGATTTCAATTAAAACAATCAATGAAAATGATCTCCGAACATGGAACAGGGGCATTATTTTATCTAGCAAATCACGAAGGAAGAGGAATAGGCTTATTCAGTAAGGCAATGGCCTATGTTCTTCAAGAAAACGGCTATGATACGGTCGAAGCAAATGAAGGCCTTGGTTTTGTCGATGATTCTAGAAACTATGGGGATGCTATTCAAGTCCTTAAAGCATTACGCTCTAAACCAGTCACACTTATGACTAACAATCCAAAAAAATTGGAAGCATTAAAAAGTGCTGGTTTAGAGGTAGCAGGCAGAAAGCCTTTGTGGGGAGATGTATCAGAGTATAACGAAAAATATCTGCAGACAAAAGTAAATAAGTCAGGTCATATAGGAGATAAGGGGACTTGTCCAAATGACTAACCATGAATTCTATATGGAGTTAGCTCTAAAAAATGCTAGTGCAATGAAAGGCCAAACAGACCCAAATCCACTAGTAGGGGCTGTGATTGTGAATGATAACCGAGTAGTGGGAATCGGAGCCCATTTAAAAGCTGGCGAGCCTCATGCTGAGATTCACGCTCTCCGTATGGCTGGCGAAGCAGCAAAAGGCGGAACCATTTATGTTACATTAGAACCATGTTCCCACTATGGCAGGACAGGCCCATGTGCTGTTGCAATAGTAGAAGCCGGTATTAAAAGAGTCGTAATTGCCACACTTGATCCAAATCCTGTTGTGTCAGGGAATGGAGTAAAAATTCTAAAAGACGCAGGAATTGAAGTAATAATCGGGGTTCATCAAGAGGAATCCCAAAAGATGAATGAAGTATTCAATAAATTCATCTTGGAGAAAAAACCATTTGTCACCTTAAAATCAGGGATTACTCTAGATGGGAAAATAGCCACTTATGCATCAAACAGTAAATGGATTACTTCGGAACAATCCAGACAGGATGTCCATCTTCTGAGGAATGAAAATATGGCTATTCTTATAGGGGTTAATACAGTAATAAAAGATAACCCGGAACTGACAGCGCGAATTCCGAATGGAAGAAATCCAATTCGTGTTATTTTGGATTCTACTTTAAAGATCCCTATAGATTCAAAAGTTGTAACAGATAACCTTGCTGAAACTTGGATATTTACGTGTCAGAAATATGATCAGGATAAGGAAAAAACATTAAAGTCCTTAGGGATGAAAGTCTTTCCTACCGATGGGGTGGAAAAAGTTGATCCTAAAGATGTCATGGAAATATTAGGTGAGCACCTTATCTCATCCGTATTAATTGAAGGAGGGGGCACCATAAATGCTTCTTTTCTTGAAAATAAATGTATTGATAAAGTAATTCTTTATTTTGCACCCAAATTAATTGGTGGAAAGGATGCACCTACTTTCTTAGAGGGGGCAGGAATAGAGAAAATGTCTGATGCAGTGGATTTAGTGGATACATCGATCATTAAAATTGGAAAAGACTTTAAATTTATTGGCTATCCGATTTATTCAAAAGAGGGAATTATGTGATGAGATTTGGTTTTGATATCGATGATACATTAATAAATCTACGCGAGCATGCCTTTAACATATACAATCAAAGATTGAATCAAAATGTACCGATTGAAATTTTTCATAACTTAAAACGAGTGGAGATACATGGACCCTTTGGATTAACAGATGAACAAGGGAAAGAAATGTGGCGTAATTCTTTAGAAGAAATTTATTATACGTCATGTCCTGCTTTTCCAGATGCTGTTGAAACTTTACAAGAACTAGAGAAGAAAGGGCATGAAATATATTATATTACGGCAAGACCCAAAGAACATGGGGAAAGAACGAAAGAATGGTTAAAACAAAACGGTTTTCCTGTTCATGAGGAGAGGTTTTTTTATGGTATGCAGGATCATGAAAAGGTAGAAATCATTAAAAAATTAAAACTCGATTATTATTTTGATGATAAACCAGAGGTTTTAAATACATTATTAAACGAATCAATTAAAATTTTTCTCAGGGATCAATCCTATAATCGTCATTTAAATTTACCGAGAATTATAAATTGGAGTGACCTTGAGGAAACAATAAAAGATAAAGTGAAATAAGAGTCGAGTTTTAGTGTGTGTTAAAGCTATCTTGTAAGACAAGATAGCTTTTTAATATATATAGGTTAAAAATGTGAATATTTTGTTACATATTATTAAACAAGTTGACAATGATAATCATTCTCTTTATAATCAGAATTGTGAATGATAATCATTATCAAATATAAAAATTATACAAACCGGGGGAAAACACAATGTCAATCAAATTTAAACTTCTAGCAGCAATGGCAGCCCTTTCATTAGTTCTTGGAGCTTGTGGAAAAGCAGAAGAAACAACAGATAAACCAAAGGTAGAAAACAAAGCAAAATCAGCAGAGAAAGAAGAAGTAAAGGAAAAAGAAGAAGTGAAATATGCTGATGTTTTTAAAGAGGCCGTAACTGAGCTTGAAAAAGCAAAAGAAGGTAAAGATGTTGATTTTGACAAAGTGACAGATTTATATAATTCCAATTTAAAAGAGTTAGTTCAAAAGAGAGACGCAGAATTTGAGGATACAATTGATGAAAAAATCACTGTAGCTTTAGCAGCTGGTAAAGATGGTTCAATGGATAAAGTAATCGTAAAACAAATCTTTGATAAATTAATGCAAAAGGTATTTTATACATCTATTAAACACGATTTTACAGAAGTAACTGAAAAATGGGGCAAAACTGAAGAAGTCAATGCAGAATTAGAAGAAGCAAAAGGATATTATGCCATTCTAAAATCAACTGTAGAAAAGCGTGATGCTGCTTATGGAACAAACCTTGTCAGTGTAATTGATGGGGGATTTAGTGAAATAGAAACAGCAATTAAAAACAATGATCAACTAAGCTTTAACTTAGGTAAGCAAGTGGTTGACAAAACGTTAATGAAGACCTTCTATCTAGCAACGGGTGCACTTCCAAATGGATATGCAACAAAGGCTGCAGCGGAAGCAGGGAAAGATGCTGCTTTAGCCAAAGTAGAACAGGCAGAAGGCTGGGCATTCTTCCAATCTTTATATAGCTATTTGAACAAACATGCAGCTGATGAAACTGCCTTGATTGAAAAACAATTCAATCTTGAATCTGATGTAAAAGCAGTTGATCCAGCTGCTGTTAATAAAGCTTTTGTTCGTGGTTTTGCAAAAATTGCCATTTCTGAGTATGGCGAGAGTAAAGAATTATTTGGTGAAGATAAAGCTGTTATCACTGGTTTAGAGGGTGCGTTATTCATCGATATCATCGGCGAAGATATCAAGGCCCTTCTTGGAGAAGATGGTTATAAGACACTAACTGAAAAAGCACAGAAATATGTTGAAACAGCAAAAGCTAAAGATAAAACCGCTGGTGAAGCACAATTGAACGAGTTAATTTCCACTCTGAATACAATCGTAGAAAAAGCGAAATAATGCAGAGGAAAAACCTTGTTAACTTACGCAAGGTTTTTCCTTTTTTCTCTGATATGAGAGAATAATGTACATAATAAGTCGTGATGACCAACTAGGTATAGAGGTGTTATACATTGAAAGTAATTGTTACTGGCGGAGCAGGGTTTATTGGCTCCCATCTTACAAGGAAATTGTTAAAGGAAGGCCATGAGGTTTTAATCATCGATGAACTGCATCCTTACTATTCTGTTGCTAGGAAAAAACGACAGCTAGAATTTGCACGTGGAGCAGGAGAGTTCGCTTTCTTTCAAAAAAGTCTTCTAAATGACGAAGCGGAAGTAAAGGAAATCTTTCTTTCCTACAAGCCAGAAATGGTAATACACCTAGCGGCCATTCCTGGAGTATCACATTCAATAACGGCCCCGAATGAGTATGTTGACTACGATATTAAAGCCACCATTAATGCACTGCGATTTGCGGGTCAATCAAACGTAAAACATTTTATTTTTGCTTCTTCCTCATCGGTTTACGGAGAACAAAAGAACGTTCCGCTTCAAGAAGAGATGGCGATGGGAAAGGTGGTATCTCCTTATGCAGCAGCTAAATTTGGGGCTGAATCCTTTTGCCATGCCTATTCTTCATTATTTGACTATAAAATTTCTATCCTTCGCTTTTTTACCGTTTATGGACCCTGGGGTAGGCCAGATATGGCCATTACAGGGTTTATTAAAAATTTGCTGAATAAACAGGAAATTACATTGTTTGGAAATAGAACGGCTAGAGACTATACATATATAGATGATTGTATAACAGGGATCATTAGTGCTTTTAACCAAACTGAAAGGGTCGGTACCTATAATATAGGGTCTGGTAAACCGATTTTTATTGAGGAATTAGTTGAGTATTTAAAGCAGCATTTTCCTGATCTAACTGTAAAACAAGGTGGTTTTCGCCAAGGGGATGTCAATTCCACATGGGCGGATATTTCGAAGGCACATCAACAGCTTGGATTTTCCCCATTAATATCTTTTTCAGAGGGACTTGCTAAAACGATAGAATGGGCCAAAAAGCATGTTTCGGAAATCAGTTAAACGTTTGGTTAAAGTGATGGGATTCATTCTAGCAGGAATTTTTATCCTGTTGTCCTGGCGATATTTTCATGCTGAAAACTTCTTAAATGGGTCCAAAAAATTTTTCTTGGGTAATCCTTTGATTATCATAGTTGTTACCGTGGGTTACCTATCCTCATTTATCCTCAGAGCTGAGGCGTGGAGATTATATCTAGGAAAGAAAGCCAAGTTTATAAGCTGTTTACAAGGCATTCTCTTAAGTCTTTTCGTAAATCATATCACTCCAATAAAGGTTGGGGATGCGGTTAGGGTCGGGGTGTTGTCCTGGAAGGAAAAAAACATAAGTCCTGATATTTCTGCACATTCTGTAGTTGTGCTCAGATCGCTTGATATGTTGTTCCTAATGTTATTTTCCATAATTGGACTTGTTGCTTTTTCCAAAGCGTTTATCTTCCACTTGTCATTAGGAGTATTGCTTATTTTAGGTTTAAGCTTTCTAATAGGAGGATTTATAGTCTTTAAATACTGTCCACTCTTTGTGGAAAAGCATATCTTATTATTAAGAACAAGCTTTAAGGGCTGGAATTTTGTTTATATTTTTTTCTTAATTGGATTAAGCTGGGCTATGGAAGGCGCTGTTTTGTGGGGAGTAACAGCTTCGTTAGGTGATGGTCTTTCTATTTATAAGTCAATTTGGGTCAATTCTATTACTGTCGGTGGGCAGGTATTTCAAATTACACCTGGGGGAATATCTACATACGAATCAGTCATGACTGCGGCTTTAACAAGTTTTGGGTTTCCGACAAAGGATGGATATATGGTTGCTCTTATTAGCCATAGTTATAAGTTTATTTTTTCCTATTTCGTTGGTTTCCTGCTTTTGATTCATTCACCTGCATCAAATTTTAAACAAATAAGAGTGTTTCTAAGAATGAGAGGAAGACAAAAATGAAAAAAGCATCTTCTTTTGAAAAAGTGGCGGCAAGGTGTTGGAACCTTCTGAATGAGGGGAAGCCGTTTACTCCAATATTTACAATCGGTACCATGTTGATTTATTCCCTATCTAAGTTGGGATCCCCTTCTTACAGTTTAGATCTATTCTTAGGGTTATTAGCAATCTTACCTCTATTAATTATTTACTACCTGTACGATTATCCATTATTTCTTAGAAACTATTTATGGATCCCATTTACAGCCTTTCTTATCATTTGGGATCATGTGAATATTAGTTTGCTTTTTACTGGCATTGGTTTATATTTCTTCTTTACAGTCTTTTTTTGGGGCACATTTTATTATCATTTGCGCATCGGTACCTCATGGCTGAATTTTACCCGGTTCTGGAAGCTCGTTTTAAAAAATAGTGATTCAACAAGTGGGAATGCCCAAGAACAACTGCCAAAGTTTCTTTTGTTATTATCACTTTGGAATTTGACTATTGAGAAGCAAACCTGGTCGGGAAGTGAAATTGGAGTCATCGTATTCTTCTATTTAGGAATTCTATTGTTTTCTTGGATTCTTCATAAAAATCTGTTCGATTGGAAGCCGAAGATTATCCCTACCTTTACTTCTAATGTTGCAGAGCGGACAGATGCCATTAATAAGAAAGTTATTGTTATGGTCATTGACGGAATGAGGAAAGAGCGTTTTGAAGAAGCGAACACTCCCTTTCTCGACTATTTGAGAAAAAATGGAACAGACTATACTAGAATGGAAACCGTATATCCAGCAAGAACTGTCGTTTGTTTTTCATCGATGTTTTCAGGAACTTACCCATTTGAACATGGAATCAAGTCGAATATGGTTTGGAAGCATGGTATTAAAGTAGAGAGCGTATTTGACACATTAAGAAAAGTAGGGAAAAAGGGTTCATTATTAGCGGTAGCCCATCTCGTTGATTCCTTTGGAAAGGATGTAGAGACATTCACAGCCGTAATGCACAATAATGTTGTTGATCGTAAAATTATTGATCGAGCGAAAAATATCATGGAAGAACAGGATCCCGATTTGCAAATTGTGCAATTAATAAGTACAGACCAAACTGGACATAGCCGAGGAGTATTATATAACGAATATATTCAAAAAATCGAAGAGGCTGACGCCTTAGTTAAAGAATATTTTGAGTGGTTAAAAGAGAAAGGTAAGTTTGAAAATTACACGTTTATTGTTTGTGCTGACCATGGTCAAGCTGATGGGATTGGTGGACATGGCCACCTCGATGAAGGTGAAAGATTCGTACCGTTCTTTATGTATGGTCCGTCTATTGAAACAGGAAAAAGTGTGGAGGAAAAGCATAGCTTGGTTTCCCTCGCTTCAACGATTTCCTATTTGTTGGGGGCACCATATCCTAGTCACAGCCGTGGGCCAGTATTAATAGAGGCAGTAAGGAAGGATGTTTAATCAATGGAGCAGCAAAAAGTAATTGTCTTTCTTCCAGCTTTCAATGAGGAAGAGTCGATTGCCCAAGTCATTCAAAAAATACCAAGAGATTTCGATCCAAAGGT
The DNA here is from genome assembly GCF_018613205.1 of Bacillus sp. ISL-46. NCBI lineage: Bacteria > Bacillati > Bacillota > Bacilli > Caryophanales > Bacillaceae > Bacillus > Bacillus sp. ISL-46. Next base: position 55,124 of record NZ_JAGGQR010000018.1, read on the forward strand.
GAAGGTAGAGGTTTTAGTGATAAATGATGGCTCTAATGATCGAACGGTCGAGCAGTCCTGGAAAGCAGGGGCAGATTATGTCCATACCTTTGGTAAAAACCTTGGATTAGGTGCTGCTGTTCGTAAAGGGCTGGAGCTTTGTGTTTTAAATGGAGCAGATATTGGTGTCATGATTGATGCTGATAATGAATACCCTGCTGATCAGATTCCTGATATTGTCAAACCCATCTTAATGGGAACAGCTGATTATGTAATGGGTTCCCGTTTCCTTGGAACGATTGAAGGAATGCGGTGGAACAGGAGAATTGGGAATTATTGTTTTACGTTTCTACAAGCTCTTATACTAAGAAAATGGATTTATGATGGACAGTCTGGGATGAGAGCTTTTTCTAGACAAGCTATGGAAGAAGCTGAAATTGTTCATGATTACAATTATGCACAAGTTGTCACGCTGAATCTCATTAGAAAAGGTTTTCGGATGAAAGAAGTCCCAATTCGATATCAGGTCCGTAAAGCAGGGGAATCATTTATCAAGTTTCGTAGTTATATGACATCGGTCTTACCTGCCATTTTAAAAGAAATGAGAAGGCCAGTGAAAAAGGTGATCCATAATAGGACAACATCTGGTGCAAGAGACAGGGAATTACACCTTTTGAAAGCAAGGGAGATTAATAAGTAAGATAAATATGATAAATATGTGACATTCTAAATCCTTGCATTGACAGCGAGGATGATAATCATTATCATTATCCATGTAGGAGGGAAATTCTTAATGAAGAAATTTTTTGGATTATTTTTTACTTTCGCATTAATTTTTTACAGCATTCCTTTAAGTAGTGCGTTTGCCTATTCCTATGGTGATCCGAATGAGGAGAAGGTAGCTGAGGTGTACAAAGAAATGGTAGTGAAGCTTGATGAGAATCCTCCCAATTACAATTCCGCCAAAAAAAACTTTGAAACTGTTAAAGAAGAGATTGATATGCATATGGGCCAAGAGCCTGCTAAGCTAATTCTGAGTAACCTTAAAGATAAGGACAAGGAAGCCACCATTAACAATATGGAAAAACTACTGGTTTTAAATATTGCGAGGCGTTTAGAGAGTATTGAAAAGGACTTTGCTGAATATGACACAACGAAAAGACTCCTAGCTAAAGCCTTTGCTACATACGATGCGTTGTCTCCTAAAGTGGAAGCTGAAAAACCTGAGAATGATAAGAAAATCAGAACGGATTTTGATCAGGCCCTTGAAGCATTGGGGAATCCCGGACTGTTTGGAGTCGGGAAAAAAGAAGCGAATCTAGACGCATTTAAGGAAAATAAAGACGAGATTTTAAACTCATTAAAAACTGAATTCAACATAAAAAGTCTTGAAGTCGGGCATTTTTCTGAAAGTGCTACAGAATCTGGGACTGTAAAAAAAGACTGGACGGATATTTCGAATATCCGAAACTGGGTACCGCTTGTATTAATCGCAGGTATAATAATAGCGGTAATCATAGTTGTTATCCGCAGAAGAAGAAAATAGAAATTAGGAAACATCACCATTGGGGAGGGACTCGGCTGTGGAAATTCAAGCTCTATTAATCACATTCCGTGAAGTGTTAGAGGCGTTATTGATTGTTGGCATAATAACTACCTATCTAAAAAGAGTGGACCATAAGCAGTACAATAAATATGTTTGGTTAGGAGCAGGTCTTGCCATATTAGCAAGTGTCGGGGTTGCCCTCCTATTCCAAATTGTTTTTACAGGATTCGCTGCAATGGGAAGCGAAATGTATTTGAAAATAGGAATTATGCTCGTTTCGACCGTATTATTAACCCAAATGGTTTTCTGGATGGCAAGCCACAGCCGTGATTTAAAAGGAAATATGGAAGGGAAAATGAATAAATTCATTTCCACAGGTAACGTTGTTGGAATGGTAATCCATTCTTTTCTAGTCGTCCTTCGTGAGGGGGTAGAAACCGTATTCTTTTTTGCTGCAATTACAGGTGGAAACATCGGCGCAGCTATGCAGGGATGGGGCGCGATTACTGGTGTGGTGATCGCGATTATTGTCTCTTATTTGTTCTTTAAAGGAACGATGAGGATTCCTTTGAGCACTTTCTTCAAGTTAACCGGTGCTTTTATTATTCTTATATCTGCTGGACTACTAGTACAAGCGATTTCCATGATGCAGGACCTTAATATCATTGGCAGTGTACTTCCACATGTGTATGATCTTACATGGTTCCTGCCAGAGCATCCGATTGATTACACACATTACCTTCGTGATACTGGTTCGGCTCCGATATTATCCGGGGATATTGGAATATTTCTAAAAGCGCTGTTCGGCTATTCTTCCATGCCTTCTATTGAAGAAATATTGGCTTATATCGGATACTTTGTCGCAATTTTATTGCTTACCTCTTCCAAACCTGCAGGAAGCAAGCAAACAAATAAAACTAATTCAAAGACAACTAAAATTCTTGAGACACAAGTGAAATGAATTTTTGAACATTTAAAGTACAAGGCCGATGCCTTGTACTTTTTCTCTAGATCAGGTGGTGGATATTTATTGTTCAAAAGTGATTTAAAAGATCCCTTTTTATTAGTGATAAGTGTTGCAGCTATAATTATTGTTTTTATATCTCAACTGTATTTTATTAATCCATATACCTCCTCGTGGGATCAGGTAGATTTTGCACTGGCCGTGAAGCGCTATGATTTAATGGCTATGCAGCCGCACTTCCCTGGATATCCCTTTTTTATTTTAGGAGGTAAATTCATTCATCTGTTTGTGATGGACCCATCAAAAGCATTAACGATTTTTAATGTCTTTTGTTATGCTAGTTCTGTTTTTCCCATTTATAAGTTGTCCAGGAGATTCATACAGAGATCATTTGCTAGTTTATCTACAGCACTTATTTATTCAGCAAGCTACAGTGTTATTATCGTTAATCAGCCGATGTCAGAAGGAGCGGCACTGGCAGCATTTTGGTGGTATTTATGGAGCCTTCTTTTTGCTTTAAACATAAAAAATTCAAGAGCGATTTTAATACCATTAGGTTTTTTGAGTCTTATGCTAGGAATTCGCCTTTCCTACTTGCCCTTTGCAATCGGTATAATCTTTCTGTTTTATTGGAAAGTAAAAAAAGATGGATTAAAAATGAAAGAGATCATATTATACTTGATCTCGGGAGTCATCTTTCAAGCAATATGGGTAATTGGTCTTGTCATTTCTGAGGGAAGTATAATCGGTTTTATTAAGCTTTCTTTAGCGTTTACCAGCGGTCATTTCAATGATTGGGGAGGAACGGTAGAGGCAGCTGATATTGGTTTTTTTGATAGATTTATCATTTTTTCCTCAAAGAACATCCTATGGACAGGGATTGCAACTGAATCAGTGCTTAGTGCTGTCATTGATATTTTCCTTCTCATTTATATATTTTTTAGGGCGTTCAAAAAAACAAAAAAAAGATGGCCATTTATGAACCTTCTATATATATTGTTTAGCAGTTATTTTGGTTGGGCACTATTGGCTCAAAATGTAGAAAAAGCAAGGCATGCGCTCCCGCTTGCGGTCTTATTGATATTTTTCCTTTGTATTCGTCTTTTTTCAGAAAGAATCCCTTTTTTAGTCGTGGGACTCAGCATTTTCGTCCTAGGCCATCAGGTAAATCAAAATGTAACCCTATTAGCGACGGAAGCTAAAGAACCTCCAGCTGTTTATAAAATGAATGCATTTATTGAGAAAATGAATGAACCTGTTATACTCTACACATGGGAAGAAACGAGGGTGTTACAGTATTTAGAGGTTCCATATACACACAAAAGGATAGAAACTTATCAATATTTCCGGTATGATGCGAAATATTTCCAAGACAGGACCGTACTACTTACAGATAAAGTGATTCAAGGATTTAGGTCACAAGGTATTTTAATAGATGGGAAAATCAAAAAGATAGCAACTTTTCATTCCAACGGGCTTTTTGATCCAGTTTATCATGAAATAATTTTATATAAATGGATGGAGAAATGAACTGAGTAGTAATTAATAAGAAATACTCAATATGGAAAGGAAAATCTTCATTGAAAAAAATAGCCATTGCTGGAACAGGATACGTTGGACTAGTTACAGGGGTTTGTTTAGCAGACATCGGCAATGATGTGATTTGCGTAGACCAGGACCATCATAAAATAAGTACATTAAACAATGGGTATCCTCCAATTTATGAGCCAGGATTAAATGAACTGATGTTGAAAAATATGGAGGAGGGGCGGTTACGGTTTACAACTAGCCCTTCTATTGGCTTTAAATCGGCTGAAATCATCATGATAACAGTAGGAACTCCTCAAAATGAAAATGGCTCCCTTGATTTACAATATATTGAACAGATTTCTAAAGAAATTGGCAGGTCAATAAAGCGAAATAACGTCATTGTCGTTACAAAAAGTACGGTACCAGTAGGAACAAATGCAAAAATTAAAAATTGGATTCAATCCGAAATGCAAACAAGTCTTAAATTTCAAATCGTTTCCAATCCTGAATTTATCAGCCAAGGGTCGGCAATTTATGATACTTTTCACGGGGATCGGATAATTATTGGATCTGATAGTAAGGAAGCCCTCCATTCGTTGGAAGAATTATATCAGCCGTTTGGTATTCCCATTTTTAAAACGGATACGAATAGTGCTGAATTAATAAAAGTAGCATCAAATTCATTCTTAGCTTTAAAAATTAGTTACGTAAATGCACTCGCAAGTATTTGTGAACATGTTGGCGGAAATATTGAAGACGTATCATTTGGAATGGGAATGGATTCAAGGATCGGATCATCATTTCTTAAGGCTGGAGTAGGTTTTGGCGGCTCATGCCTGCCGAAAGATACCCACGCACTAGTTCAAATGGGTAATGATGCGGGAGAAGCTTTTAACCTCATTGAGGAGGTTATTGAAGTTAATAAAAGACAGGAACTTAAACTAGTGGAAATGGCCCTGAACCGATTTCAAAGTTTACGTGGAAAAAAAGTTGCATTACTGGGGCTTTCATTTAAACCTGATACAGACGATATCAGGGAGGCTGTTTCGATTAAGTTAGCAAAGCGTCTAGTTCATGAAGGGGCGATAGTAATTGCCTATGATCCCGTCTCAATTCCAAATGTGAAAAAGGTTTTAGGAAAGCTAATTTCTTATGCAGATACGGTCGAGCAAGCTCTTATGGATGCTGACCTTACGTTTATTGTAACTGAGTGGGATGAAATTAAAAATGTTCCATTAAACCTCTTCCATGAGTTAATGAAAGAACCCGTTATCTTTGACGGGAGAAATTGCTTTCAATTAGAATCTATAAAAAATTATCCAGTTGAATATTATTCAATTGGCAGACCTAATATAATTGGAGAGATAAACACGGTGCTACACAACAAAGGCAGCTAGTCGGAATAGCTGCCTTTGTTATTAAAATAATAAATTACTTTGTACATTCTTTGCAGGTTTGAATAGTTCATTGTAGTTGTCATACACTCGGGGGACTCTTTTACCAATTAAACAAACAACCTCATAATTGATGGTGCCCATTAAATGGGCAATTTCGTCCACGGACTGAAATGAAGAGCAGCTTTCTCCAAATATGGTGACTACATCACCAACAGAACAATTTTGTATATCCGTAATATCGATCATCGTTTGATCCATGCACACCCTTCCTGCAATAGCAGATTTTTGCCCATGGATTAAGACCTTCCCACGGTTTGATAGTAGACGGGAAAGTCCGTCAGCGTATCCAAGCGGAAGGGTAGCGATAAGACTTACTCTTTCCGGCTTCCAAGTCCACCCGTAGCTGATTGCTTGTAAAGCTGCTACTTTTTTTATAGCTGCAATTTTCGTTTTGAAGGTCATGGCCTGCTTTAGCTGGATGGAGTGGTTTTTTAACGAAGCATCTGGATATAACCCATACAAGGAAACTCCAATTCGAACCATGTCTAGATGCATTTCTGGAAATTTCATTGTTGCAGCACTGTTGCAACAATGTTTTATAGGTATATAAATATAGTTGTTTTCCAAATATTTTACTATTGATTGAAATTTATTAAACTGTGCATATGTAAGGTCACTGTTTTCACTATCTGCATTAGCAAAATGAGTAAATACCCCTTCAAGACAAACATTTTTTGCTTTCATTGCCTTCTTAGCAAGAATAAGTACATCATCACTGGAAGTAACGCCAATCCTGGACATACCAGTATCAATTTTCAAATGAATAGAAGCAGTTTTGCTTAAGCTATCCGCTTGGACAATGACTTCATCCAATACTTCATGGTCAAAGACTGTTAGCGTGATATTTTCTAAAATGGCAGCCTTAATCGAACGTGTCGGAGTATACCCGAGTACGAGAATGGGATGTGTGATCCCAGACAGTCTAAGTTTGATGGCCTCATCTACAAGAGCAACTGCTAAATAATCTGCACCAGCATCAATCGCTGTTTTTGCAATTTCAATGGCCCCGTGTCCGTATCCATCTGCTTTAACCACTGCCATGATTTTTGCATGTGGGTGAACAAACTGCCTAAACTGTAGATAATTATTTTTAATATGGTCTAGTGAAATTTCAGCCCATGTATCGCGGTAACTCAATTGATTCATGTAAACCATCCCCTTTAATCAAAAATCCCCTCAAGAGTTTCTTGAGGGGAATAACTACAATTAAATCGTAGCTAGTTCTTTTTCTAATGCCTTTTCGACTGTTACATAATCAAACCCTAGATCTTTTGCTACTGCTTCATAAGTGATTTCTCCGTTGGCAACGTTAACGCCAAGATATAATGCAGCATTTTCAGAAATGGCTTTGAAAACCCCTTTATTTGCGATTTGCAATGCATATGGAACTGTAACATTGGTTAGTGCGATTGTTGAAGTTCTTGGAACTGCGCCAGGCATATTTGCAACAGAGTAGTGTACAACACCGTGTTTGATAAAGGTTGGATTGTCATGTGTTGTCACATGGTCGATTGTTTCAACAATTCCACCTTGGTCTATCGCAACATCGACGATCACTGAACCTGGTTTCATTGATTTAACCATTTCTTCTGTAATTAGCTTAGGAGCCTTTGCACCAGGGATTAATACTGCACCGATAAGAAGGTCAGCCTCTGCCACTGCTTCAGCAATATTGAAAGGATTAGACATTAATGTTTTGATTTGATTTCCAAAAATATCGTCTAACTGACGGAGACGGTCAGCACTTAGGTCAATAATTGTTACGTCAGCACCTAACCCGATAGCCATTTTAGCTGCATTGGTTCCAACAATCCCACCACCAACAATGGTAACTTTTCCACGGTTAACTCCTGGGACACCAGCAAGGAGAATTCCAAGACCACCATTATTTTTTTGTAAGAACTGTGCGCCAATTTGAGCAGCCATGCGTCCAGCTACTTCACTCATTGGTGTAAGCAGTGGAAGAGTCCTGTTTACAGAAACTGTTTCATAAGCAACTGCGATAACACCTTTTTCTTTAAGAGCTTTTGCTAACTCTGGCTCAGCTGCAAGGTGTAAGTAAGTAAATAAAATTAAACCTTGGCGGAAGTACTTATATTCACTTGAAAGAGGCTCTTTCACTTTCATAATCATATCTGCTTTTGTCCATACCTGTTCAGCGCTATCTATAATCTCAGCACCAGCTTTAGCATAATCGTCGTTAGTGAAACCGCTTCCAATTCCAGCGTCCTTTTCCATAAACACAGTGTGGCCGGCATTTAGGAATGATACAACACCTGCTGGAGTTAGTGCTACACGATTTTCATTATTTTTAATTTCTTTAGGTACACCTATAAACATAATCTTATTTCCTCCCCTAGTTACATTAAATTGTTTTGCTATGGCTAAAGTATAGAATGTTTGCCAGAGAATTTCTTTGTTTAGAAAAGAGAAAGATTTTCATTCTTTTTGGGGATTTTCACAAAAAGTTCAAATCCCCTGATATTTTTCCAGTTTTAAATCTAGGTAGAGTATCATTTTTTGGTTAGGATCCTTGAAATTTACATCACCAATTTCGGTGATTCGTTTAAGCCGATAATTTAATGTGTTAGCATGGACATTTAATTCCTTGGCTGCATCATTAATGTTGTTATCTTTATTTAAGAAAACCTCTAATGTTTCAATTAAATTGCTGTTGTGTTTTTGGTCATATTCATGAAGCAGTTTTAAGGAATAATTTTCATATTCTTCGGTTTGTCTTTTTTCTAAAATAAGATCAAAAATTTGATATATTCCTAGTTTTTGATAATTAAAAATGTCCTTTGTTTCAATTGGGAATTTTTCTTTAATTGATAAAACCGCCAATGTTTCCTTATATGCTTTGTTTGTTTTTTGATAATCCTCTTTAATACTGCTATATCCTGGTTTGATCTCCTTAATTCCATATCTTTCACTCATTTGCAGGACAAAGAATTTCGCAAATTGATCAAGTTCATTGAAAGGGTTTTCAATATTAGTAACTGATACCAATAGAATTAGTTGATTGCAGTCTATTGTATAAAGAGTAATTTTTATTCGTTGATTTGTTTTCAAAAGATATGAGATGGATTGCTCTACTTTGTTCGTGATATTATCATGGAACTGAAAAACAAGAACCGCATAAGAGGTCGGCGGTGTAAGTTGTAATGAATGGAAATGTTCGAAAATTTCCTCTTTTGCTTTCAGATGACCTGTTAATAGCTTCCAAAAGAATTCTTGTGAACGCTCTTCCTTTTTGTTCTTTCTCGTCTGGAGCTGTAATAGTTTATTTTTTGCGGAATCCGCTGCTTTTTTTAAAAGGATGAAATCATCAGCCGTTAATGTTTTATCAATTTCTATTGCCCAAATAAATCCGATCACTTGATCCTGCTTCCAAATAGAGATGGCGACTCTATGGTTAAGCCCTATATCATTCATGTTTTTCACACGGATAGGCTCTTGGGTCTTTAGTAAAGCAGGAATCGTTCCTTCTTTCCATAATTGATTAATGACTTTTTCCGGTACTCTCCGGCCTATGATGGTAGAAATTCTTGCTGGATCTGTACGTTCATCATGAGTACTATAGGCAAGTAGGCGGTGGTTTGCATCCTCAATTGTAATAGGGCACATTAGTACCTGACTAATAAGGTCGGCAAATTCATCTAAGCTATCAAAGGCAGTCTTAAATGGGTCATGTAGTCTAGTATTCAAAATGATTACCCCCGGATTAATATATAATGACATATGGTAGTCTTGTTCAGTTCATAAAATGCCTTTGTTTAATTTTACAAAAAATATAAAATAATTTCATGTATTTTAACAAAATAAATAATATGCAATAATGTTAAAATGATTTTGAGTAATCCCAAAAGAGTTAATATTTTAATAATTACTCTTTTGAAAGCGTTATCATTAGAAGAAAAGGAGGAATTAGTAATAAAAAGCTTAAAAGTGAAGTCTAATATTGCTATATTAATAAAGAGAAAAAATTATTTCATTAGGATGAGAGAATTTTGAAGTTTATTCATAAAGGGGGATTTATATGAGTAAAAACACTCATGGGAAAGAGCTGCATCGTGGTTTAGAAGAAAGGCATATCACCTTGATGTCTTTAGGGGCAGCCATCGGGGTGGGACTATTTCTTGGTTCTGCGACAGCCATTAAAATGGCGGGACCAGGTATTTTGTTTGGATATGCGGTTGCTGGATTAATTATGTTTTTTATTATGCGTGCACTGGGAGAAATGGCGATTCAAAAACCGGTTGCAGGTTCTTTTAGTAAATATGCACGTGATTATTTAGGACCACTTGCTGGATACATAACAGGTTGGAATTACTGGTTTTTATGGGTCGTTACCTGTATGGCAGAGATTACAGCTGTAGGAATTTACATGGAGTATTGGTATCCGGATGTTCCACGGTGGATCTGGGCACTCACCGCACTGGTGGTTATGGCGACTGTCAATTTCCTTGCGGTAAAAGCGTATGGTGAATTAGAATTTTGGTTTGCGCTAATTAAAATTGTTACGATTATTGCGATGATTGCCATCGGTATTGGAATGATTTTCTTTGGTATTGGCAACGGTGGTATTGCTACTGGAATTAAGAATTTATGGGATCATGGCGGGTTATTCCCTAATGGGATTAAAGGTGTTTTATTATCATTACAAATGGTTATGTTTGCTTATCTAGGGATAGAAATGATTGGGGTTACAGCAGGTGAGGTTAAAAACCCTGAAAAATCCCTTGCAAGAGCAATAGATTCTGTATTCTGGCGTATTCTTATTTTTTACGTGGGTGCTTTATTTGTCATTATGTCTATCTATCCATGGGAGGATATTGGTACAAAAGGAAGCCCATTTGTATTAACCTTTGAACAAATTGGAATACCAGGAGCAGCAGGTATTATTAACTTTGTCGTATTAACAGCAGCACTTTCGTCCTGTAACAGTGGGATTTTTAGTACGGCACGGATGTTATTTAACCTTGCTCAGCATGGTGAGGCACCACAAAATTTTGCGAAAGTAACAAAAAGTGGGGTTCCAGGGATTGCAGTAGTAGCTTCTGCCGGTGCGCTATTGATTGGCGTCGTCTTAAATTATATTGTTCCTGCAAAAGTTTTTACATGGGTTACTAGTATTGCGACCTTTGGTGCGATCTGGACGTGGGGAGTCATTCTTTTATCGCAAATTCGCTATCGTAAGACCTTAAAGCCGACTGAGACGAAAGCTTTAAAATATAAGATGCCACTTTTCCCATTTACTTCATATATTTCATTAGCCTTCTTAGCTTTTGTCATTGGGTTAATGGTTTATAATCCGGATACAAGGATTGCATTAGTAATTGGACCGTTATTCCTAGTATTCTTGGTTGCTGTTTATTATGCAAAAGGATTTCATAAACGAGATTCCATCAAAAATAATGTTGAAGAACGAGTTAGTTAATAAACTATGTGAAATAGGATTAGGAAGAAGCAGTGGGGCAACCCACTGCTTATTTGTTGGAATTATTCATGTGCAGTATTACGTTCTACCGCTTCAATGTGCTGTTTTGCCCGATAGATGGATGGGGATTTTTGCGATTCCACATACTAACATTGTCAATTAAAGGAGGTAATGGTTTTGTTGGTGAGGAGAATAACTGTCCTGATAATGGCCATTGTTTTAACACTTTCATTTTATAAAGTTGTTGCAAATGCAGAAACAACGGCAAACTTGTCTGAACAAAATACGATGTCGGTACTTTGGTTTCAAAGCGCCGGGGAAGCAAAAGGGTTATATTATCAAGGCTATAACATTGGAAGGATGAGATTGGACGAAATCATGAATAAAGAAAGGGGAAAAAATAACCTAAAGCCAGCAATTGTCCTTGATATCGATGAGACCATTTTAAATAACAGCCCACACCAAGCTAGGTATGTAATTGCCGGAAGAAAAATTCCTTTTAATTGGAATGAATGGTTCAATCGATCTAAAGCAAAACCACTTCCAGGTGCAATTGAGTTTTTGCATTATGCAAATTCTTTAGGTGTAGAGATTTATTACATTTCCAACCGTTATGAATCACAAAAAGCTGCAGCTATTAAAAATTTACAGAGTGTAGGTGCACCCCAAGCTGATTCAGACCATGTATTATTACTGCAGCCTGGTGAAATTGGGAAAGAAACGCGCCGCAGGCTAGTAGGGAGAACACATGAAATACTTCTATTATTTGGCGATAACCTTGGAGATTTCAGTGGTTTTGATGTGTTATCAGTTTCAGAAAGAAATCAAGCAGTGGACAGATATAGAGAGGAATTCGGTAAAAAGCTGATTCTGTTTCCAAACCCAATGTATGGTGATTGGGAATGCGCCATTTATAATTATGATTACAAAAAATCTGATGAAGAAAAAGCCAAACTAAGAAAGAAATTCTTGGAAACATACCGGTAGAATAAAAAAGACGCCAGAGAAGGCGTCTTTTGTCTGGACGAAATAAAAATAAATAATATCATAGACAACTTGAGCAACTCAATTCCTTACATTTTTAAGGATATTGATTGCAAAGACAATGATACCTAATACCATTAAGGTTCCACCTGTAGCTACTGCAGGCGCGGCACTTTCCGTTCCGGTTACTAAAAAAGCGAGTCCAATCATCATAATGGGAAGAGAAATATTATGAAGCCAAAAGTGAACCTTTGCGAGTGTTGTTTCCGCAGCACCTGGAAAACCAACATAGATGAGACCAGCGACAGCCATAGTCAGCCAACCTAATAAATTAATATGGGCATGAACCGGTGTGAAGTCGAAACTTTCCGTCATTGACATATACATACCCATGCAAACCCCAATGACAAAATACACAACAGAAATTTTAATCAACCTAATTGCCATTTTCCCGCCTCCTCTTTTAAACCTAAAAGATATGACTACAGTACTAATTATGTTGAAATACTCTGAAAAATAACTTTGATTTCAAGAGGACAAAGCAAGAATTTCATGGACGAAAATAAGCCACCAATAAATGGTAGCTTTTTTGCAAAGCATTAAAAAAGTGCTTTAATACCTACTAAAACAATCCCTATTAAAAATCCACATACTGCACCATTGACACGGATCCATTGAAGGTCTTTTCCAACGTTAGTTTCAACCATATCGATAAGTGTTTTATCATCTAGTTTTTCTAAATTTTCTTTAACAAGCATTCCTATTTTTGAATGATTTTTATCAATAAAACTAAAAATATGATTTTTAATCCAAGCTTCAATAACGTTCACTTTTTCTGGATTTAATTCGATACCTTCTAAACCCTTTTTAATTAAAGGGAGGAGATAATCATCATAAAAGGCAGGTTTTTCGACAAAGTCATAAGCTTTTTGCTGGATCTGACTTAATAAATCAGTAATTTGTTCTTGCAACTCCCATTTATCTACTAACTGGGATTTAAAGTTATTAAGTTCTTCATAAATCTTTTCATCACTTTTTATGGATTGCAGCTTTTTATTCATATGAATCATTAAGGTATGTCTATTTTGATTTAAGGGGTCACTATAGCTGGCTACACCTTTTAGAATAAGACTTTGGATAATGTTCCCTAGCTTTTCTTCATTAACAAGGTTGCTAAATGACTTTAAGGCAAATTGCATAAAACCATCTGCCTTAATATTTTCCACCGCATCTACAGCCAACCCACCAAGTTTGTATTTTGTACTTTCTTTCCTGGCCCATTCATCAATTTCTTTTAGGATATAATCTAGTACTTTTTCATCATATTTTCTAATACTAATCTGATCGATAAGCAAGGGGAGATAATTCTTGCTATCCAAATCGTTGATTCGTAATTTTAGTTCTTTTTCTAGAAGCGGAGCAAATTTTTTTATATCAAATATTTTTATCAAATGTTTAGAAATCATTAGGAAAGACTTTTGAACGGCTTGTGATGGTAATTCATTATAGATGATCTCAAATAGTTTTTTAGTAAAATTGATGGTGTCTATTTTTTTTCGAATACTCTCTTTTGTTAGCCAATCATTTTCTAACATTGATATGATTCCAGCAATAATTCTGTTACGATTTTTGGGAAGAAGAGCAGTATGTGGAATAGGAATTCCTAGTGGATGACGGAATAATGCGGTTACCGCAAACCAGTCAGCCAGTCCCCCTACCAGACCGGCTTCAAATCCCCCTTGTAGGATGCTCCCCCAGATTGAATTCTGTATCGGAATAGTGGCTAAAAAGCCGATTCCCATCACAGCAAGAAAAATTGTCGCTAAATGCCGTGTTTTATTCTTACGATTTAACATCATGAAACCCCTCGTTTTTTGAGTATATTATTGTCTAATGCTATTATCTCAATTTTACAGAAAAAAAAGCAAAAAAAATTACTTATTATTGACTTATTTGTTAAAGCACCGAATAGAAAAAAATTTTAAAAAAACTTTTTGTAACCCTTTTATACTTTTCTCGTCTAAATTTATGTTGTAAAAGGAAGATGCCAAGCCTGAGGAATTACCAACTGCTGAAGATAAGGCAAAAGCGAGTGAAGCTGCTGCGGCTGTTTAGAGCATGGTGAATACAAATTTAATATTGATCTGATCATTAAAGATGCATTGCAGGCAGTGAAAGAAACGAAAAAGGGGCACTTTGTAAATCTAGTGACAGCTGAAACGTTTGGAAATCCTGTTGATTATATACAGCCTCTACTAGAGGAGTTGTATCCTGATCAAGTAAAGATTAAATTCATTGATCAGTGTGGATGCGGTGGATATGTATTAAGGGTTTGGAAAAGTTAATTTTTTAAGTCCATTTATTCTACCGTACAAGTGTTGCTGATATTGTAACATATATATAGTGAAAATAATGTTACGATTAAGGCAAGAAAAAAGGGGGTTTTACAATGGTGAAGGAGTTCGATAAATTAACAGAAAATGATAATGACATTAAAAGCTTAATTCAAACATTCAATGAAACACTAGATAATATTGAAAAACGACTATCAAGGCTTGAAAAGATGGATAGCATTGAACACCGTGTAGAAGTAAACCAGATTGACCTTTCCGATATTAAGGAATCACTTCAGCGGATTGAAGAATCAAACAATAGCGATATACAGCATATTAATCGACGTCTTGATTCGCATTTAGTTAAAATCGCAAAAGTTGAAGAGGATATAATAATTATTAAAACAAAATAATTATTTTTCATAAGAAAAAACCAGACCGGAAAACGATCTGGTTTAGGAAGTTTTTTAAGATAGTACTTCTGAATTGGATATTGATACTTGTGGGCTAACTGCTTCACCATTATTGGCATTTTTCGTGACCTCAATATATTTAATATGGTGCTCTTCCATATCGAGAATTTTAAAGGAATAGGTATCATGAAGTAGGATGTCTCCTTCTTTTGCTTCGTAATTTTCGGTTAGAATCCAACCGCCAATCGTATCGACATCTTCATCGTCAATCTCCACTCCCAATAAATCATTGACCTCACTAACTAATACTTTAGAATCGATAATATAATGGTTTTCCTTAATTTTGCGAATCTCTGGAATTTCATCCATATCGAATTCGTCACGAATTTCCCCAACAATTTCTTCTAAGATATCCTCAACAGTTACAAGCCCTGATGTACCGCCATATTCGTCCATTAAAATCGCCATATGGACACGGTCTTTTTGCATTTTTACTAATAAGTCATGGATAGGAATCGTTTCTATTACTCTAATTATTGGTCGTGTATAGTTTTCTAGAGTCCGTTCTGCTAGTTTTTCATTACCAATTAAATCAGTCATAACTTCTTTTATATTAATAAGCCCAATTATATGATCCTTATCACCATCAATGATGGGATACCGTGTGAATTTTTCTTCACGTAAAACCTGAAGAAAAGTCTCTAATGTATCATCCTTAGATAAGGAAACGATTTCCGTTCTAGGGACCATAACTTCTTTGGCAATACGGTTATCAAATTCAAAAATTTTATTTACATACTTAAACTCTGATTGGTTAATTTCACCACTTTTGTAGCTTTCAGATAGAATAATTCGAAGCTCTTCCTCTGTATGGGCGATTTCGTTTTCAGAAACAGGCTTAAGCCCAAAAAAACGTGTTGTAATTCGTGCAGAACCATTAAGCAGCCAAATTACAGGATACATCACCTTATAAAAAAGGATGAGCGGACGTGACATCATCAGGGTAATCCATTCTGCTTTCTGGATCGCCAATGTTTTAGGTGCAAGTTCACCAATTACTACATGTAAAAATGTAATCGCTGCAAATGCAAAGCCCACAGATAATATTTGGTTAATACTTTCGGGAATATGCAGGCCTTTAAAAATAGGGTGCAGGATCTTTTCAAATGTCGCTTCTCCAAGCCAACCTAATCCAAGGGCAGTAATGGTAATTCCTAACTGACAGGCAGAAAGGTATTCATCTAGGTTCGAAATCACTCGTTTAGCAGTCACAGCACTCGAATTTCCGTCTTCGATTAACTGATCAATTCTTGAGCTTCTTACTCTGATAATAGCAAATTCTGAAGCTACAAAAAAAGCAGTTAAAGCAATTAAAATGGCTATAATAACCAAGTTAAATATGTCCAAATAAGTTCCCTTATCCCGTTTTTAGACAGGTAAGGAGTCACCTCCCAGTTTAATAAAAAAAATTAACTCGTATCAAAATAAACTCATATCTAGTTTTCTGCTAATCTCGTCTAATGGTCATTATACCACCTCGACAATTTTGTAAATTAACAATAATTATAAAGAATTTGAACCGTACAGTCAAACGTTCTGGTTAGTATATTGGTTGATAACTATATTTTATGGGAAAACATAGTGAATATGAACAGTAAAGACGAAATATTACAAAAATTATCTAAAATAATACTGGCTCCTATTCAGGAGCCACTTCCACTTTTTTTTGTTCTGTTTTTGCTTTATATACTTCAATATATAAGATATGGTGACCTTCTATCTCATTAATTTGGAATACAAATCCGTCGTTTTCGATGGAATCACCTTTATGTACATCAAACTTTTGTGTTAAAAACCAACCCCCAATCGTGTCTACATCTTGCTCATCAAGTGATGTGCCCAGTAGATCGTTTACTTCGCTTATTAATACTTTTCCATCCAAAATAAAATGACCATCTGCTTTTTTCTGAACCAGTGGGAGTTCATCCAAGTCAAATTCATCCCGTATTTCCCCAACAATTTCTTCAAGAATATCTTCGACCGTGACAATTCCTGCTGTCCCTCCATATTCATCAGATAAAACGGCCATGTGTGAACGGTTTTTTTGCAGTTTGACTAGTAGTTCCTGAATGGGAATTGTTTCAATGACATGAATGACTGGCTTAAGATAAGGGATAAGCGGTCTTTCGCCGGTACATTTTTGAAGAATACAATCGGTTAAGACCTCTTTAATATTAACAACACCTAAAATATTATCTTTGTCACCATCAATAAGGGGATATCTAGTGTATTTTTCTTCCTTAACTATTTCAATAATTTCTTCCATTGAGGCATCCCTGGATAGAGTTACAAGCTCAGTTCTCGGAACCATAATTTCTTTTGCAATCCGGTTATCAAATTCAAAAATTCGGTTCATATAACGGTATTCAGATTGATTTATTTCCCCACTCTCATAGCTTTGAGAAAGGATTAAACGCAGTTCTTCTTCCGAAAGGACGATATCATGCTCAGAAGCTGGTTGTATTCCGAAAAGTCCAGTAACAAATCTGGCGGAACGATTAAGAATCCAAATAAAGGGATACATCAGCTTATAAAATAGGATTAACGGTCGCGCAAAAAACAAGAGGATTTCTTCTGCTTTTTGAATCGCTATTGTTTTTGGTGATAATTCTCCAATTACAACATGGAAATAGGTTATAGCAATAAAAGCAATGATAAACGAGATAATGTGTTTTAAAGATAAAGGTAATTGAATCCATTCAAAAACGGGATCTAGCAGCTTTCGAATAGTGGGCTCACCCAGCCATCCTAATATTAGGGAGATGATTGTAATTCCAACCTGAGTAGCTGATAAATATCCATCCAAATTAGAAATGACTTTCTTTGCTGCTTCCGCTTTGGGGTTTCCTTCTGACAGTAATTGATCAATTCTTGTTGTTCGAACCTTTACCATCGCAAATTCAGAAGCGACAAAAAGTGCGGTAAAGGCTATTAGGATAACAATTAAAATTACATTCATCCAAATCATTTATCACCTTACAAATGGTAAGGTATGCCACCTCACTTACGTTGTACTGTATACATTATTTCAAAAAAAAATTCTATTAGCAAATCGCCCAATAAAAAATACTGCCAATAGGCAGTATGTAGCGATGTAATTAGATTTTTTAATAGGGAATTCTTTTATTCCAGTCGCGGGCAAGCATACCATAAACAAAGAGGTCATGAAATTTTCCATACAATTGTTCACCGTCTCTAATGATCCCTTCCTTTACAAAACCGAATCTCTCAGGAATCGCACGGCTTTTTTTGTTTTTTATACCACAGCGAATTTCAACACGGTTTAAGCCTAATGTGAAAAAGGCATAGTTTATAAGGGATTGAACTGAACGAGTCATGATGCCATGACCTTCTGCATTTTTGGAAAGATAATAGCCGATACTTGTCATACGGTTATGCCAATCAATTTGATGTAATCCAATTGAGCCAACTAGTTCACCTTTATAGAGTATCCCTACGTTTAATCCGCTATTTTCTGAGAACTGGGACAGCCATACGGGAATAATCGACTCAAATTGATAAGGGGAGTTCATGCTATCCACCCAGGGCATCCATTCACGTAAATGTTCACGATTCTCCTCAACTAGCTGATACAGTCTTAAGGCGTGATGCTGCTGAAACAACTGGAGCTCAATTTCATTATCAACCTTTAATGTAAACATTGGCCTAATCTCCTGATAAAAATTTTAATTCATCATATGCAACAGGAGTCTATAACGGAAGATATATTGAAGAGAAATAAAAAAATCCCTGCTTTAATGAAAGTGGGATTGGATAATAGGACTATGAATGACCTTATTCATTGCCACTAGGGATGGCTGTGACTGGTAAGCTAATAGAAAATGTAGTTTTATCAGGGGTGGAATCACAATCTAAATTCCCTTTATGTTTTTCAATAATTTCTTTACATACAAACAAACCAAGACCTGTACCTAGTTTTTTGGTCGTGAAAAATGGTTCGAAAATGGATTTTCTAAGTTCTGCTGGGATCACGGGTCCATTATTGGAAATATTGATTTTGATGGACTGATTTTCGAGACTGCTATTGATCTCAATTGTTGGAGTGGGATTCTCATCATGATTTAATACATCAATCGCATTAAATATGATATTAATTAATACCTGCCTAATTTCATCCGCATACCCATTAAGAGTAATATCTTCACTTAATTCTTTTCTTATTTTTACTTTTCCATCGAGAATGCTTGGATATAGAAAGTTTAATACTTCATCAATTAATTTATTTAAATTAAAGTCATCCTTTTCTTTTCCAATTAACTCCTTTTTTGATAAAAGTAAGAATTGCGAAATACGAAAATTAAGTTGATCCAATTCACTTGAAATGATATCTAAATATTTCATATCCGGATAATCAGCTTTCAGCAATTGGATAAATCCTTGAACAGATGTTAGTGGGTTCCTAAACTCATGAATAAAGCTAGATGTCATCTGGCCGAGTAGTGTTAATCGGTCCTGATGGGTAGAATCGATGTGCATTGTTTTTTCTTCGATGATTTTGTTTTTTGCTTCAGAGTAATTTGAAACAGCATAGTATAAAAATTTATCAAAGCAAAAATTTATCCTGTTTAACGCTTCTTGCATATCTGTCCATGGGATCCCAGTGTTACTTAAATAGCTGTATAAAACTGTTCTCCCAAGATTTACATTATAAACAAAATCTCCAAGGTTGATTTCAGCCAATACTCTTTCTTCCGAAACTTCTATGGCTAGCTTTTCGATAATGTTTAAAAGCTCTTGCTTAGTCATTTTATGCATATTAAGCAAAGCTTCGAGTAAGGCTGCTCCGTTTTCATGAATCTTCAATTTAAAAGGGTCTGCTTTAGTGGTAACAATAGCATTTTCCCATTCTTGAATCAATTTCTGTTTATTTTGATTAAAATAGTCAATTAAATCCGTTTGGTTTTCCGTGAACATGCCGTTTTCCCCCTATGCTATTGACAAAACTGCTTACAGTGTAAATTCGATGATTAAAGCAAAAATCCTTCTTTATTTTATCATAAAAAGTGTTACTTCCCATTTTAATCATAATACTAGAATCATATGGGACAATAAGAATAAAATCTAGCATCACTCAGTTTATTTTTTCCTTGTAAAAGCCACAAAAGATTTCGAACTTTTGACAAATTTATTATGCTTAGTACCTACGAATAAGTGTTAAAATGACGATATAGAAAGATAATCATTCTCAATTAACATAGATAGGGTGATATAAATGTTCGGATTGTTAAAAGCAGGGGGTAAAGGGAAAATCGTTAATCTTTCTCAAGTTGGTCTCCTAGTGCAAAGACGTTTACTTGACTTAGGGATCACAGAAGGCTCAGAAGTGTGTGTGAAGTGTGTAATGCCATTTGGCGGGCCAGTTATGATTGAATCATGTGGTCAATGTGTCGGTATCCGCCGTACGGAAGCAGTTCAGATTGAAGTGGAGAAAATATAATGGAAATCGCTCTTATTGGAAATCCCAATACTGGGAAAACTTCATTGTTTAATAATCTAACAGGATCCTATGAGTATGTTGGTAACTGGAGCGGCGTAACCGTTGAAAAGAAAGTTGGCATTTTTAAAAATAATATTGGCCATTTAATTGATTTACCAGGTGTGTATACACTTAATCCGTTGTCAAAGGATGAAGGAGTGGTTACATCCTTCTTTTTGAATGAATCCGTTGATCGCCTGCTAAATATATTAGATGCTTCACAATTAGAACGTAATTTACATTTGACCTTGCAATTGCTAGAGTTTGAAAAGCCTGCCCTTATTGGACTTAATATGATTGACGTGGCGAATAAGCGCGGAATTCAAATAGATGCAGGAAAGCTTTCGGAGTTTCTCGGGGTACCAGTTGTTCCGGTGGTGGCAAGAAGCGGTAAAGGCTGTGACAAGCTAGTAGATGTCATCTCAACAAAATCAATCCAGCCTGTCAAAAAGAACCTCGTTTACTACGGAAAAGAGGTCGAAGAAGCGATTGTGACATTGACCGGTATGTTAAATGGAAAAACCGGACTTTCTGCACGCTTTCTAGCGATCCAATATTTTGAAGGAAATGAATATGTCAGAGACTATTTAAATAGCATTGTAGATGTAACTAAACTAACTTCTATTACGGCAAATCTTGAATCAATATTACAGAAACAATATGATGTAAAATCTTTAGCCAACTATATTTATCAAAAAAGAAAAGAAGTAATCGAGAAGATTTTCGCGGAAGTTGCTAGGAAAAGTAATTCAGATATTCCTCTTTCTGAAAAAATTGACAGTATTGTTACGAATCGCTTTTTAGGAATGCCAATTTTCTTGTTGCTCATGTATTTTATGTTTATGTTGACTTTTGATTGGCTCGGAACCCCATTATCTGATCTTTTGGATGGATTTTTAACCGGACCGATTACGGCAGGATTTGAGAAGGGATTAACTGCTATCCATGCTTCCGATTTTATTCATGCGTTAATTATTGAAGGCTTAGTTGCAGGGGTAGGCGGGGTTCTCGTCTTTGTACCGCAAATTTTTATCCTCTTCTTTTTTATATCTTTATTAGAAGATTCAGGGTACATGGCTCGAGTCGCATTAGTAATGGACCGGATTATGGAATCAGTTGGCTTAAATGGGAAGGCATTTATCCCAATGATGATTGGTTTTGGCTGCAATGTACCAGGAATAATGGCAGCAAGAACAATTGAAACACCAAGGGAGAGGCTGTTAACCATTTTACTAACCCCGTTAATGTCTTGCTCGGCACGATTACCGGTATATGCATTATTCGTTGGAGCGTTTTTTGCAGGAAATAAGGCATTGGTTGTCCTTAGCCTGTATGTACTTGGCATCATTGTTGCGTTAACCTTGGCAAAAGTCTTTTCTTCTACTGTACTTAAATCAGAAACTTCATTATTTGTTATTGAACTGCCACCCTACCGACTGCCCCAATTTCAATCACTTTGGAGAAGTACATGGGATAAAGGGAAAGGATTTGTAAGAAAGGCTGGAACATTTATTTTTGCTGGTTCTGTCTTTATCTGGCTGCTATCATATGCGGGTCCCAATGGTTTAAAGGTTGACATGGATGATAGTTATTTAGCGGCAATTGGGAATGTTATTGCGCCAATTTTTGATCCGATTGGTTTTGGAACATGGCAGGCATCCGCATCGTTAATTACTGGATTCTTGGCAAAAGAAGCAATTATTTCTACCATGAATATCATCTATTTTGTTCCGAACGATGCAAGTCTGCAAGGGTTATTGGCAGATTATTATACACCGCTTGCAGCTTATAGTTTTATGGTTTTTATATTGTTATATATTCCATGCTTAGCGACGGTTGCAACAATCTATAAAGAAACGAATTCAAAGAAATGGACAGCTTTTTCAATGATCTATGCATTTGCTATTGCGTATGTCCTCTCTTTGATTATCTATCAAGGTGGCAAACTGTTTGGACTTGTGTAATTCTTAAAAGAGGTGGAGCAAATGATTGCCAATATTTTGATAGGGGCAGCTATTTTTGGATACGCGAGCTGGGCCTTAGTCAGGTTTATTAATAAATCGAAAAAGGGAAAATGCGGCGCATGTGATTTGAAAGATTCATGTTCTAGCAAGTGCGGCATTCCTCCTAAAATACAATAATTATTAAAAGACTGCTATCCATGAGGTAGCAGTTTTTTAATGATAATATTTGAATGATACGACAATCTAGTGTAAAATTACACTAGTTGCAATTGAAGGAAGGGCTGAACGTGACCAGGGATGAAATTATGATGCAGGTTTCTGAAAAACTTCGTCTCATACGAACCGAAGCAGGTTATACTCAGGATAAAATGGCAGAAATCATTGGTGTCTCAAAGAAAACACTTGTTCAAATTGAGAAAGGCAGAGTTCTTGCCAACTGGTCTACCGCTGTTTCGATTTGCGCTCTTTTTCGTGAAACGGAAACAGTCCAATTCTTATTTGGAAATGAACCGCTCGAAGTGTTAGAAACGGTTGCCCGCGAAGGAATAGATATTCGTAAATCAAAAACGTTTGGCGGCAGGATCTGGTGGAGAGTATTATCAAAGAAAAACGGTTATATTCTTCAACAAAATATTCTAAGTAAACATTTTCGCATCTTAGATGAAAGAAATTACCGCATCTTTAGCAGTATTGATGAAAAGCTTTCAAGACAACGCTTTAAAGAATTGACAAAAAATGAATAATAGACATTGAAAAGATGGGAATTCTGTCCATCTTTTTTCTTTTTTGTGGAATACTAATCGGTGGAGTTATCATTCATAGAAAACCATCATAAAATCAACTCCATAATCAAAAAGTATACCTGTTATAGATTACAGTTAAAGGATGTTTTTCATTTGGTATTTAAAGATAAAGTAAGTGCCATTTTTACAAATTGGAAAAAGTGGCACTTACTACAAATATTAGTGCTATCAGTATTGGTACTCGTCTTAAGTTTTTTCGGTCTTCTTTATTATTTTTCCAAGGATGCAGATATTTCTGGACTTAAAAACGAGCTGCCCCAAGCAACCGTGTTTTATGATGTAAACGAGGATGTAGCGAGTAAAGTGTCGGCCAATAAAAATGAAGGCGTCTCAATCAAGCAGGTCCCTGATTCAATGAAAAATGCCATCATTGCCATTGAGGATCATCGGTTTTATCAACATAAGGGTGTCGATCTAATTGGAACCTCTAGGGCACTCATCCGTGACTTAAAAGCAGGGGGAATGGTCGAAGGCGGCAGTACCATTACTCAACAATTGACAAAGAATACTCTACTTACATCACAAAAAACTTTAAACAGGAAGATGGAGGAAGTTTTTTTAGCACTGCAGATTGAACGGGAGTATTCGAAACCCGAAATCCTCCAAATGTATTTAAATCAAATCTACTTTGGAAATGGTGCATGGGGAATAAAAACTGCCGCCAGCAAATATTTTGCCAAAGAAGTGAAAGACCTATCAATCAGTGAATCTGCCTTACTTGCAGGGTTAATTAAAGCGCCATCTGCCTTAAATCCGTACGAACATATGGAGAAAGCGACTGAAAGGCGAAATCTAGTATTAACTCAAATGCGAAAACAAGGGTATATTTCGAGTCAGCAATATGGGAAGGCGAAGCATGAAAAAGTGGTTTTGAACGATAGGGGAGGGGACCCGTTCCGAGGTAAATTCCCATACTATGTTGATCAGGTATTAGATGAAGCAATAAACCAATATGGATTATCACAGGATGAATTACTAACAGGCGGCTTTCAAATTTATACAGAGCTGGAACCAACGATGCAAACTGCCATGGAAAAGACGTTTCAAAATGAGGCGTTATTTCCAGAAGGAAAAGATCGCCTTATACAGAGTGGCGGAGTATTAGTTGATCCAAAGACAGGGGGGATCAGGGCCATTGTTGGCGGTCGAGGGAAACACACCTTTAGGGGCTATAATCGTGCTTCACAATTAGAAGCACAGCCAGGTTCCTCCTTTAAGCCATTAGCTGTTTATACACCTGCACTGGAAAATGGCTGGGGAATTTCCGATATGTTAAAAGACGAACCGATGACTTTTGGCGATTATCAACCGAGTAATTACGATCATCAATATGCTGGAGAAGTGCCGATGTATGAAGCCGTTAAAGAATCAAAAAATGTTTCAGCTGTATGGTTATTAAATGAGCTGGGAATCGAAGAAGGATTAGATTCTATCAAACGGTTTGGAATTTCATTGGACAAAAATGACCGCAATCTATCCCTTGCCTTGGGAGGCTTGCATAAAGGAGTCTCTCCCCTGAACATGGCGGAAGCCTTTGCTGTTTTTCCGAATCATGGTGTAAGAGTGAAGACCCATGCAATCAAGAAAATTGTGGATGCAGACGGGAATGTAATCGCCGAGTGGAAAACCAAAAAGGAGCGAGTCACTACAAAAGCTGTTACCGATAATATGACAACAATGCTCCTTGGTGTAGTTGAACAAGGAACAGGAAGTGCTGCACAAATACCCGGCCGAGAAACGGCAGGGAAAACAGGTTCAACTCAGGTTCCAATCAAGGGAATCAATGGTGTAAAGGACCAATGGTTTGTCGGTTATACACCACAGCTGGTTGGAGCCATCTGGGTTGGCTATGATAAAACAGATGCTAATCATTATGTAACTCCAATAAGTAATAAAGGTTCGGCGGTTGTTTTTCGTGAAGTGATGACGGAGGCACTAAAGAATGCACCATCGGAAAGCTTTAATGTCCCACATATTGCTTCATTGATAGAGAAGAAAAGGCAGGAAGAAGAGGCGAAGAGACGAGGTAATTTTCAAGAGAACTTTAATAATGAGGTTCAGAAATGGGAAGAGAAGTGGAATAAACAAAAGGAAAAGTGGAAGAAGAAATGGATGAATAAAGGGAATGGTAAGGGTCACTAATATTTTTATCGTAATAGACAATAGATAAAACAATTCTGAAAAATGGGAATTGACTTTTAAATAAACTGGTGATAATCTAACAAAAGAAGAAAAAAAAGGAAAGGGAGGGTTACAAAAATGATTAAATTCAATCAAGCTTTTTTACCAATTGAATATTTGAATGTAACCTGTCCTGAAGAATTTTCCTGTTAATTTTAGACGCGAAAATTAATAAATGACAAAAACACAGGTTGCGTTTTTTTTGATACGTAATTTGTGTTTTTTAGTCCCTTTTTTTAAAAGGAGGCATACTGCACTACTGCGGTATGTCTTTTTTTATAGATAAAAGTGCTTAAGGGAGGTAAATTTGATGGGAAATTTAGAATTAGTCAGGATTGGAAATACAACGGAGGCGCTAGAAGGCGGATAGTAAAACATAAGGGGGCAGTCAGTTATGTTTGCGGTATTAAAAAAATTAAGTTGGTTTTTTAGAGAAAATTGGCAGCGATATGTGACAGCAATAACGCTATTAATTTTAGTCGGTATATTGGATGTGATGCCGCCAAAATTAATTGGAATGGCGATTGATGATATTCATGTCGGTATTATAAGTAAACAGAAAATTCTTAGGTACCTCGGTATCCTTTTATTAATCATGGTGTCATCCTATGCGGTCACCTATGTATGGATGTATCGTTTATTTGGGGGGGCCTTCCTCGTTGAAAGGAAACTCAGGTCTCGATTTGTCAAGCACTTATTAAAAATGACCCCGGGATTTTATGAAAAAAATCGAACAGGGGACTTAATGGCACGTGCTACAAATGATTTAAAAGCCATCTCCATTACAGCAGGTTTTGGGATCCTAACTCTAGTGGATTCTAGCGTCTGGATGTTAACCTTGCTGTTGACAATGGGACTTTTCATTAGTTGGAAGTTAACATTAGCTGCCATTATCCCGCTGCCATTAATGGCCATTTTAATGAAAATTTATGGGAAAAGGATTCATACTCGCTTTATGGAAGCGCAGGACGCTTTCGGTGAACTGAATGACAGGGTGCTTGAATCTGTCGCAGGAGTTAGGGTCATCCGTGCTTATGTTCAAGAAGTGGCCGATAGTAATCGGTTTCATCAACTCACGGAGGATGTTTATCATAAGAATATTAGGGTTGCAAAAATTGATGCCCTATTTGATCCCACGATAAAGGTGCTTGTAGGAATAAGCTATTTAATTGGTCTCGGGTATGGTGCTTATTTGGTTTTCCATCAAACGATTACATTAGGCAATCTGGTTTCCTTTAATGTGTATTTAGGGATGCTGATATGGCCAATGTTTGCTATTGGTGAGTTAATCAATGTGATGCAAAGAGGGAATGCTTCACTAGACCGTGTGAATGAGACACTTAATTATAAGGTAGAAGTCGGCAATCCACTCGAACCTGTTGCAATCGCTACAGCGGATCGTATTGATTATCAAATGGTAACCTTCAGGTATCCATCTTCTAAAAATGACAATCTAAAAAATGTGGATGTTAAACTTCTTCAGGGGCAGACATTAGGAATTGTAGGTAAAACGGGCTCAGGAAAGACCACCTTTATTAAGCAGTTATTAAGGCAATATCCACTTGGAACCGGTGAGGTATCCATTTCTGGGGTATCATTAGAGGAACAAACATTGAATCAAGTCCGCAACTGGATTGGTTATGTGCCCCAAGATCATGTCCTGTTTTCTCGAAGTGTGAAAGACAATATTCTTTTTGGCAGGACAGATGCCAGCGACGAAGAGTTAGAAACAGCCATAGATTTAGCGGCGTTCCGTAAGGATCTTGAAATGCTTCCAGAAGGATTAGCTACGCTCGTAGGTGAAAAGGGTGTGGCCTTATCAGGAGGACAAAAACAACGTATCTCGATTGCCCGCGCGCTTATCAAAAATCCAGTTATCCTAATTCTCGATGATTCCTTATCAGCCGTTGATGCGAAAACAGAAAAACAAATTATTGATAATATCCGCCTAGTAAGAACAGATAAAACAACCATTATTACCACTCACCGAATGTCTGCTATCGAGCACGCAGACCATATTATCGTCCTTGATGAAGGCAAAATTGTTGAAGAGGGGACACATGAGCAGCTCATTGAACAAGATGGGTGGTATAAGGAACAATTTATCCGCCAACAGATTGCAGGTAATGTAGAGGAAGGGGTATCAGCATGACAACAGGGAAGCGATTAACTAGGTACGCTTTTGCTTATAAAAAAATAATCATAGCAGCATTGCTCATGCTGACCATTTCTGTCGGAACCGACCTTGCAGGACCGTTTATTGCTAAAAATATTATTGATCAGCATATATTAGGGATTGAATCTGTTTGGTATGAAACGACAAGTGGCAATCGGGCAGTGAATTATGACGGTAAATTTTACACAAGAGAAAAGTATTTATCTAAATCAGAACAAAAGGGAAAACAAATTCAAATTTTGCAAGTCGGTTCCAAGTTCGTTTTCATTGACCAAAAACTTGAATTTGATGGAAAGAGAAGCTTAATAGAAGGGACTTTGGTGATTAAAAAGGGTGTGCAAAAAGCGGAATATAAGGCGAAAACCCTAAAGGGGTCTGAAATATTGTCCTTTTACCAGCCAGAGATTCCAGCTATCTTTCAACTATTGGCTATCTATTTTGGACTCTTGGTTGTATCAGCCGTTTTTCAATACGGAGAACGTTTTTTATTACAAAAATCAGCCAACCGTATCATCCAAAAAATGCGTGAAGATGTCTATGGTCAGATACAACGGCTGCCGATTCATTATTTTGATAATTTGCCTGCAGGTAAAGTGGTAGCAAGAATCACAAATGATACAGAAGCAATCCGGGAGTTATATGTTACTGTTCTTGCTACCTTTTTTACTAGTGCCATATATATTACCGGTATATATGTTGCCTTGTTTATTTTGAATGGAAAGCTTGCAGCGATTTGTTTGTTATTATTGCCGATTCTATATGCATGGATGCTAATATACCGGAAGTTTGCTTCTAAATATAACCGTGTCATCCGGTCCAGGAATAGCGATATAAATGCAACCATCAATGAATCCATCCAAGGGATGAGTATTATTCAGGCGTTCAGTCGCGAAAAAGAAACAAAAGCAGATTTTGAAAAACTAAACCATGAGCATTTTGCGTACCAGAATAAGCTATTAAGTTTAAATGCATTAACCTCTCATAATCTGGTTGGGATATTAAGAAATCTCATTTTTGTGGCATTTATTTGGTATTTCGGGGGCCAGGCACTGAATACTTCTACTATCCTATCACTTGGGATGCTATATGCCTTTGTTGATTACATCAACCGCCTTTTCCAACCTGTTCAGGGGATTGTCAATCAATTGGCTAATTTAGAGCAGGCACTTGTGGCTGGTGAACGAGTATTCAAGTTGATGGATGAGCCAGGGGAAAATGTTAGTGGTGAGCGGATTGCTCGTTTTAAAGGGAATGTAAGATTTGATCATGTTTCGTTTGGATATAAAGAAGGAGAATTCGTGCTAAAGAATATTGATTTTGAAGCGAAGCAAGGTGAAACAGTTGCCCTCGTTGGTCATACAGGTTCTGGAAAAAGTTCGATCATGAATTTACTTTTCCGCTTTTATGATTGTCAAAAGGGGAAAATTACGATTGATGGAAGGGATATTGAATCCATCCCACGTCAAACGATCCGAAACCATATGGGCATCGTTTTACAGGATCCCTATCTATTTACAGGAACGATTGCTTCCAATGTAAGTCTTAATGATCCTTCGATTACAAAAGAAAAAATCGAGAAAGCATTAAAGGATGTTGGAGCAGAAAAGGTATTCAAAAATTTAGAAAATGGGTATGATGAACCTGTTCTTGAGAAAGGAAGCACCCTTTCGAGCGGGCAGCGGCAGTTAATCTCCTTTGCCCGCGCGCTTAGCTTTAATCCTGCGATTCTAATTCTTGACGAAGCCACTTCTAGTATTGATACAGAGACGGAAGCAGTGATACAAGAGGCTATGGATGTCCTGAAGAAAGGGAGAACAACCTTTATCATTGCCCACAGGTTATCAACGATTCGAAATGCCGATCAAATAATTGTATTGGATCGAGGGACGATCGTTGAAAAGGGATCACATGATGAATTGATGGGGAATAAGGGGAAATATTATCAGATGTACCAACTTCAGCAGGGCAGCACAGATCTGGCAGGATAGGAAAAACAATATTAGAGAGATAGGTCGTTAAGAAGTAGTGAACCCCTTAACGAAATGTATTAAGGGGTCTTTTTTCAATAAGTAAGTCCTACACGTGAGCCAATAAATTGATTGTTAAATAGCTGTTGAAAGGCGAAATCAGCCGTATCATAAATCGAGATGGAAGAAGGATGATCAGGTAGAAAGTCTTTTTCGTACCTGTAATCCCCTTTTCTTTCACCTACAGGCAAGTAGGTAGGACATACAACCGTCCAATCAAGTCCAGAATCTTTTAGCATTAAATAGGCTTTTAAATGTTCCTCCGCATCACGAGTGCTTTTCCGTTTCGACTCAGACGATTGAAAACGATATAAATGGGGGGCAGAACGAGCCTGCAGAATTCCTGCTGTACCAATTGTAATAATTCGTTTTATTTCCTGCTCTTTCATATGTTTAATGATTAATGGCATCGATTCAGACAGTGTGGTGGTGCCATTTGTATTTAATGCACTAATGACCACATCTGAACCAGTTAAGCTATTAGCAATATCTGTCTCATTTAGTACATTACCTCTCTTAATCTCAAGACCTGCACCATTACTATTTAGCTTTTTCATATCTCTCACTAGTGCAGTTATAGAATGTTGCTGGGACATAGCATTTTGTAAAATGATCGAGCCTACTCTGCCCGTTGCACCAAAAAGGCAAATGTTCACAAAAAGTTCACCTCTTATTCAATAATGTGTAATCATCATCACTTGTCAAACCCGCCGCTTGTGATATTTTAAAAATGTTTAAGTATTTAAATAATATCGGGGTGGGATGTATATGTCAGAGTATTCAGTAGTACTATTGATCGGTAGTTTTTTAATCCTTTCTTATTATATCGGATATACAATCATTAAACATTAAATTATTAACTGCAGACAAGTGTCTGCAGTTTTTTTATAGTAAATTGCTATTACTTTAATAATATGGATAGGAATGGGTATATATATTGAAGTATACGAATTTGTGAGGTGTGGATGACACGTGGAGAATTATCGAATCGAAAAAGATACGCTTGGTGAGGTTCGTGTGCCAGTAGATAAATATTGGGGTGCGCAAACACAACGAAGTAAGGAAAATTTTAAAATTGGCACCGAAAAGATGCCATTGGAATTAATTTATGGTCTGGTTTTTATTAAAAAAGCTGCCGCAATCGTCAATTTTCAATTAGGAAAACTCAGCGAAAGGAAAATGAAAGCAATCATAAAAGTATGTGATTCTATTCATAACGGAGAGATAGATGAACATTTCCCATTGGTAGTTTGGCAAACAGGCAGTGGTACTCAATCCAATATGAACGTCAATGAAGTCATTGCCAATCGGGCGAATGAATATTTAAAAGAGCAAGAAGCCAATCTTGAAAAAGTCCATCCGAATGATGATGTCAATATGTCGCAAAGCTCCAATGACACCTTTCCAACAGCAATGCATATTGCTGCCTATACAAAAATAGTTGAGGATCTCCTTCCTGCTATTTCAGAATTAAAAAACACGCTGCTTGTAAAAGAGAAGGATTTTTCAAAAATAATCAAAATAGGGAGAACTCATTTGCAGGATGCAACACCACTAACGCTGGGACAAGAGATCAGCGGATGGCGGGTAATGCTTGAAAAATGTGAAAGGATGATAACAGAGGCAAGCCAGTATCTGCTTGATTTGGCGATAGGAGGGACAGCGGTTGGTACAGGAATCAATGCTCCCTCACAGTTTGGAGACAAGGCTGCCGAGCAGATTTCCATGCTCACAGGTTATCCATTCCGTTCCTCTGGAAATAAATTTCACGCATTAACAAGTCACGATGAAATTGTTCATGTTCATGGGGCGCTAAAAGCTTTGGCAGCTGATTTAATGAAAATGGCTAATGATGTCCGTTGGCTTGCTAGTGGGCCGCGCAGTGGAATCGGTGAACTTAGCATACCCGCAAATGAGCCAGGGAGCTCAATTATGCCGGGGAAGGTTAATCCTACTCAGAGTGAAGCGTTGACGATGATTGCGTGCCAGGTTTTTGGGAATGACGCCGCCATCGGTTTTGCTGCAAGCCAAGGGAATTTTGAGTTAAATGTGTTTAAACCAGTTATAATTAATAATTTTATCCAATCAATCAGGCTCCTTTCGGATGGAATTATTTCTTTTAATAAAAATTGTGCCTTAGGTCTTCAAGCCAATGAAGAGATGATCAAAGAGCATGTAAACCGATCTTTGATGTTGGTTACAGCGTTAAATCCTCATATTGGCTATGAAAAGGCAGCAGAAATTGCCAAGCTTGCTTATAAAGATAATTGCTCATTAAGGGAAGCGGCTATAAAAATAGGTTATGTTACAGAAGACCAGTTTTCAAAATGGGTCATGCCTGAAAATATGATTTAAACAAAATGAAAGCCCCCTCCAAAAGGAGGGGGCTTAGCCATAATATTTATTTGTATTTACTGGGTTTTTCTAAAAATTAGCGTTGGAATCCGCCAAGTTGAGACTCAGCCATTGCTACAAGACGCTTTGTAATTTCTCCTCCAACAGATCCGTTGGCACGTGAAGTAGTGTCAGCACCAAGATTTACACCAAATTCTGAAGCAATTTCATACTTCATTTGACTAAGAGCTTGCTCGACGCCTGGTACTAGAAGTTGATTAGAGTTGTTGTTACTTGCCATAGTTGAATAACACTCCTCTTAATAAGTTTGGGGTCAGTATGGAGTTGAACCATAATGGAGATTAAACCATTGCCGCCTTGGCCTAACCCATGTTATCAATGTTACTTTTGATAAGCTTCTACAAATTGGAGATTCATTCATTGTCTTTTGTTTGGTTGGATGAGTCGGACTTGCACCGGCTATTACCCTTTTTGGTTTCATCCATCGTTGTAAGTAGGTGTTGCTTGCTTTGTAATACTTATTATGATTAAAACGGAAAGACTTATTCAAGAATCTAATTGGTAATTGATTCCACCACATATGGCTTGCAAGTTAACACAAACTAAGATTATCAATTAAACAAAAGGGTGATTTGTATGTCAGTATGCCCAGTATGTAATGGTTTTCGGGAAGCTTACTTATTATGTCCAAGTTGCGGTGAGCCTATGATGGAGAATGGACGTCTTATGGATTTCTATGATGATTATAGTCCATACATGGAAATAGATCTAATGAAGATGGAGGATGGGTATCCTGATACAAATTCAGGTCAAAAGTGTCCCCATTTGTATCGATGTCCTTCCTGTAATAAAGAAGAAGTATTTTTTATAAAAGAATAAGCCCCGTTTCGTGAACGGGGCTTATCGGTTCTTATTATGGGCGGATTCGTGATTCTGTTTCAACATCAAAGAAATGTGCTTTGTTCATATCAATTGCTAGTTCTAAAGTATCGCCAGGATGAATATCTCCACGGGAGTCAACGCGGGCTACGAAATCTTGGCCGCCAATACTTGAATAGATCATTAATTCTGCGCCAGTTAACTCTGCAACATCAACGTTAGCATTAATTTTTGTACCTGCAGACGCATCAATGAAAACTGGCTCATCATGAATATCTTCAGGGCGAGTTCCAAGAATGATTGATTTTCCAACATAGCCTTGTTCACGAAGATATTTCATTTTTCCTTCTGGAACGGCTAAAGATGTTTTTCCAATCACAAATTTTCCATCTTCTAGTTTTCCGTTAAAGAAGTTCATTGCTGGAGAGCCGATAAAGCCACCGACAAAGACATTCTCAGGCTTTTCATACACTTCTTTAGGTGAACCAACTTGTTGAATGACACCATCCTTCATAACAACTAGTCGAGTAGCCATTGTCATTGCTTCAGTTTGATCGTGCGTAACATAGATAGTAGTTGTATCTAAGCGGCGGTGAAGTTTTGCAATTTCAGCACGCATTTGAACACGAAGCTTTGCGTCTAGATTTGATAAAGGTTCATCCATTAAGAATACCTTTGCATCACGGACAATGGCACGTCCTAATGCTACACGCTGACGCTGTCCACCAGATAGAGCTTTAGGTTTACGGGTTAAGTAAGCCTCTAAACCAAGAATTTTTGCAGCATCTTGTACACGACGATCAATTTCATCTTTAGGGAACTTGCGCAGTTTTAAACCGAATGCCATGTTATCATATACCGTCATGTGTGGATAAAGAGCGTAGTTTTGGAAAACCATGGCGATATCACGATCTTTCGGTGCTACGTCGTTCACTCTTTTACCATCAATGTAAAAATCACCTTTTGAAATATCTTCAAGACCAGCAATCATTCGAAGTGTAGTAGATTTTCCGCACCCAGATGGTCCAACAAATACGATAAATTCTTTATCCTCAATATGTAAATTGAAGTCTTGAACTGCGGTTACTTTATTATCATAAATTTTATAAATGTGATCTAATTTTAACTCTGCCATTAGTAAATCCTCCCTTTATCTTGTTAACAATATTGTACAATTAGAGAGCAAAAATCAGTATGGACAGAGTGCACAAAGATTGAAAGCGCTTTTTTGGGCAGGTTGTTACTTTGCTAGACTCTGCTCAAATAGTAAACACGCTAAAAACACTGTAAAGGCACCGTAAAAATCCTTTAATTGGATTCCAGATTTATCGATGAATTTATCGATCCGGTATTGAAGTGTATTTCTATGAATATACAATTTTTTTGCCGTTAAGCTGGCATTTAAATTATTCTCAAGAAAGACTTTTATTGTTGAATACATCTCTGTGTCTTCAGTAAAGACCCCAAAGATTACTTGATTGACCATTTGTTTTAAATCAGCCGGCAAGTGAAAAGCTAAATAGGCTGGGAAAACACGCTCAAATGTAAAGATATTCAAGTGGGTCACAAGATTCGCAATCCCAAAAGAGAAGTATTCTTTCTCCTGAAGATATTTTGCGCGGAGTTGATTGGAAAAAGGATGGAACTTTCCGATAAAAAAAGAAATTTTTACATAAAAATCGCTTTCTACTGTTTCAGTCATTGAAATCAAATCTTCTTCTCTCAGAGCAATTGCGCTGCCTGCTTCAATGACAATACCTCGATTGCTGTTTTCCCAGATGACTATGACTTCTTCAGAAAAAAAACCTTTTAAGGCAGACTCAATTTCGCTTTGGTTCGTATCATCGCTGTTAAATTGAAACTGAATGAAACGAAGATACGTCTCAGGTTTACTAGTAGGGAGAGGACCATCCAATAATAAATAGGTATCCCATCCCTTCGCAGCGGAGTTGCTCGCAGGATTTTTATATTCAACTAATTGGTAAATTGTTTTAAGGAGGGTTAATTCCTTTTCAGTTACCACAGCTTTAGGAATGGCGATCCATTCGTTTTCAATCTCATTATAGAAGATATAAAATTGTTCAGAGGGATTTACTGGCTTAACTGGAAACAAAATGGAATTCTCATAAATAGACAACAATTTTTTTAACATGGTTGATTTCCCCGTTTTTTAATATTTACTTGATTCATTTATTATACCAGTAGTTGATAAAAGCAAGAAAATAATAAAGGCTAGCCTTTGTTAATGCGGGCTAGCCTATCATATATGGTGGTAATATCGATTAATCGCATTCATAGGGTGGTTGTTCTTCAAGGAACTCATGAGCTTCTTCGATATTAGTTGTATCATGGCGGGAATGAACGGCACCACCAGACATGCCTTCGTTAATCATACGGTCCACATCCATGAACACCTTATCTCTGCCTTCATAAGCAGAACCTAAATCCGTTACCTTGTCTTTTCCTTTATCCATAACCATCATCCCTTTCCGTAAACTATTTCTAGTTTGTGGAAAAGGTGAGTTTTCATACACTTTAAAGATCCCGGTATTACATTATTCATAAACATGGTAAAGCATCAGCTCATGGATTTGGCTTGATAATGCCTCGATCTCATCTCGTTCAGGCACATTTGTTGTCCATTCTATATTCCCTGTTTGATGATAAATTCCTGTGACTCTTTGCTTTTTATGATAAAAGGAAAAATTCCATCCCGGAATATTTTTATTTTCAAATAATGGCTTGAATTGAAAGTGCATTAACATCGTGAAATCCCCCTTTTAATTTACTTACTATTAGCTTAACTTGTTTGGGAGATTTTTTAAATAGAATTTTCTGTCAATTTTTTCATCAGATCTGAAAATTTGAGAGTTGGAAGAATAAGCGGCAAAGTTGCTCAATTTTCTTTTCTTCTATTTCGTGTTCGTCAAAGCTCATGGGTTTGGAATTTACCTCGTAAATATAGTACTGCCCCGTTTTACTTACCCCAGCATCGATGGAAAATTCACCAAAATAGCCAAATCGTTCAGATAATGCCCTTCCAATATAAGGGATAATTGTTTCGATAAATTGATCATGCTTTTCAGAATGCAAAATTTCATAGGGCAAGAGCCTCCCACCGGAGGGTATATGAGTAGTAATTCCTTGTTCTTGTGATTGCCTAATCCCAATCCCAGTTAAAATATACTTACCTTCATCTGCGTGGGCAAGGATACGAAAGTCGAAACGATTACCTTCGTATTCAGCTGATGTTATTTCCTCTTGGGCTAGGTAGTTTTTCTCAAGTAGCTCCTTGCCCCAGTTCTCCCAAAAATGATTAAAGGATTTATAAATTTCCTGAAGATAGATTCCTTCTAATTGAACCTTGGAAGAACCCATCAACTTTAAGCGGAAAATCCCTTTTCCTTTTGATGATTGCGCAGGTTTTAAATATATGCTTATTTGCTTCTGCAGAAAAGTGATCAAGTCCTTTTTTTGCTGGATGAGGATTGTTTGCGGCAAAAAGGTTTGCAAAAACGGATGGGTTTTAAGTAATTCATATAACGCAAATTTATCGATAAAACATGGATTGAAAAAAGGGATATTTTTCTCCTTTAAAATCGAAAAAAGGCGTTGGTATTGCTCATTTTGTTCTGACTTTCGGAAAGGAACCCGATTATAAACCAGGTTTGGATAGGGGAATATTTCCTTAACCCAGTGATTTTTATCTGGTGAATAGGTATAGCCAGTAATAAGATCTGAATCTACATCTTCCGGAGTAAAGACAAAGCTTATTCCATCAAGTGAAATAAGCTTCTTTTGTAATGCTATAAAAAGCGGGCCATTACCCGCAATAGAACCATTTGATTTTCTCGCTGACATAATACCAATCAGTGGCCCTGCTTGATTGGCTTTCATGTGAATAGCTCCTCTGGGTGTAATAATGATTGCTCAGTAAGAAAGACAGCAAATGCGATGGACAATTTTCGTGTTAGCAAATCAAAATCTTTCAATTCGGGATGAGCAAAGATGGTCCTTCCAGGTTTTGAATTTGCTTCAAAGAGCCAAACATCTCCATTTCGGTCGATACCTAAATCAAAACCAATCTCACCAATAATGCCTTCTACATTCCTATCCAAAGAACTGCTTAAAAGAAGGGCGGCATGGGAGAGTCTTTCTTTATACAAAGTACGTTCATCCCCTGAGAATATTTCTTCGAGCGTTTTAACATTACCACCGCTTCTTGTATGAGTGGTCACGCTGCCAGGGCCTGCAATTTTCGCTGCAATCGCTGATACATGCCAATTTCCCAGATCATCTTTATTCGTGTGGACGCGAAAATCAATTGGTCTTGATTCGCTTCTGAGTAAATTAATGCCCTGCTGTACCAACATTTTTTCAAGTGATTGATTGGCGAATACGATACCCATCAATCGTTCTAAACTTGAAAATCTTCGCAAACGATTTACACCACTTTCATCTTGGTAGCGGCAAAAGTAATCATCGGTGTGCTTGTCATATATTATTTGGTGAACACCTAAACCAAGACTGCCATTTTTAGGTTTAATAAAAACATGGCCATGGGTAGAAAGCATAGTCTCGATCGAGGAGAAGGACGTAAATGGCAGTGTTTCTGGTAGGAAGCTTGCAACTATGTCATCTTGAATAAGCCTTTCATGAATATCAAGCTTGTTAAAAAATCCCGGATTATACCAAGGAATAAGGTATTCCTTTTGCAAGCGGTCACGCACCTTAATTAATTTTGGGTTATTTTCACTTCTCCGATTGGGCAGCCGATCATAAATAACATTAGGAAAAGGCACTTCAACCGTCTCCCATGCATTATTTTGAAAAATGTACCCTTCTATGATTCCTTGGTCCCAATCAATATGCTGTTCTCCAAATACAAAAGGTAAAGCACCCACCATTTTATTAACGGATAGAAGTTTTGAAAAGAACAATGTTCTTTCACCAATAGGTTCCAAAGGTAGTGAGGTAAATCCCGCTGTGAAAATACCTACAAGTGGACCGATAATAAGACTATGATTATTGAAAAAGACATGCAGTGGAGTGTTGAAATTAGGAAAATGGAGTGCTTTTTGAATTTCTCTGCTTATCGAAACCCGGTCATCCTTATCAGGATGAGGGATAAAATCAACTTCTATGGATCTCGAACCAAAGGCAATCCTTGTGATCTCTTTATCTTTAAGAAATGATGGAGGACAGAAAACAACTAATTGATCATTTTGAGCAACTTCAATGAGATAATGTTTTCTCATAATAGCTCTTCCTTTCTTTTGAATCTATCAGGGTTAAGTGTTTCCCGTAAAGCAATGGCGCTAGGTTCAGAGAATCTTTAAGGTCTGGTTGAGTTTGCAAGAGCACTTTTCGCCCAGGTTTCGAATTTACATCCAGAATCCAGATTGAACCATTTTTCGCTATGCCAATATCTACTCCGAGTTCAAATAATGGTAAAAATGCATTTTCAAGAAGAGGAGGAAGATTGGTGAGAATGTATGTTAATTCTTGATTAATATATTCCCTAGTAGCAGGTGGGAGAGAAGGTGACCAATCGGCAAAGGGGAGGACGGTCCCACCAGCACTTAAATTTGATAAAATACCGCCAGTATTTCCTCTACGAATCCCTCTTCCTAATTCGCTCCATTTCCCATCCATATTTTTTTGCAGTAGGACGCGAATGTCGAAGGGCTGCAGTTGATTATTTGATAATTCAAGATAAGGTTGCAGTAAGTATTGACGATTACAAATGAGCGATTGTAACCACTGGGTTAGCTTCGTTTCATTTGGGAAAATCCGTGAAATAATCTTCTTTTGTTTTTCAGTTTTAACATGAAAGGATTTTTCATTTTTTTTCAAATAGTAAATGCCATTCCCTTGCGATCCGTTAATGGGCTTTAAAATAATCCTTTTCTTTGTTGTTAATTCATTTAATACGATGTTAGTATCGGAAACAGATTGAGTTACAGGTAAGTAAGCCGATAAAACTGTTTTTCTTAATTCTTCATAGAGTTCTAGTTTATTTGGCAGCCCATATCCTAAAAAGGTGATGTCAGTTCTGGTCTTTAGCCAAGATACAATCGGAATGCATTGTTTGGAATGCTCATCATCACCGTAAAAACAACGGTCATAAATAATCGCTGGAATGTGAAATTCACTGTCGACCCAGGATTTTGTAGTTGAATTAAATTTTTCCCCTTTTACTTGAAGTGTCAGCGGATCTATTTTTGAAGGGATGAAGCGGTAGCATTCCATCCCACAGGATTCTGCAAGGTTCGCGATTTCGTTTATATAGGACTGTTCACTTTCCATGCTAACTGTCATTATTCCAAATGCAATCAATTTAATGATCCTCCTTTACAATTGTAGATTCAAATGCAAGCAACGTACAAAATTGGATGAGCGCCTTAGCAGACGGCCTAATTTTTCCTAACCCATCCTCAAAGTTTTTAGAAGGTTTAGAGTTTACTTCTATTATCCACAGCTGTCCCTCTTGATCGACCCCGATGTCGATCCCTAATTCTCCGGTTATCCCTGTTGAAGAACCACTAATAGTCGAAGCCGTTTCAAGCGCTAATTCCTTCATAAGTGCAAGCACTTCTATCGATTTTTTATGGCCGAGACAAGTGTGTAGAACATTTAAGGGTCTGAGAATTCTTCCTCCCCTTGCAATGTTGGAAACGAACTCATTTTCCGATGCGACCCTTGCCACAATCGAGGTAACTTGCCAATGGTTGTTTAGATTTTTGTGACACAAGACTCTAAAGTCCACGGCACAGGATTCAAAAGTAACTAACTCAATCCCCTGTTGAACAATATAAAAGCGATTATGGAGTATTTGCTTTATAAGTTGGTGGACTTCATCTAAGAGATATTTATTTCTAGATCTATCGTTAAGAGCAGCGATAGAGGTTTGTAAAGAGAATTGGCTATCCTCTTCCTTTTTCAATTTCATAATATTTCTGCCTTGACTGCCATGAACTGGCTTGATAAATACCGTTTCAAATTCTTGAGTAAGTTCATATAAGTGTTCTTTTGTATAAATTTTGGTTTTGGGTAAAAACGGAAAGAGATGTTTCTCGTGAAATATTTGATTATACACTTCCCATTTTGAAAGAAAGCGTTCATTAAAAAGTGGAATCAGTAAGGTTTCAAGTCTTTTACGAAAATGTTTGAATGGCTCAGAGTGTTCAAGTTTGCGGGAATGGATTCGGTTGTAAATAACATCTGGTAAAGGATGTTCGAAGGGACTCCATTTCCCATTTATAAGGTAATACCCACGATTTAAAAATTGATCATAGGAAAAAACATAAAAAAAGCCGCCAGTCTCGGTAATTCCATGATGAAGCTCTTCGCAAAAAGCATGAATAGAACGAAAATGGGGTTCCTCTTCCTCATTTGAAGGGAAATCAGTTAAAAGTCCAATCACAGGCCCAAGCTCAAGTGTGAGTAAATCAGGCTGATAGATGGCCTGAAATTTATAGTCCTGAATGGGGAGACAAAAATCTTTTAAGATATTTTCGGGTATAAGCATCATATTTGGGTCCATTTCAATCGTTTTGACTTTTGTATTTATCGTCTTGTGTCCTAATTTGATATTTAAGTCAAGGTTATGATTCACTAGTAAATTGGTAAACAATTGGTTGGACATTTGCACAAAGCAGTCATTTTTATTTTTTTGTTTCATTGGTTTAATCGTAATTGGAGTTATTGGAAAAAACATAAGCATTCCTCAATTTCTACCTAGAGCTTATAGGCATTAGTTGATATAGTAATGTATGTAACATTAATCTAGATGGTGATATTAACATTCTCGCATTTAAGTGAATAGTTTGTTATAGTTGATTCGGAATAAAAAAGCGGAAGCGCCCGTTTAGCGGCGCTGGAGCTAGACATCATTAAAAAGGAGTGACACAAGTGGCAGTAAATTTATATGATTCCGCCTATGCGTTAGAAACAGCCATTCGTCAAAGTGAAGAATATACCCAACTACAGCAAGCTTATAAAGAGGTAAATGCTGATCCAGCAGCAAAACAGATGTTTGATAAGTTCCGTCAAATCCAAATGGACCTGCAACAGAAACAAATGATGGGGCAGGATATATCAGAACAAGAGGTCCAACAAGCACAATCAACCGTTGGACTCGTTCAGCAAAATGAAAAAATTGCTCGGCTTATGCAAGCGGAACAACGGATGAGCATGGTTATTGGGGAATTAAACAAAGTGATCATGAAGCCATTAGAAGACCTTTATGGAAAAATGTAAACTCAGTTAGAAAAGCCTTGGGAAAAGTGACCGAAGGCAGGTTGTCGAAAAACTTTCGATAGCCTTTTCTTTTATTCCCTTTCTTTAATAATTCACCGCGTTAATTTATAATAATAATATATAGGATTTTCAACTAGTCTGTTGATTTGCGCTCCAGGCGCTTCGCTTTCCGCGGGCGTGCCGGGGAGCCTCCTCGTCGCTTTGCTCCTGCGGGGTCTCCCCTGCCCCGTACTCCCGCAGGAGTCTGCGCGCCTTCCGCTCCAATCAACAAGTTATAAAATCAATAATGACCTT
>NZ_JAGGQR010000001.1:0-69696 GCF_018613205.1 Bacillus sp. ISL-46
TTCGCACAACTAAACTGCCCCTTTAGTTTAACAAGAGCTTTCTCATTTGTTGCACATTTTCTTCGAAGTGCGACATAACTTGCAGATATTGTTGAACTTTTTGTTTTTTATTTTGTTCAATATAGTGAACGTTTGTAGTACAATTGTTTCATATTATTAACAATTTTTAGAAAAAGGCAAACCATTTGAAAAATTGGGACGCAGCTACAGGTCTAAGGTTATAAACAGCAATGACGGCTGCGTTGCCTAAAATAGTACATATTTTAGGAGGGTAATATGTTGACTACTGCAATTGCTTGTGAAAAAGAACTAGACAAAGAATGGATTGACCTCATTATTAAGGCTCGTAATTTAGGAATTTCTGTTGATGAAATTAAAGAATTTCTAAAAAAATCATCTTGACCCCTATTTGGTCTATTTTTTTATTTACTTCGCACTTTGGGTTAAATACGACATTCATAACCAGCCCTTGTTCCACTAAACTGCCCCGTTACTTTAAGTGCAACTTTTCACAATTTATATTTTCATTTTCACATAAATATCCAATAACTCTTCAGTAAATCAACTCACGTTCACTTAAATGTTCTAATAAATTCAATCAAAATGTATATTACAAATTTGAGCACTAATTCTATAAAAAGCTTGATATATCAATAAAAATGACTATCAAATTAATATACATTTTGATAGTCATTTTGGGTAACATTTTTAATGTTTGCGATAGGGAACGAACCCGTTAAAATGCTGGTGATCCTTTTTTTAGAAACAATAAATGATATAGCATTAAAATTTATGAATTGTCTAGCTCCAGCTCCCAGCGGCTAGTGTACTTCGCTCTTCTTCCTACGATAAGTCAACATCGAATCGCTGGCGCTCTTCGTGTTTCCTTTTTCTCAGTCGAAGCGCTCCACAAGGAAGGCTTAGGCAGCATAAACATCGCACAAAGGAAAAGCGATAGCTTTTTCGAGGAGTCCATACGCCGCTAAACGGGCTCTTCCGCTTTTCTATATAAAAAAGGTCTTCCCCGAATGGGAAAGACCTGTGCGAAGTTTCCATTACATATTTTCCTTAACCTTCACCATCGAGGTTTCCTGTGTTACATTACCTTTGCGTTTTAGTTTACCCCAGCCAACGGTTACTCCTTTTATTGCCGAGAAGATTGATTTTATCACCACATAGGTCATCAGCTGCTTGTACAAGATTCGTTGCAGGAACAATGAGACTAGGGGTTTGGGACTTTCTTTCTCCAAGCGAAACGCATAGAGAGAAGTACAGAAATCCAGCAAGTAAAAAAGAATAAATCCAATCGCTGCTCTTTCAGGGTGCGGGTTAAACAGAGCTAAAATAAACAAGATATCTGCAATAGGCGATATGGTTTGATAAATATATTGGAAAAGCCACATATTTGGTAGAGCGATAAATCCTAATGAGTTATGTTTTTTATTGAATAAAGCCTCCCGATGTTTCCATAAGCATTGTAACGTACCGTAAACCCATCGGTAACGCTGTTTTGCCAGACTTTTAATATCTTCTGGCACTTCTGTAAAGGCATAGGCCTTTTCTTCAAATTCAATCCTTTTCCCCTGGCGTAAAAGGGTAAGTGTGATATCGGTATCCTCTGCCAGTGTATCCTCTTGAAAGTATCCAGCTTCTTCTACCGCCGTCTTTCTCCATGCACCGATGGCACCTGGTACAACCGTAATGCAATTGAGTGCTGCAAAAGCCCTTCTCTCTAGGTTAAAGCCTGTCACATATTCGATATGCTGCCAGTTTGTAAGAAGGTTCCCCTTATTGCCGACCTTTACATTCCCTGAAACCGCAGCAACATGTTCATTTTTAAAATGGTTAACAAGCAATGAAATGGCATTTTCCGCGATGAGTGTATCTGCATCAAGAGCCACCACGATTTCCCCGTTTGCCTCTTTAAAACCAAGATTAACAGCAGAAGATTTTCCTCCATTGGTTTTTTTAATTAATCTGACTAAGGATGAGTTTGCATAAGTTTCTTGAACGACAACAGCCGTATCATCCTTTGATCCGTCATCGATAATCAGTATCTCAAAAGCAGGGTAGTCGCTCGATAAAATAGAATCTACTGTTTTACAAATTACTTTTTCCTCGTTATAGGCGGCAATCACGACGCTGACAAAAGGGGTGAAGCTAGGATCGATCACGGTCTCTTTATACCTTTTTACTTGCTTCCTTGAAAGGAAAACGAAGATAGCCAGTCGTAAGATTCCTAACAGGATCGCTGAGTAGAACAGGAAGCTTAATCCTAAGTGCCAGCCTTGTAACACCATGAATACAGCCTTGTCATAGACCAAATAAGGG
Source organism: Bacillus sp. ISL-46 (assembly GCF_018613205.1). Lineage (NCBI taxonomy): Bacteria > Bacillati > Bacillota > Bacilli > Caryophanales > Bacillaceae > Bacillus > Bacillus sp. ISL-46. The sequence continues at coordinate 2,332 of NZ_JAGGQR010000001.1, forward strand.
CTGTCCTTAACAGGGGGCATTATCTGACTATTACTTTTTCCAGTTAGATCAGCGATGGTGGTAAAAGTGTAGCCGCGCTGTTTGAGTTCTTTAATTATAATAGGCAAGGCTTTTACCGTGTTGGAGCGGTCACCGCCAGCATCGTGCATCAAAATCACATTTCCTTCTGGAAGCTGATCCAACACCCGCTTCACAATCTCATGACTAGAAAGTCTTTGCCAATCATCTGAGTCAATTAATTCACCGACCATGGTATACCCCATATCCTGTGCTCGAACTATTGGCTCCAGCTCGTTCCTTGTGCTCGGTTCCGCATTGGCCACAAACGGCGGACGGAAAAGAGTCATCGAATGACCGGTAATTTCTTGAAATAATCGCTGATTTGCATTTAGCTCCATTTTCGTTTGAAATGGTGTGATCGATGCAACATCCGGATGGGTAAAGGTATGGTTACCAATTTCGTGCCCTTCTTTATACATCTTGTTAACCAGTTCTGGATGCTGCCGCGCGTTCTCTCCAATGATAAAGAAGCTCCCTTTTATATGATTCTTGTCCAAAATGTCCAATATTTGTGGTGTATAGGTTGGATCTGGACCGTCATCAAAGGAAAGGACGACTTCCTTATGTTTCGGTTTGCCATACCGTACTATCTCAGAAGGCTTTGGTAATTTAGTATAGGTTTCGGTTTGTATCAACCCATGTGAATCCAATTGAATCGTTCTTTTTCCTTTTTCTGATTGAGAGGCAACTTTTAAAATCTCTCCAGCACCTGTATAGTGAACAGGCTTAGGGTTGACCATGGTTTTGAGAGCATTTGATGGATCGTTTATTTCTTTTGGTTTATTCATGTAATTCCAGATCGAAGGATCTTCAGAACCGAGCCGCCAAACCGCTATTCCTTTTGAACCGCGATTCATCGCTAACTTCATTTGATTATAAAATGTAGCCGCATCTAAAAACCAAACAACATGGTTTTTCCCGTTTCGTTTGTAGCGTACATAAGGGTTGCCTATTTGTTTATTCCATTGGATTTGGAGGTTAGTTCCAATTCCTAAATCCATGATATCGCCGAACGTCATCGTATCTGCGGGCTGATGGGAGTTTTCTTCCCAGTCGTAGCCGAAGCTTCCCAAACTCACAATCAATTTTTCAGAAGGAATATGGAGCTGGTTTAAGTTCTCTTTTACCCAATCAGATGGAGCCACAGGTCCAGGTTTACTCATCGAGTGGTGCTGGTCATAGAGCATGACAATCATCCGGTCAACATTCGTTGCTAAAGAAGTATAGTTAAAACTGTTGTTATTCGGCGGAACATCCAGTGTGACCATGAGACCATGTGGATGAAAGGCCTCATACACTTTATCGATAAAATGAGTGAAATCATCTTTGTCCTTTGGATTGATATTTTCAAAGTCTATATTGATTCCGTCAAAGTCATTTGTTCTCACATATTCCAACATCTTTTTAATAAAAAGATCTTCAGCACCGGGAGTAATAAATAAGTGGTGAAGAGTTTCGCCATCCCATTTATTATTACTAAAATTATTCACTAATGGGAGAATCTTTATATTATGGGCTTTGGCCTCTGCAATAATGGACTTGTCCGTGCTGGTTTTTAGGGTAAGGCCAGGAGTAAGCTGCATCCACCCCGGTACTAATGTTGTAATCGAATCGCTATTCTTTTTAAAAGAAGTATGGCTGTTTTTGTCCCAATCGACGTAAAAACCATACACTTCTGTTTTTTGTTCGATTGCCCCGTATTTATTTGCATAAGAGGGGATGGATTCGTTTTTTGAAACTGAGTGGCAAGCTGTTCTGCACTGAAACTTTTATTAATCGGCTCGATTCCGCTCTTTGCTGCGCTTTTATTCAATTGTAGTTCAGGAAATTCAGGGTTCGTATTAAGACTTTCAATAAAAATAGTCGATACTAAAATAATTAAAACCGTAAAGCCTGCACTCATTCGTTTGATAATGGACCAGCGTCTTTTGGCTGGATCAAGAAAAACATGTTCTTGATTTCTCTCCCTCTTTTTCAGCCCTAAATTGTAAAACCAATGGAAAATAAAGTAGCAGACAAGACCAATCAAGCCACCTAGGACCCCTGAGACAAAAGTTTGCGAAAGCTGTATTTTAGACTGCAGGGTAGAAAATAACCAGTAATCCTCCAATAAACGCATATCAAGGAAGGGTAAATGATTCATCTTTGGTATAAAAAGGGGAATCAACGTTCCAAGAAATAAGGCAATGATATTAAGACGCAACAAAAGTGAAAGAACAAGCAATAATGGAATTCTAAAACTATCTAAAGGGAAAAACCCCATGAAAAAACCAAGTGTACTTGCAACCGCTCCTGCATTACCAGTGACAGGTGCAAATAATGATCTAACAATCCACCTAAAAATTCGATTCACTTTGACTCCTCCTATAGGTGTAGTGTTGAAAAATGTATCATTCTATTGTAATAGATTGATTTTATACTGTTGAATTTGTAAAAAATGTTAACTGAAAGTTATCCTATAATCTCGCGGGCAGATTTTTTCGACAAAAAATGACCATCTCCAAAAATTTAGATAATCATTTAAAGATTTTGGGGGTAGGCGGATAAAGTTTTTTTAATTTTAAATGGCAATTGAGGAGGATTTTGTGTAAATGTAAAAACCTCATTTAGATATGTTGCGGAGAACGTATCATTAATAGGTGCAGTTTTTTCATTAATTTCCCTGAACCATTTCATTTAAAAGTTAAAGCTTGAATCCAGGTCCCATTCGGACAGGGCGAGGCTAAAAACGAGGTTTTTATGTTGTAAAGAAAAGCTGAAATATACTAAGCCATTGAATTGGCTATATATATTTCAGCTTAAATTAATTAAGAAATTATTATATTTTTTTTCTGATTTTTTTGAGTTTATCAGATTTTTTCATCCTTTTGAAAGCATCTGTTGGGACATATATAAGTCTTCAACTTTCTCTTGAACATCATCAAAGTTTTCATGTAACGACTTAATCATGAGCTCTCGATCTTTTGCTTTGATCGCATCAATATACATTTGATGATTATTGATGATCCGTGTAAAGTCTTCATACTTTTCTTTAAAACGACTGCGCATGGATAGAACAATCAAGCTTTCCATCACAGGCTTTAAATTTTCCCAGATCATCAGGATGTAGGAATGATTGATTGACCGAATAATTGTTTCGTGGAATAGGACATCCTGATAGGAAAACTCATCAGCATCTCGGTATTTTATGGCAATTTTCATCATTTCTAGTATTTTATTAAGTTCCATTACTAATTCATTCGTGTCCATCCTTACTAGCCGTTCAAACACAAACGTTTCAATGAGTAAACGTACATCATAAATTTCTGCATATTCTTTTTCTGTTAAACCTATGACAACCGCACCCATTCTTTCTAATCGGATGATATTTTCAGATGCAAGTATTCTTAACGCTTCACGAATGGGTGAGCGGCTCACACCAAAATCGGCAGCTAATTTATTTTCAGATAGGATAGCACCGCTTACAATCATGCCCGAAATAATACGCATTCTAAGCTCGGATGTTACACGATCACCAGCTGAAGCTTTTGAAAGCCATTTTTCAGGATAAAGAAATTCCTTTGATTCAGCCATAAATTCACCTTCTCTTAAGGAGTATACTTGTATACAAGCATTATAATATAACATTTTATTAATGCAAGCGCTTTTTTTCGGTGACACAGGCACCACCGCCCGATATTTGTCGAAAGTAATTGGTGTTCAGATTGGCAAGACAATAAGGAAGGGGATCTATCGTTCTATTTACTTAATTTAATGAAGGTTAGTAAATATATTACTAAATATTTTGGAGGAGAAATAAATCAATATTAAGGTTTTTATAGTATGTTCTACTAAAGAGGTTATTAGAATAGGGGTATTTTAAAAAAAATTATCAGAAAAAATAAAATATTTACTTGTAAGCACTTTCAAAAGATGCTATTCTTTCGTTATATTCAGTAAATAATTTTGTAACTTTAAGGCAAATTTTTATTGAGGCTACCAAATGAAAGGTAAAGAGGGTTAACAGATGGCTACAATTAAGGATATCGCAGACAAATCTCAAGTATCTGCATCTACCGTTTCAAGGGTTTTAAATAACGATGATACGATTTCTGTTCAGCCAGAAACTAGAGAACGTATTCTCCAGGTTGCGAAAGAGCTTGGATATCAGACGATTGTGGAAAGACGAATGAAGCAAAAACAACAAGCTTTAGGAAAAGAATTAAGTGTTGGGATTATGCTTTGCCAATCGCTGGATGAAGAGATCAGTGATCCATATTTTTTATCCATCCGCCAAGGTATTGAACTAGAGCTTGCAAGATATGGAATCAATACGGCCACGTTTCGATTACATGAAACAGAGGCTAATCAAATGATTGATGGACTTGATGGATTGATTGTCGTCGGGAGAATTAAAGAGACGGCGTTAAAGGCCATCAGCAAGGTGGAAAATGTTGTTTATATCAATCACTCGCCAAACGAGGACCTTTATGATGCGGTCATTATTGATTTTGAAAGAGCAACAGAAAAGGTTTTACAGTACCTTTTAGATACTGGCTGCAAAAGCATTGGCTATATCGGGGGGATTGAGAAGGAGCATATCAAAAATAAGAAATTCATTTCGGAAGATAAACGTCAAACCACTTTTGAGCGAATCATGAAAGAACAAAAGTTGTACGATTCCGAGAGTGTATATATTGGTGAGTATTCAATGGCCCAGGGTTACGAATTAATGAAACAGGCGATTAGTGCTGGGAAACTTCCGGAGGCTTTTTTCATTGCCAGTGATCCGTTGGCGATTGGTGCCTTAAGAGCTTTACAGGAAGCTAAAATCAAGGTTCCTGATGATGTAGCTATCATCGGATTTGACGATATTGAAGCAGCGAAATTTGCAAGTACACCTTTGACGACAATCAGAGTGCATACCAGGGAGATGGGGAGAATTGGGGTAAAACTTTTACTAGAGCGTCTTAATGGCAGGGAGCTTCCATTAACCGTGAAAGTGCCGACAGAATTAGTGGTCAGGGAAAGCTGCAAAAAGAAGTAGTTGATAGACTTATAGTCTTTTAGGAGGTGGTTTTTGGAAGAGGGGATTATGGATTTCTCACATATTAATAGGCCTCCTGGCATAGCAAATAAGCTAGTGCCAGGTTTGAAAAAGTGACTGCAATCACTTCAACAAGGGCCATAAACAGTTAACTCCATCTTCGAAAGGGAGCTACTTTCTATTATATAGATGCTCCCAACTACTATCAAGAGAACGAACTCACTTATTGGGTAAAAGTACCCAGTGTTATTCCAAAAATACTGAGGGGGCGTTTTGATGAAAAAGCTTTTAAAAACAGTGGCCATTGCTGCCGCATTGACGACGATTGTAACAGGATGTAATAAAGCTGCTGGCAGTAAGGAAGCAAAAGATGGCAAGACGGTAATAACCTTGTATTCAACTGTAACCAATGAAGCAGATAAGATCACACTTCAAAATGTTGTTGAAAAGTATGAAAAAGAAAATCCGGATATTGATATTAAGGAAAATTATCCTGCAGATGGTTATGAAGGAATGCTGCGGGTCAAAATGGCGGCCAATGATATGCCGGACTTATTTGATACTCACGGATGGGCGATTCACCGTTACGGGGAATATGTTGAAGATTTAAAAGATATGGACTGGGTTAAGGATCTTGATCCGGCGCTGGAACAGATATTAAAGGACGAATCCGGAAAAGTCTACGCCTATCCTCTTAATCAGGCGAAGGACGGACTTACATATAACGCATCACTTCTAGAGGAATATGGAATTGAGCCGCCGGCTACGTTCGATGAATTCATGACAGCTCTCGAAACCATTAAGAAAAAAGGAAAAGGAGAAGTAACACCGCTTTGGTTCGCTGGTTCCGATAAGTCAGCGTTCGGCCAATATTTTGATCAGTTTGCGACACCATTATTAGTTACAGGTGATAAAAATTTCCAAAAGGAACTGGTAAACGGAACGTTTGACTGGTCCAACTATACGTTTTTACCAGAAAAACTGAAGGAAATGCATGACAAGAAGCTCCTTAATGAGGATGTCTTGACCGCTCAAAATCATCAGATGGTTGACTTAATGGCACAGAGTAAAATTGGGTTTATTGTTGGCGGGGGAATGCTTGGTCCTTCAGTTGAGGAACTGAACCCGAGCGTTAAGCTTGGGGTGATTCCAATGCCTGTCATCCATGAAGGGGATGAGCCGAGCTGGATTGGCGGCGAGCGTCATACGTTAGCGGTTTGGAAGAATTCGAAAGTGAAAGAAGAAGCGAAAAAGTTTCTCGAATATATCTCACAGCCGGAGATTGTGAAAGAAATCGCCGAGGGTACCTCACTCCCAGCTGGTCTGACTAATACCGAATCGAAAAACTATTACTCTGAATACTACGAAAAGTATAAGGATGTAAAAGTTGAGCCTTACTTTGACCGCGTTTACTTGCCAAGCGGAATGTGGGATCCAATGGGTGCAACCGGTCAGGAATTGCTATCTGGGACGATGAAACCTGAAGAAGTTTCGGAAAAAATGGGTAAGGAATATAAAAGATTGCTAGACCAGAAGAAATAGTTTAGCGATAGGAGGGAGGACATATTCTGCCCTCCTCCCAAACTAACATTCTAGGAGTTGGTGACTTTGATAGGAGTGGAAGCTAGAAAGCAGTCGATTGCTGACTCATCAGTAGAAGTGAAAAGGAAACGTAAAAAGCAGCAGGAATCCTCGCTTTGGTGGATGTATCTTCCAGCTCTCGCTGCCGTCTGTTTTTTTATCCTTTATCCTTTTCTTAACGGTATAAAAATTTCGTTTACAAACTGGAACGGTTTTTCGCAAACGTACGACTACATTGGGTTTAATCAGTATACAAGGATGTTGAAGGATCCTGATACCTGGCTTGTGGTAAAAAACACCCTGCTTTACGGGGTCGGCAGTACGATTTTGCAGAATGTGATCGGCCTAGGATATGCACTTTTATTAAATCAGAGTATTCGAATGAGATCTTTTACGAGGACGGTTGTGTACCTGCCGGTCATTATCAGCCCGCTGATCATGGGGTACATTTGGTATTTCTTCTTCGCCTTTCAAGGAGGGGCACTGAATGATCTGCTTGTGTTTTTCGGTCAGGAAAAAATCAATGCCTTAGGGGATCCCTCGACTAATATTTGGTTGATTGTGTTTGCTAATACATTTCAGTTTGTTGGGATTGCGATGATTATTTATCTGGCTGGATTGCAAAGCATTTCAAAGGATTTCTATGAAGCAGCCCAAATGGATGGCGCTTCTGCTTTTCAGCAGTTTAAAAGCATTACCTTGCCGATGTTAATGCCTTCAATTACGATCAACATCGTAATTAATATCATCGGCGGATTAAAGTTGTTCGATGTGATTATCTCGCTTACTGGCGGAGGTCCGGGCTATGCCTCCCAATCGATGTCCACCTTTATGTATGACCTGTATTTTAACAGGCAGGATGCTGGATATGCCGCGACACAGGGAGTGTTTATGGCCATTATTATTTTGATCCTCAGCTTGGCAGCGCTTGTGTACTTCAAACGAAAGGAGATTGAAGCGTAATGGACTATATGAATAAAAAGAAAAAGTGGCTTCTTTCCGGGTTAGCCCTTTTGATTGCGGCCTTTCACTTAATCCCTTTCTATATCTTGATTACGACCGCACTAAAAGCAAGAGGAGACTTTAGTTCGAAGTGGGTTTTTCCAGAAGTGTTAGCGTTTGAAAACTTTGCGGAGGCTTGGGAAACGGCAAATTTGAGCAATGCGCTTTCAAATACAGCGATTATTACGTTTGTGAGTGCTTTGCTGTTGATTGTTTTTGGATCGATGGCCGCTTATCCGCTGGCCAGAAGGCAATCGAAGTTGAATAAGTTTGTTTTCATGTTATTTATCGCGGTTATGGTGATTCCGCCTTTAACGGCATTAGTTCCATTGTATAAGCTGGTGGTCGATCTAGGGATGATGAATACGCACGAAATCGCCATTCTTAATAACGTGGCATCATTCTTGCCGCTAACGATTTTCTTGTATTCAGGTTTTATTCGCTCAACGATACCGAAAGAACTGGAAGAAGCAGCGAAAATTGATGGGGCCACTACACTCGGTATCTTTTTCCGGATTGTGTTCCCGCTATTGAAGCCTGTGACAGCATCGATCCTCATCATTTCATGTGTATTCATTTGGAACGATTACCAATTTGCGATTTTCTTCCTTCAGGCAGAAGAAGTCAAAACGATCACTGTTGCGTTAGCCGGATTCTTTGGGGAAAATGCCAACCGGATGAATCTAGTTGCGGCTGCCGCCATCATGGCCGTGCTTCCGATGGTCGTATTGTTCCTACTATTGCAAAAGCACTTTGTTAAAGGATTAGCATCTGGATCGGTTAAAGGATAATTTTTATCGAAAAATTTACGTATGGAGGTTTACTTATGTCTAAAATTACTTTTCTTGGTGCAGGTAGTACGGTGTTTGCAAAAAATGTATTAGGAGATTGCATGTTTGTTGATGCGTTGGACGGATTTGAATTCGCGTTATTTGATATTGATGAACAGCGTTTACGGGATTCTGAGCAAATGCTGAAAAATTTAAGAGAAAGTCTTGGAAAAAATATTACAATTAAAGCTTATTTGGATCGGAAGGAGTCATTACGAGGCGCGAAATATGTGATTAATGCGATCCAGGTTGGGGGCTATAAGCCAAGTACAGTCATCGATTTTGAAATTCCGAAGAAGTATGGTTTACGGCAAACGATTGCGGATACATTAGGAATCGGCGGGATTTTCCGTAACCTGCGTACCATCCCGGTCATGCTTGATTTCGCCAAGGACATGGAAGAGGTTTGTCCTGATGCATTGTTTATGAACTATACCAATCCAATGGCCGTTTTGACAGGAGTGATGAACCGATATACTTCTATTAAAACTATTGGATTATGTCATAGTGTTCAGGTGTGTACGAAAGAATTGTTCGAAGCTTTAGGAATGGACCGGACGGGTGTGAAGGAGAAAATTGCCGGCATCAATCACATGGCCTGGCTCTTGGAGGTTAGTAAGGATGGCGTAGATTTGTATCCTGAGATTAAGAGAAGGGCTCGTGAAAAGCGAAAAACAAAGCATAGTGATATGGTCCGGTTCGAGCTGATGGATAAGTTCGGCTATTATATAACAGAATCATCTGAGCATAATGCTGAGTATCATCCTTATTTTATTAAGTCGAGGTACCCTGAATTAATTGAGCGTTTTAATATTCCGCTTGATGAGTATCCTCGCCGTTGTGAGAAGCAAATCAATGATTGGGCAGCGATGAGGGAAGATTTGGTGAACGATAAATCCCTGAACCATGTTCGTTCTCGTGAATACGGCTCGCGGATTATTGAAGCGATTGAGACAGACGTTCCATTTAAATTTGGCGGCAATGTTCTCAATACGGGTAGACTCATTAGTAATCTTCCAGAGAAAGCTTGTGTAGAGGTGCCTTGTATTGCGGACCGCAGTGGAATCACACCAACATATGTAGGTGACCTTCCGGAACAGCTTGCTGCGTTAAACCGCACCAATATCAATACTCAATTGCTGACAATAGAAGCGGCGATTACCTTGAAAAAGGAATATATTTATCAGGCAGCCATGCTTGACCCACATACGGCTGCTGAGTTATCAATGGATGATATCATCTCCTTGTGTGACGACTTAATTGAGGCACACGGAGACTTTCTGCCAAAGTTTACTAGTGAAAGAGAAAGAGTTGCAACTGTCAGAGCCTAAGATAGTGAGGTAATCCGAAGGCTTATAAAAGAGAGACTGTAAAGTAGGGACGCAAAGTCCAAATCTAAAGTTGAGCTATGATAGCAGGACTGCCGGAATTAATCATTCAAAGGGAAGTTGTTCTATTTGAAGTTTAAATCCATCCTATGTTTCTTTCGGAGACGACATAAGTATAGTTATTACACCAGCAAATGCATCTTATGTGGAAAGAGAAGTAGAAATAGTTTTTATTAACATTGAGCCCGAGGGCTCTTTTTTTTATCAAATTGTGGCGTAAAACATAAATATAAGACCATGGGGACGGTTTTTTGGGGGTAGGCCGAAAAAGTTCTTTTACTTTTTAAGTGGTAATTGAGGGGTATTTTGGTGCCCGTCGGGAGTAGAAAAACGATTCAACGGTAAAAGGAAGGTGAACTTGAAGAAAACCAATTTGTCCGAAATGTGAAGAAAAACGTAACAATTAAATTATTGTAAAATAATTAATAAGAAAAGTATTGACTTCAAATATAATAGCCCCTAAAATAAACTTGTAAATGCAAGCGATTACAAAAAGAAATGGATCGATATTTTTTTGACCAGTATGTAACGGGTTACACAAATTTAGATTTCAGTATGGTTACCAACCTTTTTTTAAAGTATGTGTAACGGGTTACATAAAATGGTAACACTTTTTTTTTACAAGAGTATGTAACGGGTTACATAGGAGGCTCCCGGTATGGTTACCAACTCTTTTTTTAAGAGTATGTGTAACGGGTTACATAGGAAGCTCTCAGTATGGTTACCAACTCTTTTTTTTACAAGAATATGTAACGGGTTACATAAAATAAATGAGAAATTTTTCATTAAGGGAAGTGAGTGAACAGCATGAGCACGATTAAGGATGTAGCAGCTGCAGCAAACGTGTCTGTTGCCACTGTTTCTAGAGTTTTAAATAATAAAGGATATATCAACGAGGAAACTAGAAAAAAGGTTCTGCTCGCCATTTCCGAATTAAATTACGTGCCGAATGAGGTGGCAAGAAGTCTTTTTAAGAAACAGTCGAAGACGATTGCCCTGATTGTTCCGGATATTAAGAACCCGTTCTTTCCTGAAGTGGCAAGAGCGATCGAAGATGTGATGAGCAGTCAGGAATATACATTGATCCTCTGTAATTCGGATGGGCAAGTGGAAAAGGAAATCATGTATTTGGATGTCATGAAGCAGAAATATGTGGATGGAATTATTATTGTCACGAGTACATTGACGCCTAAGCATATTAAAAATAAAGATATCCCAATCGTGGCGTTAGACAGGCCAATCAGTAGCGATTTGCCCTCTGTTTCCGTTAATAATATGGAAGGGGCAAGGCAAGCGGTTCAGTATTTGAAGACGATTGGCTGCAAAAAAATTGCCCATATTCGCGGTCCGCACGACATTAGTAATGCGGATGAACGGTATAAAGGCTACTTAGCTGAGGTGGAGCACGAACCGTGGTTTCACCCGGATTTAGTGGTGGATGGAAATTATCATGTGGAGCAGACAACAGAGGCGGCCACGAGGTTACTGATTACGAATCCTGATATTGATGGGATCTTTGCAGGGAACGACTATATGGCAGTTGGCGTCTTAAAGGCGGCTAGAAAGTTGGGGATTCGGGTACCAGACGATCTATCGTTAATCGGTTTTGATGGGATCCAGCTGAGCCAATTAACCAGTCCTGAAATCACGACCATGGCTCAGCCGATTTATGAACTGGGTTCTACAGCCGGTGAGCTGTTGCTAAAACTGATTGAAGGAAAGACCGTTCCGAAGCTTGATCATCTGTTTGAGGTTTCATTAATGAAAGGCCAATCTACAAGGGCTTAGGAGTGATAACATTTGAAAAATAGAAAAATAACTGTCATCGGCAGTATTAATATGGATTTAGTAACGAGTACCAATCGAGTACCGATTCTAGGGGAAACGTTGATGGGGGAATCCTTTCATACGATTCCTGGAGGAAAAGGCGCCAATCAGGCTGTTGCCGCTGCAAGATTAGGCGCGGATGTGACGATGATTGGCTGTGTCGGCCAGGATTTATTTGGCCAGGACTTATTGAAGCATTTGAAAGAACAGGGTGTCAATGTGGACAATGTGGAACCGGTTACAGATACCTCGACGGGGATCGCCGCGATTACCATCTCGAATGGAGAGAATCAGATTATTGTGATTCCAGGTGCGAATTATCATGTGACGCCTGCGTTTGTTGCATCGTTTGAGGACGTGATTGCAAAAAGTGATATCTTGTTGCTTCAACTCGAAATACCACTTGAAAGTGTCGAAAAAGCAGTCGAGCTTGCCCACAAGCATCGGGTAAAGGTTGTCTTGAATCCTGCACCGATTCAGCCGCTTTCGAAGGAATTGCTAGAAAAGGTCGATTATCTTACTCCGAATGAGTATGAACAACAATTACTCTTTGATTCGGTCAAATGGACGGAGCAAGAGCGGCGAGCAATGTTAAAGAAATGTATTATTACCAGAGGTTCAAAAGGGATTACTTTTTTTCAAGAGGAAAAAGTGGAGATTCCTAGTTTTAAAGTAGATGTTGTGGATACGACGGGTGCAGGGGATTCCTTTAATGGTGGATTCGCGTATTCGATCAGTCAAGGGGCGTCTTTGGCGGAGGCCTGCCAGTTTGCGACGGCGGTTGCGGCCCTTTCGGTTACCAAGCTTGGAGCCCAAGGCGGCATGCCAACGATGGAAGAGGTTCGGACGTTTTTACAGGAAAGGAAGGAAGAATTATGAAGAAAAACGGCATATTAAATAGTCACATTTCCGAGGTCCTTTCAAGGCTTGGTCATACGGATACAATCGTGATTGCGGATTGCGGACTGCCAATCCCGGAAGAAACAATCCGAATTGACCTTGCTCTTAGCCTGGGGACCCCATCGTTTATGGAAACACTGCAAGTGGTATTAGCGGATATGGCGGTCGAAAAAGTAACCCTTGCGCATGAAATCAAAGGGCAGAATCCGAAAGTAGAGGCGCAGGTTACGAATCTAGTAAATGGTATTCCAACTGACTATCTTACCCATGAAGAACTAAAGGCGTTAACGAAGAAAGCGAAAGCGGTGATTCGTACCGGTGAAGCAACTCCCTATGCCAATATCATTTTACACGCAGGAGTGATTTTCTAATATGAGCCTCACACCTATCATCGAAATGAAGGGCATCAGCAAATCGTTTTCTGGAAACAGGGTTTTGGATCAAGTCGATTTTCAGCTTTTACGAGGTGAAATCCATGCCCTGATGGGGGAAAATGGCGCAGGGAAATCGACGTTAATTAAGATATTAACCGGTATTTACGAACGGGATGCTGGGAAGGTTTTTATCAGAGGAAAAGAAGTTCATTTTAAAAATCCGAAGGAAGCAGAGCAAACGGGAATTGCTGTGATTCATCAGGAGTTAAATATTATCCCTTATCTCACGGTCTATGAAAATATGTTTCTCGGCAAAGAGCTGACGGTCGGCAGGTTTGGGATTACGAAAGATAAAGAAATGAAGCGGAAGACGAAAGAATATCTGAACCGCTTAGGAATTGAAATTGATCCGAATACGGAAGCAGGAAATTTATCCGTTGGTCAACAGCAAATGATTGAAATTGCCCGCGCGGTAGCTGCCAATACCGAAGTCCTGATCATGGATGAGCCAACAGCCGCGCTGACAGATCGGGAAATTGAGGCCCTTTTTAAAGTGATTTCCGCCTTAAAGGAACAAGGTGTCGGGATCGTCTATATCTCCCATCGGATGGAAGAGATTTTTCAGATCTGTGACCGGATTTCAGTTCTTCGGGACGGGCAATTCATTGATAGCAAAGAAGTGGCTAAGACCAACTTTGATGAAATTGTCAAATTAATGGTTGGAAGACAGCTGGGTGAGCGTTTTCCGGAACGAGATACGGTCGTTGGCCAGGAACGATTCAAGGTCGAAAATTTAACGAGCAAAGGTTCCTTCGAAAAGATTAGTTTTTCCGTTCATCAAGGTGAAATAGTTGGCGTAGCGGGCCTGATGGGTGCTGGCCGCAGTGAAATCATGCAAGCGATCTTCGGTTATCGCTCCGTTGATGGCGGTAAGATGTTCATTGATGGCAAGGAAGTGTCGATCAAGTCTCCGTATGAGGCGATTAAAGCTGGAATTGCGTTTGTAACGGAAGACCGAAAAAGCCAAGGATTAATTCTCGAACTGTCCGTTCGCGAGAATTTTTCGATCACGACGCTCGATAAAATTTCTACTAAAAGTGTGATTTCCACGAAAACAGAAATGAACCTGGTCGATGAAATGATTGAAAAGCTCCATGTCAAAACATCGGGCCGTGAAATCAGTGTCAAATCCTTAAGTGGTGGGAATCAACAGAAAATTGTCATTGGAAAATGGTTAGGAATTAATCCGAAAATCTTAATTCTTGATGAGCCAACGCGCGGGGTCGATGTGGGGGCGAAGAAAGAAATCTATCAATTAATGAACGATTTAACGAAACAAGGGGTTTCCATCATTATGGTTTCGTCGGAGCTTCCTGAGATCTTAGGGATGAGTGACCGGGTTCTCGTCATTCATGAAGGAAAATTAGCCGCCGAGCTTAAGAAGTCAGAAGCAACCCAAGAAAATATTATGCAATCCGCCACTGGAGGGAGTAACGAATGAAGTCCTCGAAGTTCCAAATCTTACAAAAGCTAGGTCCGCTAATTGGGCTAATTGTGATTACAGTCATTCTATCCATCGTCAGCTCTAGCTTTTTAACCTTAGATAATATCTTTAATGTTTTGCGCCAAGTATCGATTAATGCGTTAATTGCCTTCGGAATGACCTTCGTCATCTTAACCGGTGGGATTGATTTATCGGTTGGGTCGATTTTAGCGTTATCCTCCGCGATAACCGCTGGGATGTTAGCGAATGGAATGGATCCTACGCTTGCGATGTTAATCGGTTTAGGAGCAGGTGCGGTGATGGGGGCCATTAATGGTCTATTTATCACCAAAGGAAAAGTGGCTCCGTTTATCGCAACGCTGGCGACGATGACAATTTTCCGCGGGCTTACCTTGGTTTACACCGATGGCCGCCCGATTACAGGTCTATCGACGAGTTCATTTTTTGAAATCATGGGAAGAGGTTATTTTGGCTGGATTCCCGTTCCCGTCATTTGGATGCTCGCTTGTTATCTGATTCTTTATTTTATCCTGAAAAAAACCACGTTTGGCCGCAGAGTTTACGCGATTGGCGGCAATGAAGAGGCATCGATTTTATCAGGAATCAAGGTTACAAATGTGAAAGTTTGGATTTACTCGATTACAGGGACGCTTTCTGCACTTGCAGGGATTATCCTTGCCTCTCGATTGGACTCTGCTCAGCCTACTGCCGGTGCTTCTTATGAACTGGATGCGATTGCATCCGTTGTTTTAGGCGGGACAAGTCTTTCAGGCGGTAAAGGGTGGATTTTTGGAACATTGGTTGGGGCACTCATTATTGGAGTTTTAAATAATGGTTTGAATTTAATGAATGTAAGCTCCTTCTACCAGCAGGTAGTTAAAGGAGGTGTCATCTTACTAGCCGTCTTGCTTGATCGTAAAAAAACTGCCTAATAAAATTATGGGGGAATCATAAAGATGAAAAAACTATTAAAAGGGTTTCTGTTTTTAACATTACTTATGGTTGTTTTAGCTGGTTGTTCCACAAAAGCACCTTCCTCTTCTTCTGAAAAGGATTCTGCGAAAGAGAAAAAAGACGATCAATTAAAAATCGGTCTTTCGATTTCAACGTTAAATAATCCCTTCTTTGTTTCGTTAAAAGAAGGTGCTGAGAAAGAAGCAAAATCACAAGATACTGAGATTATTACGGTGGATGCGCAAAACGATTCAGCGAAGCAAGTAAGTGATATCGAAGATTTAATTCAAAAAGGTGTAAACGTTTTAATCGTGAATCCAGCTGATTCTGATGCGATTAAAGCTGCGATCGAATCTGCAAATAATGCAAACATTCCAGTGATCACGGTTGACCGTAGTGCAAATGGCGGAACAGTTGTATCCCATATCGCTTCTGACAATGTGGCCGGTGGTCAAATGGCTGGTGACTTTATTCTTGAAAAGTTAGGCAAAAAAGGTAAAGTCGTAGAATTAGAAGGAATCCCAGGTTCTTCTGCAGCACGTGAACGCGGCGAAGGGTTCCACAAAGCCATTGATGCTGTGGCTGATATCCAAGTGGTTGCCAAGCAAGCAGCAGATTTTGACCGGGCTAAAGGATTAACAGTAATGGAAAATATTCTTCAAGGCAATAAAGATATCCAAGCCGTGTTTGCACACAACGATGAAATGGCGTTAGGAGCTCTTCAAGCGCTTGAAGCAGCTGGAATGAAAGATGTCATTGTTGTCGGTTTTGATGCAACGGATGATGCAGTGAAAGCAGTTAATGATGGTAAAATGGCAGCAACTGTAGCGCAAAAGCCAGCTGAAATTGGCCAAAAAGGTGTACAAACAGCGATGAAAGTATTTAAGAAAGAATCTGTAGAGAAGTTTGTTCCAGTATCGTTAGAATTAATTAAAAAGTAATTTTTTTTCGGAGATTGATAGAGGTTGGAGGGGAGAAGTGTGTTAGCGCACTTCTCCTTTTTTAGTTTAGTTGAAGCGTATGGTGCCCACGGAGGTTGAAAAATTAGATGAACGGTAACCATAGGAGGCGTATGATGCCCGTGGAGGCTGAAAAATTAGACTAACGGTAACCATAGGAAGCGTATGATGCCCACGGAGGCTGAAAAATTAGATGAACGGTAACCATAGGAAGTGTATGGTGCCCACGGAGGTTGAAAAATTAGATGAGCGGTAACCATAGGAAGTGTATAAGGGACATTTTTGTTAATATTACTCGGGATCGGTTTTTCATTGGCTAACAGTATCATCTATACTTTTGTTCATGTTTTTACCATCAGGGTAGGTTCGTAAAGGTTTGATTTACGGAGGAATGAATCTAGTTATCTTTGGGATTCCCTTTTTTTTATCAAACCCGGATCATGATTTATTTGGACCTCAAGCTCCATTAGGAATCACATTATTTTCGCTCCTTTTTCCTTTTTTAAGCTATTTTTTCCTCTAGTTTATTCCACATCCCTTTTGTTATGATAAGGGCTGCCAGTGAGTTTTTTAATTATATTAACGGTTGTCGAAGATTGCCTTTGTCCTATACATTTTGTAGAAGGTTGTCTAAACTAACAATAAAAGTCGTTTATATGAAGAAGGGTATGAGGAGAAAAAATGGGGCAGCCAAATAGATTAGTTAGAGAGCAACCAATTGAATCATTACGTGAAAATAAAAGGAAATCAATTTTTCAAGATCTAACGACTCAAAACGTATCTTCTGGATTAATTTCTAGTACTTTAGTCATGACAGGTCCAGCGTTAATCATTCTGCAGGCAGCAACAGCAGGGCATTTCTCTAATCAGCAAACCATCAATTGGATGTTTGCCGTCTATTTTTTTGGAGGGGTGTTAGGGATTGTAATGCCTCTGTTATTTAGAATTCCCATTACCGGAGCTCACTCGATTTCAGGGGTTGCTTTTTTAGCGACAGTGACAGCACATTTTACTTATCCCCAGCTAATTGGCGGGTATGTGATGTCAGGGCTGCTGATTTTGCTGATTGGGTTGTCAGGACTTTTTACTAAAATTATTAAATGGGTTCCGAAAGAAGTCATTGCAGCCATGCTGGCAGGCCTGGTCACCAATTATGTTGCTCAGCTTGTCCAAGACGTTAAGGCGTTACCCTTAGTAGGCGGATTCGCCTTGCTTAGTTTTTTTATCAGTACGAAAATCTCAAAACGGATCCCGGCCGTTATGGTCGCAGTGGTTGTCGCTTTTATTACTTTGTTTTTAACCCAAGATCTACATAGCTCATCTAAGGAGATTGCTTTTTTCCTACCATCCATACAAATGCCGGAATTTACATGGATGGGGATGGTCACATTAGGTCTGCCTCTGGCCATGTTAATCCTAAGTAATGATGTGGCACCTGGAATCGGCGCACTAGAAAGCTCGGATTTTGAACCCCCCATTCGAAAAATTGTTTCTTTTAGTGGAGTGTTTTCGATTATTGCCAGTTTTTTCGGGGGGCAAAGTGCAAATATTGCTGGCATGATGACCGCCATCTGTTCTAGTTCGGATGCAGGGGTAAAATCAAAGCGGTATATGGCAGCGGTGGTATCAGGGGTTTTGACATTATTGTTTGGAGTATTCGCCTGGAAAATTGTACCGTTTATTCAATCATTACCCCACGCTTTTGTGTCCATGCTAGCAGGGTTTGCGCTAATCGGCGTCCTTCTTTCTAGTTTGCAGCTGGGTTTCTCCGAAAATAAATATCGCTTAAGTGCCCTATTTGCGTTCCTCATCGCGTTATCGCAAGTATCATTTTTCCATATTAGTGCACCTGTATGGGGGCTGGTTGTTGGAGCCATTATTGCGAAGACGGTGGAAGCGTAATGTGCCTGTCACGCCCCGAAATTTGTCGTAGATTGGTAGGTTGTTAGAGGGGAGAAAGTGTTAGCGCACTTCTCCTTTTTTTGCCGTAAACTAATTTCACTAGTTATCAGCGAATCTATATAATTTTCCGGAAACTTACGACATTTGCTGGATATTAATTGATTGACAACTTTAACCAGCGAGTGTAGAGTGAAAGATAAATTAATAGGAAGACCACTAGGGGAGCCGTTTTATGGCTGAGACAGGAGTTATCTTGGACCCTTTGAACCTGATCTAGTTCATACTAGCGTAGGAAAGTGGAGTTCGTGTATGGATAGATACAATTATTCAGCCGCTCCATTTTTGGGGCGGTTTTTTCGTGCTTGAAAATTCAGCCGCCCCTTCTAGAGACTTTCCATTAAAACCAATAAGGGGGAGAAATTTATGAGTTTTTCAGCAGAATTAAGAAAAGAAGCAGATCCTATTTTCGAGGCGATTTTTGAACATCCTTTTGTGCAAGGAATCGCCAAAGGTGAGCTAGAGAAAGAACAATTGATTCATTATGTTAAACAGGACTTTGAATATTTGAATTCGTTTATTCGCATCTATGGAATTGCGGTTTCGAAGTGTGAGAATCGTGAAGATATGGATATGTTTAATACGCAGATTTCTTTTATCTTAAACAGTGAAATCCATCCGCATAATAACTTTTGTCAAGTAGCAGGTGTTCCTTACGAGGTATTACATGGATATCCGTTATCTCCCTCGTCCCTTCATTACACGCGTCATATGCTTACCGTTGCGCACGAAGGAACATTAGGGGAAATTTTAGCTGTGTTATTACCATGTCCGTGGACGTATTGGGAAATTGGGAAAAGATTATTAACGGAGGTTAATCCTGATCGCTCTCATCCCTTTTATGATTGGATCAGTTTTTATGGAAATCGTACCGATTCGATTACAACTAAATTTTGTGCCCGTCTTGATGAGTGGGCAAAGCTAGCAACCGAGAGAGAAAAGGAAAAGATGAAGGAGCATTTCTTAATCAGTTGTCAGCTGGAATATATGTTTTGGGATATGGCCTATAAACTCGAAGAATGGCCTGTGAAAATGGAGGTAGTGAAATGATGACTTGGAAGATGAAAGAAGTCGTTCTTGCTGTGATACTAGCGGTGGCATGTGGAGTGATCTATTTAGGATGGTCGACGCTGTGGATTCCCATTTCCGCTCTTGTCGGGCCGGTGGGTGCAGGTTTTATGTTTGGGATTTGGGTGATTGCTAGTCCAATCGTCGCGTATATTATCCGTAAACCGGGAGCAGCGCTTATTGCAGAGGTTGCAGCGGCCGCAGTAGAGTTATTAACAGGAAGTCATTTTGGTTTGTCGGCCCTTTTAGTAGGTGTCTTTCAAGGGATCGGTTCAGAAATCGCATTCGCCATATTCGGATATAAACGCTACAACCTATTTACTTTAATGCTATCTGGAGCTTTTGCAGCGGTTGGCAGCATGGTTTATAACTTAATCGCCAACGGTTTGGGTTATTACTCGAAGGAAGTATTTTTTACAACATTAGGAATTCATATCATCAGCGGAATGATTCTCGGTGGATTGTTAGCGAAGGTAGTTGTGGACGCACTCGCAAAAACAGGTGTGTTAGAACAATATGAATTGATGAAGGAAAAAAGGAAAAGGGAAAACGTAAATGGAAATGTTTCTGGGATGTAAGGATCTCTCGATTCGTTTTTATAATCGCTCTGAAAAAATACTCAGTCATATTACTTTGTCCATCAATAAAGGCGAGAAGGTATTAATACTAGGGCCTAGTGGGAGCGGGAAATCGACGTTGATTTCCGCTCTTTCAGGTATTATCCCTGAGCATTTGGAGGCAGAGGTAAGTGGTGAAGTATTCTGCAGGAAAGATGCCGGAGTGATGTTTCAAGATCCTGATTCGCAATTTTGCATGCTCCATGTCGATGAAGAAATTGCGTTTAGTCTCGAAAATCGATCGATTCCGCGCAACGAAATGGACCCCATCATTGCTGAGTTAATGGATAAAGTAGGGCTGATGGTCGATAAGAAAACACCCATTGAAACTCTTTCAGGTGGGATGAAACAACGATTGGCGTTAGCTTGTTTGCTGGCATTAGAACCAGAAGTCATCTTCTTTGATGAACCAACAGCCCAACTAGATCCTGCAGGCCGGAATGAGATATTTGTTTTATTGAATCAATTAGCCCAAAAGACAAACCATACGATGGTATTTGTTGAACATGTCCTAGACGGCTGCATCGAATGGATGGATCGAGTCATTATCCTAAATGAGAATGGAAGTATTATCGGGGATGGTCAGCCGAAGGAAATGCTCCTGAATTTTAAAGATGAAATGAAAGAAGCGGGTATTTGGGGCCCTAAGTTGTTTCCAGACAAGTGGGAGGAAGTAGTTCGAAATGACGCGCATCCTCTATCTATTAAACTTGCTAATCTGAAAAGAACCAAACCGCTCAAGGATGGCGAGATTTTACTCCGCACCGAACATGTTGAAATTGGCTATGGGAAGAAGACCATCGTGAGCGATATTGATATAAAAATTCATAAAGGGGAATGGATTTCCATCGTCGGAGAAAATGGAAGCGGGAAAAGTACCTTTTTAAAAAGTCTGATCCGTTTGGAGCCGATTAAAAAAGGGGAAATTTACTTTCAAGATACGGAACTAAAAAAGTGGTCAGAACGGGAATTATATGAAAAAGCTGGCTTTGTTTTTCAAAATCCAGAACTTCAATTCATTACGGATACTGTCTTTGAGGAAGTTGCCTTTGGCGGCCGGCAACGAAATTGGCCCGAAGAGCTGGTTCATACCAAAACCAGCCAATTGTTAGAGGAGTTTGGATTGGAATCGCATCAAAATGCTCATCCGTTTACCCTAAGTCTAGGACAAAAACGGCGGTTAAGTGTGGCGACGATGTTATTGTTTGATCAAGATTTATTATTGCTTGATGAACCAACATTCGGTCAGGATGAAAAAACAGCAAACGAACTGATTCAACGCTTAAAGGAGCGGCAGGACCAGGGAACAACGATTGTCATGGTCACCCACGATATGGATTTGGTGGATGGTTATTCTGATCAGGTCATTCTCTTCAACAAGGGAAGTGTAACCTTTCAAGGGACCCCCTATGAGTTATTCTCAAATCCGAGTAATTTCCGTGAAAGTGCGTTAATTCCACCACTCCATTACCAGTTGATGCATGCAAGAAAAGAGGGGGTTTTGGTATGAAGGCTAACGATTCATTCCTAGCGACTCTCAATCCTGCCTGTAAACTGCTCTCCCATTTGATTGTGATGTTTCTTTTAATGGCGATCTCCAATCCAAAGGTGACTTTTTTGATCTGGTTACTTGCTGTATTGATCGGTACTTTTTTAGGCGGATGGAGAATGACTTACCTTTTGAAAAGGCTATTGCCTTATTTAGGTTTTTTTATTCTTGTATTTTGGATGATGGCGGCTTTTGGAGAAGGAGAAGAAACGATTTGGAAATGGGCTTGGTTTCATGTCACTCATGAGAGTATGAATCATGGCTTAACGATTGGATTAAGGATGTTAGCGTTTGTCACGTATGGATTATTATTCACCTCTACAACAGACTTAACTTTGTTCATCATGAGTTTAATTCACCAATGTAAACTTTCACCTAAATGGGCGTATGGGCTATTAGCGGGGTTCCGCTTTGTCCCACTCTTCCAATCTGAACTAAACCAAATGAAGACGGCTCATAAAGTCAGAGGTTACAAGCAAAAAAATAGTTGGAAAGCTTTTATGAGGTACGCTTTACCACTGTTTACTCAAGGAATTAGAAAATCAGAACGTATTGCGATCGCAATGGAAGCGCGTGGATTTACGGGTACAAGAGACAGAACTTATTATCAAACAACTAAAATATTACCGAAAGACTTGGTCTATTTACTTTCTTTGGTAATTGTTGTATTGGGGATTATGATTTTTATTGGATGAATGGGGAAGTTGATAGGCTGTTAGAGGGGAGAAGTGTTCGCGCACTTCTCCTTTTTACTTTGGTTTCCTAAAGGTCTTTTTGATCGACGTTTAGTTCAATTAGATTCCCATCAGGGTCCGCACAGAATATTTGCGCAAAACCGCTCATGCCATTGGGTTTCTCTAACAGTTCAACATCCTTACTCTTCAGCCAATTCAGCGTCTCTGTGTAATCCTGCACTCTTAGTGCAAAATGACCTTCTCTGCTGCTCAGGCGTTTATCTTGGCGAATCGTTTGTGATGTAGGAAGAACGATTAGATGGAGCTGTTGTCCCTCAACTTCGTACCAGGCACCAGGAAAATCAAAATTAGGACGTTGTATTTCTTTTAAACATAAAATGATACTATAAAAATGCTTGGCGCGTTCTAAATTAGTAACCGTTAGACTAACATGGTGGAGCTCTTTGTATTGGATCATCGCAGTCATCCCCCCTAAATAAATTTATTTTCATCATAACACAAATAGATGATTGTTTTGGTGTGTTAAAAATTGCACCTATGACTCACTTTTTAGTTTCCAAGTGATTTACAAGTGCCCACTTTATTGACAAAGGACCAACTTACTACACCTTTATTGGCACTTACTACAAAATTACGGACACTTACTACAAATTTATTGAGACTTACGACGAAATTGTGGTCACTTACTACATATTTTCCGAAACTTACGACATTTGCTGGATGGAAGTTGGAAATTTACAACCACTCACAATAATAGGTATGGGCACCATTCTAGTTCAGCAGCTACCAGTGGTTCCTTTATCTATAAATATGATAGTAATGACTATAGAATAGAGGTTATTTTTTCCAAACTATCTAGATTTAGGTCAAAGTATCTAGTAGTATAGTAGCGGGGGAGATGTGCTACAACCTTTCTCTTTTATAAAAGGTATTTCCTAAATATGAAAGAAGGTTTGTTTATGAACAAGAAGGTATTGATGAAAGTATTTTTCATGATGATGCTGTTACTCTCGGTTTCAGTAGGCAGTTCGGTACAGGCAGCAAGTAATAGCTCATTAAGTAATGGTACATATACGGTAGGGGAAGAAATTTCTGCAGGATTAAAGGAATTTCATATTTCAGAAGGTACAGCTACTATTCGAATTAGTAGCGGAACGGACATTTATCTAAATGAATCGCTGGATAGTGATAAGTATTACTACTCTGATCGATTTACTGCGAGTTTGAAAGATGGAGATGAAATCGAGGTTGAATTAGACTATGGTGCGTCTAACATAGAGGTACAGCCAATCTCTAGCGTGGACTTAAACCATATGTCAGTTGGTTTTTACGAAGTGGGTACTGATATTCCAGCTGGGACATACACTTTAGAAATTAATGATTCAGAAGTTTACAATGATTTTGCTTATGTTACTATTTATGATCCACAATATCATGAAATTGGATTTCTTAGTTTATATGCTGATGATAATCCGATTGAATACACAGTTTCATCAGGGGATAAAATCTATATCTCGATGATGACAGGAACAATGAGCTTGAAGGAAAAAATTCTTGTTCCGCAAAGTATCACGTTAAACAAATCAAGTTTGTCACTCCTGGTAAACCGTACGGCACAGTTAACAGCGACCGTAAAACCATCTACTGCTGTTAATAAAACGGTTAGTTGGACTACCAGTCATCCAGATATTGCAACAGTGGATATAAGAGGAAATGTAAAAGCGCTTAAAGCTGGAAGTACCACCATTACGGCTAGCGCAAATGGTGATCCTACTATCAAAAAAAGTATTAATGTGACCGTAATGAAAGTTGTACCCACTAGTTTGAAGTTAAGTCGATCCTCTTTAAACATCACCAATAATCAAATGGTAAAAGTATACGGGACAATAGCCCCGACTGATGCGGAAAATAAGACGATCTTATGGAAAAGTTCAAACACGAAAGTGGCCACAGTGGATGCGACTGGTAATATTAAAGGAATTGCCAACGGATCTGCGACGATTACGGCGACTGCTAGTGATAATGTTAAAGTATTTAAGACTGTTGCCGTTAGAGTTTCTACAAAAACAGTGAAAGTAAATAAAACAAGTTTATCCGTAACGGTTGGTAAGACAGCGGTACTTTCAGCCACAGTTTCACCATCGGATAGCACTGATAAGACGGTAAAGTGGAAAACTTCTAATAAAAGAATTGTAACCGTTGATAGTAAAGGGAAAATATACGCTGTAGCCAAAGGTACGGCGATAATTACCGCTACAGTTAACGGTGCTAAGGTAGTAAAGGTACAAGTTAAGGTTACTCCACCTGTTTTGGCCAAGTCTGTTAAATTAAATAAGACCTCCGTCACGCTCATTAAAGGTAAAACAATAACCTTATCTGCAACTGTAAGCCCAAGTAATGTAACGAATAAAACAGTGAAATGGAAATCTTCTAATACGAAAGTGGCAAAAGTAGATAGTAAAGGGAAAGTCACTGCAGTTGGTGCGGGGACAGCTACCATTACATCGACAACTACCAATGGTAAAAAAACTACGGCAACGATTAGAGTTCCCTATATTAAGAGTTTAAGTGCAGGTACATGGAAGGCAGGTAAAGATTTACCGGCTGGTCGTTATAAGATTACTACAAGTTCGGGTAGTGGCAATTTATTTATTGGCTCGGGCACCAATCATTCTGTAAATGAGATCTTATCGAGTAGTAATGATGGATTTGGTGTAACGGTAGTGACAACGGATATTAAAGCTGGTGATAGTATTCAGATTTTAGGGTTAAATAGTGTACAGTTTACTCGTGTCTCAAATGTGAAATCGAATATTTTGCATTCTGGTTATTGGACGGTCGGTAAAGATATTAGTGCTGGGAAGTATAGAATCACAACTTCTAGTGGCGCTGGGAATTTAATTATTTACAGAGGAAATCATTTACTTGTAAATGAAATTCTTTCAAGTAGAGCAGATTATTATGAGGTTACTAGTGTGACTGTGACTCTAAAATCCGGAGATCGAATTCAGATTAGTGGTTTAGATCGAGTGGTTTTTTCTAGAAAATAATAGGTAATAGGTGAAGCCAAGTTTTCTTAGGGGAGCTTGGCTTTTTTTTTTGCTGATCAATAACCTATTTATCTCTAAAGATCATAGAAACAGTTATTCACATTATACTAATGATAATAAAGGGCAGGATATCTTTTCCAAAAACACCTAGATTTAGGCTGGAGTATCTAGTAATATGGTAGCAGGGGGATGATAAATAATGAAGAGTGTACGGATGTTTTTTTTCCTAATCGTACTAATGATTCTTGCTATACCCATTCATGCGGATGGACAGGAAATGAAAGAGGTTGAAAAAAGTCTGACTAGCAAACTAGGTCAAAGTATTACTCCAGGGAACTTGCCAAAAAAGTCCCTATCTATTAAACAATCGTACAACCCTGCGGATTATCCATTAAAAGCAAACGGTAATTATGTAGATAGCTTGTGGGATAGTTATGATACAACCCATGATATTTATTTTGAAGCAGTGTCGAATTATTCGGACTCAACTATGAACGTTCAGATTTTTGATATTACAGATTATGCATATTTGAAGGACTCTATTGTTACGATTGAGTTTCTAAAAAGTAACGGAGGCACACTAGTGTATTTGAATTCACTTGAATTTGATACGATTGGTTATACAACCATTAGACTAAATTCTCTTGTTCCGAAATCAATCTATCAAGGCCAGCCATATATCTATTTAAGAGTTGGTGTATCAGAATATAGTGATGATGAATACTACTCAGATGTTACGCAGTTTAAAGTGAAAAATCCTTTTTACACCGCTCCTGTGGATAAAACTCCACCGTCAAAGCCAACCGTTACAACAGTTAGTGATTTGACCACGGCTGTGAAAGGGAAAGCTGAAGCTTATTCGACAGTTAGTGTGAACAGAGGAAGCACCACGATTGGAAGAGGGACGGCATTGTCAAATGGAACTTACAGTGTCACGATTCCTAAACAAAAAGCAGGGACAAAATTAACCGTTTATGCTAGAGATAGAGCGGGGAATCTGAGCAGTGGAGCAACGGTCACTGTGATTGATAAAACTGCTCCAGGCAAACCAACTGTTTACTCTGTTGGCGACAATCAAAACATTATCAGAGGTAAAGCAGAAGCCGGCTCGAAAGTGGTCATGAAACAAGGCTCGACTGTTGTAGGCCAAACGGCTGCATCTAGTTCAGGCTCTTTCACTATTAAACTTACATCGATTAGGAAAGCTGGGACGATCTTTACTACATTTGCAACGGACCGGGTAGGTAACCGGAGCCAAGGTACCACAGTTATAGTGGTTGATAAAATAGCTCCTAATGTGCCAACTGTTAATAAGGTAACCTATACCTCAACGAAGGTGACAGGAAAAGCAGAAAGAGGCGCGATGGTGTATATTTTTAACGGTTCGACTTTGGTTGGAATAGCTTCCAGCAATAGTAGTGGAAGCTTTACAGCACCCATTAACGCACAAAAGAAGGGCTCCACATTAGAAGTGATTTCATTGGATAAGGCTCGTAATCAGAGTAAGTCAACTTTTTCAAAAGTATATTAATATAAAATTTACAATTTTCCATCCCTAGATCCAAAAAAAGATTATTAGTATCCACAAATGAAGTTAACTAATGATTGGAGAGTATTATATGAACAATCTCAAAAGGACCCTTTGTTCGCTTCTATCAATTTTGCTGCTTTGCGTACCTACAATCGCTTATGGTCAAGAACCTGGTGTTGCAGGAAATTTGGCTGTAGAAGGGAATTACGTCATCATTGGTAACGAAGCAACCAATGGCGATGGAACGGCATATACGGGCACATTTAATGTAAAAAAACAAAACTTTTCATTTAACAACGATTTAAAACCAACTGCCTACCAAATGGATGTTAACAAACCTTTTAATAGTGCAAAAAACAGCAGCAAGCTGGTGAAGAAATATTTTTCTGCTCAGTCGGTCCCCGTAGTTGGTGATAGTAAACCGTTCTGGGTGACAGACTTTGTCAACAATTTTGATACGCAAATAACGGCCAAATTATTATATAGCGGGACCACGGCAAATGTCTGGGTCTATAATAATCAAATTACTAGTTTAGATGCACAAAAGTTAGGAAAAGAGTTTGATAGTAAAATTCAACCACTTATTACGAACAGCTTTGGCGGAGCGTCTGATGTGGATGGAAATGGGAAGGTCAATATCCTATGCTATGATATCGAGGATGGTTTTGATGGTAGCGGTGCATATATTGGGGGCTATTTTTGGGCAGGTGACTTATATGCTGACCCTCACTCCAATCAATCCGAAATATTCTATATGGATACCTATCCATCCATGGGTACTGGAACCACGAAGGATGTGACGGAAGCATATAGCACGTTAGCGCATGAATTTCAGCACATGGTGAACTTTAACCGGAATGTGTTAATCGAAGGCAGTACGGAATCTATGGATACTTGGTTGGATGAAGCGATGGCCATGGCTGCTGAGCAAATGTATACTGGGCAGGCATTAGATGATCGAATCGATTATTATAATTATTCGGACTCCATAACCAATGGCCATTCTTTATTATATTGGGATGATTACGGGGATGTATTAGCTAATTATTCTCTCTCCTACTTATTCGCTCAATATTTAAAGATTCAAGCGAACCAAGGAGATAGTATTTTTAAAGAACTATTAAATGATCCAAACAATGATTATCGTGCGGTGGAAGCTGCTGTACAAAAACATATCAGCCCTACCCTTTCCTTTGGGAAATTTATGACATCTTTCCGTGCTGCCCTTTTATTAAAACAGGGGACTGGGTTATATGGTTTTAAAGGGGAACCAGGCTTTGAAGCAGTCACGCCAAAATTATACAACGGTTCAGGAACGGAGCTACATGGCGGTGGGGCTGTCGTTAAGCAGCTGGATTCCCAAACAGAATATACAGCACCAGCGGATAAAGGTGCTGATGTGACATATACATTTATACCGAAAGATCTAGAAGGCGATTACACTCCGCCAGTCATCGGTTCGATTAACCCTGTGAGTGATTTTGATACAACCCTAACTGGAATGACAGAGGCTGATGCTGTGGTTTATGTAATGAAAGGGACAACGCTGCTTGGCAGTGGTGTAGCTGATCCTGCAGGAAATTTCAATGTCACGATTGATAAACAAAAGGGCGGAACCCTCCTGCAAGTATATGCTGAGGATTTAGCTGGAAATAGGAGTAAAACCATTTCAGTAACGGTAAAGGATACCATCCCTCCTGCAAACCCGATTGTCAATCCGGTGGGAGACAATCAAACAGCTGTTACAGGGAAAGCAGAAGCTGGAACGAAGGCAGTTGTGAAATCTGGTTCAACCATCATCGGTCAAACCTTGGTAAGTTCTTCTGGTACTTTTTCTGTTAAAATTGCTGTCAAAAAAGCAGGGACCCGATTAACTGTTTTTGTACAAGATGGTGGAGGTAACAAAAGTGGAGAAGTTGCGGTCATCGTTTCAGATAAAACAGCGCCTGTTAAGCCTTCGATTTATTCCGTAGGTGATAATCAAACGATTATTTTGGGGAGAACGGAAGCGGGTGCAAAAGTAGTCATTAAGGCGGGGAGTTCTGTTTTAGGTCAGAGTTATGCGAATAGTACTGGATCCTTCCTAATAAAAATCCGAACAGCAAAAAAAGCAGGCACCCGATTAACAGTTTATTCTAGTGATAAAGCGGGGAACCAAAGTCAAACCACTGTTACGGTAGTTGATAAAACTGCACCTGCCATCCCGGTTGTCAACAAAGTAACGCATCTATCAAAATCGGTTACAGGAAAAGCTGAAGCAGGATCAACTGTATATATTTATAACGGTGTAACTTTGATTGGTAAAACGCTCACAGATAAATACGGAAAGTTTAAAGCAGTGATTAAGGTACAGAAAAAGGGGAAATCATTAGAGGTTTCTGTATTAGATAAGGCTGGGAACCAGAGTAAGGTGAAAGTTGTGAAGGTATATTAATATCTTGGTTCGAGCCTGAATATGTTGAATGCCAAGTTTCTTAGGGAACTTGGCTTTTTGTGCAGGAAACTTTTGTCTCTATACGCCTTTATTGTCAGATTTTTTTAATATCAATGTATTCTGAATTATAGTAGTATAAAAATAAGATTTTTGAGTGAACAGATGTGTTAATTAAAACTAAATTTAAACCGGAAATAACGGGGGTTCTATGAAGTCTCTTTTTCGTTGCATTTGTTTATCTATTTTATTATTGACAGCGTGTAATGGTAATAAGGTAGTCGAGTTAACCACCAATAAAGAAAAGGTACACCTTGAGTTTTTTACACCCAAAATTGAAACAGAGCCAATCTTTGAGGAGTTAATTCATGAATTTGAAAAACAACATCCTACCATTGATATTAGTCAAGAAGTTATACCAGAAGGGATGAGGGTATTAAAAACTAGAATAGCGAGAGGGGATATACCAGATATTTTCATTACCTATCCTATTGAGCAAGATTACCTCATCAGGGCAGATAAAGGTTATTTACTAGATTT
Source organism: Bacillus sp. ISL-46 (assembly GCF_018613205.1). Taxonomy (NCBI): domain Bacteria; kingdom Bacillati; phylum Bacillota; class Bacilli; order Caryophanales; family Bacillaceae; genus Bacillus; species Bacillus sp. ISL-46. The sequence continues at coordinate 32,177 of NZ_JAGGQR010000001.1, forward strand.
GACTCATGAAGATTTTATACAGAATATCGAACCAAGCATACAAAATCGCTATCTTGTCAATGGTAAAATGTATGGTGCCGCATTAACCCAGAATGCTGTAGGCGTGCTATATAATATAGATCATTTTCAAGAATTGAATCTTTCCATTCCACAAACCTGGGATGAGTTTATTGAGGTTATGGAAAAATTAAAAGCTGCAGGAAAAACACCTTTGTTAATGCCAAATAAAGATGCTAACCGATCAAGTATTTTTAATTTAAACTTTGTAGCAAACGACATTAACACTCATTATTGGGAGAAAGAAACATTTTCTATCTCGAAAAATAAAGAGTGGAGGGAAATTTCAGAAAAGACGATAACTGCTCTATCGTATGTACAATTAAATTCCTTTCAGGATGATTTCTTTGAAGTGAATCGCAAATTTGCAAATGGACAAGGGTCTATGTACGTTATGGGGACATGGGCTTTAACTGAGATTGAAAAACATAATCCCAATTTACATTATGGAATTTTTCCATTTCCGGCAACAAATCAACCAAAACAAAATAAGGTTTTGGGTGGTGTTGATATAGGACTTGCTATTTCTTCTAATACGAAACATCCAAAGGAGGCCAAGCAGTTTTTAGCCTTTTTAACCAATAAGGAAATTGCTCAAAGACTTTCGGATTACGAGGGATCGATTAGTACGGTCAAGGGAGTTAATATTAATACACCTCAATTAGAATTATTAAATGAAAAAATACATGAAGGTAAAACCGTAAACTGGCCAAACCATTATTGGGCAGGAGGAACAGCTGCAGAATCCGATTTTCGGAAATATACCTTACAGTTTTATTATGATAAGAATATCGATACCTTTCTTAACAATCTCGAAGACATGTTTAATTATTATAAGGATTTAAAATAGAAGAAATAGGTGTCTGTATGCTTAGATTTCAACAAAAAATGATCATAGCCTTTTTACTTTTTATTTTACTGCCTATCATCATATTAGGGTTTGTATCATACAAAATTTCATCAACAACCTTACAACAAAAGATAAGCAATCAAACGGTTCAGACATTAAGGGCTGTTAATCGAAATATAGTGGCTTCTGTATCAGAAGTAAATGCTTTTTCAGACTATGTTATTTCATCAGGTGAAATTCACTCGTTTTTAAGAACAAATGATAGGACATCCATTATCGAATTTTACAATAAGAAGCAGGCGATTGCGGGCATTATGCATGGAAACTCGCAAATAGATGATTTTATTTTATATAGTAAAAGCGGGAGTGCTACCCATTTAAAAAATACACAGATTCCATCATTTAAAACATTCCAAGCAAGCCTTTTTAATCATCAAATACTGCAAGAAAAAGGAAGATCCGTTTGGTTAACCCCGTCTGAAATTCATCCATTTAATCATGAAAAAAGGTTTGTGCTAACTCAAGGAAGAGTGGTAAAGGATATTGATACTCTTACTGACTTAGGTTACTTGATTTTAGACGTCAAACTAGACCTATTTGATAATATCTTTAAGGACGTCCAAGAAGATACAGCATATGGAATGTTAGTCAATCAAAATGGGACGATATTATATTCATTAGACAGGGATTTAATTGGTAAGCAGTTTGATATCGACCAATTCTCTGAGATTCAATCACAGGAAAATGGATATCTCATTGATTATTGGAATCGTGAGAAAAGCTTAATTACGTATATGCCGTCAAGTTTTACTACTGGAACGAATTCATCTGCCATTTTGATTTCTATTAAACCTTGGAAGGATATTTCCAACGATATTCAACATATTCGAAATACAACGTTGTTAATTGTCGCTTTTGCTGTAATCATTGCCGTCCTTTTTAATGTTTTATTCTTAAAAAATATTTCGCGTTTCATTCAAGAGCTACTAAAACATATGAAACTAGCTGAAGTAGGTATGTTAAGTAGTCGAATGGAAAGTTTCAAATTAAAAGAATTAGAGAAAATTTCGTTAGGATTTAATAACATGATTTCTCGGATTCAACAATTATTGAAAGAAGTGGAAACCGAACAGGAACGTAAGCGGGAAGCGCAATTCAAAGTGCTGCAACAACAAATTAACCCTCATTTTTTATATAATACGCTTGAATCAATCAATGCGCTTGCTGCATTAAATGGCCAAAAAGAAATTAGTAAAATGACGATTAATCTCGGAAAATTATTACGGATTAGTATTAATGGAGGCTATGAAGTTAAGGTTCAAGATGAGATCCGTCATGTCATTAGCTACTTAGAAATTCAAAAAATCAGATATGATAATCGATTTTCATTCATGGTTGAAGTAGACGAAGGGTTGAAAAACGAACCTGTTTTAAAACTCATTCTCCAGCCGCTCGTTGAAAATATCTTAATCCATGCGTTTGATCAGGAACACGTCGGAATCATCAAAATTAGAGCTGCCATGACCAATGGGCAAGGTCAATTTTGGGTTGAGGATAATGGCAAGGGAATTGATAAAAAAGCCTTGTTGAAATTAAATGGCTGGGAACCAGAGAAATGTAACGGCAGAGGTCATGGGATTCGTAATGTTCAGGAACGATTAGGACTTTATTATGGTGAAAATTATGGGTTAATCATTTGTTCAGATGAAAAGAATGGAACGATAATAAAAATTTCATTTCCAATAAAAGGTGAAAAACATGGGCTTTAAAGTATTAATTGCAGATGATGAACCACTAATATTAAAGAATCTTACACAAATTATTGATTGGCACGCATTAGATTGTCTGATTATAGGTACCGCCCAAAATGGCCAGGAAGCATTAGAGATACTAGAAAAGGAACGAATTGACCTCCTATTAACGGATATATCGATGCCGGGGATTTCTGGTATTGACTTATTAAAGCAGATACAAAAATTACCTTATCAACCGATTACATTATTAATAAGCGGTTATGATGATTTTGAATATGCTAGAGAAGGTTTAAAAAATAATGCCCTTGATTATATCCTAAAACCGATTGATTATGATGAATTACAAGAATGCGTTGAACGTGCTATTGGGGAATTGAAAAATCAAAAAATAAAGGAACATGAGTATGAAAAATTCCTGATTTATGAATTGATTACAATGGAAAATATAAAACCGGAAGTGATCAATAAATATCAGCCCTATATTGCGATGGCAGTGAAATCCCCTGAGCAAAATATAGAATCGATCATTCACCAGATCCATGATTCCTGTATGAAAGGGAATACGAAGCTATTTATTTATCGAATCTCGGATGTGGATGTCATTGTCGTGCTAGAATTCTCTAACAATTTACCTGTTCCAATTGATGGATGTGTGAAGGGTTTTGCCCAACAAATCGTCCAGGAAGCTTCACAAAAATGTATAGTATCCATTGGTCCATCCGTAGAATGTTTATTGGATATACGAAAATCAGTAGATCATACAAGGGAATTAATCAAGTTTGATGCCTTTATAAAGAGTGCTATTATTACTGACGGACTGATCAAAGAGGAGTATAAACGAAAACAAACATCAGCAGACTTGATGAATGATGCAATATCTTTTATAAAGAATCATTTTGAACAAGATTTGGGTATAGAGCAAGTGGCAGAACAGGTTGGTTTGAGTGTAAGTTATTTTAGTAATCTTTTTAAACAAAAAACTGGAGTAACCTTCCTTGAATATTTGACGGATGTGAGAGTCAATTACGCATGCCTGCTTTTAGAAAATCTAGATTTAAAGACGTATGAAATAGCTCAAAAAGTGGGCTATACGGATCAACGATACTTTAGCCAGGTCTTTAAGAGGAAAATGAAGAAAACACCAAGTGAATATCGAAAACTATTTAAGAAAGATTAGCTTTAAGCCTCTCAATATTTTTTTGGGAGGCTTTTTCCATTTCGAAAATAGTAAAAATTTAAACAATCATAAGAGGAATACCTCATTTTGAAAGCGTTTCAATTATTTTATGCTTAATATGTGAAAACGCTTTATGGAAAAAACAAGACAGAGGGGGAAAAGTAGTGAAAAAACTGTTCGCAATTAGTATGTCTATTGTCTTATTATTAGGAATCTTGAGCGCATGTAGTAGTGATAGCGCATCAAAGAGTGAAAGTGGAGCCGTTAAATTAACATTATGGCATCCAAAAGGGGATACATCAGAAGCGTATAAAGAAATTATTAAAGAATTCAACAAGGAACACAAAGGGAAAATTGAAGCAGAACTTACATTAATTCCTCGAGGTAATAAATATGCCTATGAAGATAAAGTTTCTGCTGCAGCAACAAGCGATACACTTCCTGATTTGGTAGCTATGGATGGTCCGAACGTGGCCAACTACGCTGATTCTGGGATTATCCAGCCTATTGACGGTCTTGTCGAAAATCAAGATGATTTTGTACATTCGATCATTACACAGGGTACGTTTGATGGTAAGTTATATACCGTTGGAGCCACAGAATCAACAGTTGCCTTGTTTTATAACGTTAAAATGTTAAAAGATGCGGGTATCACACCTCCTACAAAGCTAGAAGATGCATGGACATGGGATCAATTCTATGAAGCTGCTAAAAAATTAACAGATAAAAAGAAAGGTATTTATGGTGTAAACTGGACCCTCGATTACGGTGAATGGATTATCTATTTCTCAGGTCCTACCGTATGGAGTAATGGTGGAAGCTTTATTGCTGAAGATGGTACAAAAGCTGATGGTTTTGTAAATGGTCCAAAAACAGTGGAAGCGTTAAAATACCTTCAAAAGTTTACAAAGGAAGGTCTAGTTAATCTACAACCTAAACCAACTGAATTTGAAGATGGAAAAGCTGCAATGATGTTAATGGGTTCTTGGGAATGGAGAAAGTTACAAGATTATCCTAAGACTAAGTGGGGGATTACTTATTATCCAAGAAGCAATTCTGGAGAGCAAGTTTCACCATCAGGTGACTGGAACTGGGGAATTTCTACGGATACAAAGCATAAAAAAGAATCAGCCACTCTTCTGAACTATATTATGAATAAAGAAAATATCATTAAATTAGCAAAAGCTGATAATAAGCCAGCAGCACGTATGTCTTCATTTGAAGAAATGACAGAATGGAATGAAGCACCTCTTAACATCTTAAAAGATCAAGTGTTAAATACAGCTCATCCTAGACCTGCTACAACTTCATACCCTGTATTGTCTACTAAGTACGGGCAGGCCGTTCAAAATATTTTCCTTGGCGGTGACGTTCAGGAAGAATTAGATAAAGTAGCGAAAGAAACTGATGAAGATATTGCACGTAAAAAATAAAAACTAGATAAAGGCAATCGTATGATTGCCTTTTTTGATACTACAATGTGGAGGTGTAAACATGGCGGAAATTGTTAAAAGCGGTGATAGTCACTTGGCATACAAACGTGAAAGTCCAATGACCTACAAACGTCAACAAAAAGTGCTAGGGGTGTTGTTCTCTCTTCCAGCCTTAGCATTATTGTTTACATTTTTGATCTTGCCGGTTATATTGGCGTTCTTCTATAGCTTTATGAATTACAATATGTTAAACCCAGATGCAAAAGTGTTTACCGGCTTCGATAATTATATAAGACTTTTTCAAGATAAAATCTTTTTTACCGCATTAAAAAATACATTGTATTTTACCGTTCTTGTTGTCCCGCTTCAATGTTGCGTGGCGCTTTTGTTAGCTATTCTTGTGAATAAAAAGGTGAAGGCGGCTTCCCTAGGACGCGTATTTTTCTTTAGCCCGGTAGTCACCTCCATGGTGGTTGTCGCTATTCTTTGGACATTTTTATACAACGTGGATAATGGATTGATCAATAATGCATTGAACTTTTTTGGATTTGAAAACCAGCCGTTTTTGTTAAGTCCGGACCAAGCGATGAACTCCATCATCTTTATGTCTATCTGGCAAGCTGCTGGATTTCAAATGATGATCTTCCTGGCAGGATTAAAGGATGTCCCTGAGGAATTATACGAAGCGGCTGAAATAGACGGTGCAAATGTATGGCAGAAATTTAGGAATGTAACCCTGCCGTCTATCCAACATGTGACTGGTTTTGTCCTGATTATCACAACGATTCAAGCCTTTCGATTATTTATCCAGCCTTATGTTATGACGAATGGTGGACCGAGTGATTCAACAAAAACGCTTGTTTTTATGCTTTATGAAAATGGCTTCCAATTTCGTGATGTAGGTTATTCTTCTGCGATCGCCGTAGTCTTTTTCCTAGTAGTTATCATTACGTCATTGTTACTTAAAAAACTATTAAAACAATAAAGGGGTGGATTGATGATGACAAACCGTACAAAAAAACGTATAGGAAAAATGGGTATTACAATTAGCATCCTCGTGCTTGGGTTTTTGTTTATCTCCCCACTCCTTTGGATGATCATTGCATCCGTCAAACCTGAAACATTGATTTTTAAAGATATGGGATTTGAAGCGTTTATTCCGAAAGAAACGACCTTTGATAACTATGCAAAAATTTTATTCAACGAAAATATTAACTTCTTTCATTATATGGGGAACAGTTTATTTACAGTTGGAATGATTGTCATCTTAGGTACAGTCGTCAACTCCATATGTGCCTATGCACTTGTAAAATTGAAATTCCCCGGCAGTGATCTCATTTTAATTATCATCATTGCTTTATATGTTGTTCCATTTGAAAGTGTATTAATTCCCCTTTATATTGTTGTCAATAAATTTGGGTGGATTAATGAATTTCCGGCACTCATTATTCCGTTTATTGCTAGTGCATTTAATATCTTCTTATTCAGACAATTCTTCATGGGTTTTCCAAAGGAATTGGAAGAAGCAGCACAAATCGATGGAGCATCCCCATGGCAAACCTTTGTCCGGATTGTTGTTCCTAATTCAAAACCTGTGTTTGCGACAGCTGCCATTTTAACATTTGTCACCCATTGGAGTGATTTTATGTGGCCACTTATTGTTGCAACAGATCAGTCTATTCAAACTGTACAAATTGGGATTCAATATCTCTTTACAGATAATAACATTCAATATGGTCAAATCATGGCTGCACTTACGTTAACAACGATTCCTGTTATCTTGATATTCATATTTTTCCAACGCTATTATGTCCAAGGGATCACTTCAAGCGGCGTAAAAGGTTGATTAAGGAGAAAGCAATATGTTCGAAATTGTATCTTTAGGCGAATTATTGATTGATTTAATCCCCCATAATGACTATACACCCGATAACCCTTCCTATGAGGCAAAAGTAGGTGGGGCACCAATCAATGTGTTGTCTGGATTAGCGAAGTGGGGACACTCCACTGCTTATATTTCAAAGGTAGGAAACGATGCATTTGGAACCTATTTGAAGAAAAGTGTCCAAAGTGAAGGGATCAATGTTGATTACGTGCTCATGGAAGAAGCGGCACCTACTACTGTGGCCATTGTTTCTCTCGATGAAAATCGGAATCGGACCTTCGATTTTATTCGTAATCCTGGTGCTGACCAACTTTTAACGAACGATGAGATTGAATACCATCTGATTCGGGAGGCGAAGATTTTTCACTTTGGTTCTCTTTCCTTAACCCATCATCCTTCGAGGGAATCAACGCTAGAAGCATTGAAATATGCAGAAAAGGAAAATAAAATCATCAGTTTCGACCCGAATTATCGTCCATTATTATGGGAAAATCAAGAAGATGCCAAAAGGATGATGATAGACGGGTTAAAATGGGCAGATATTGTAAAAATTTCCGATGAGGAAGTACAGTTTATTATGAATGAAGCTGATCCACTAAAAGCCTCTCAACTGCTTGCCGAAAATTACCATATTCCATTGTTGTTTATGACAAAAGGAAAAGAAGGTGCCATGGTCATTTGCAACGGGCACCTACTTGAAGAAAAGGGGATTGAGGTACAGCCAGTTGATACAACAGGAGCAGGGGACGCCTTCATGGCCTCTGTGCTTCATCAGTTTTTAGTTAAAAGCAAACCGATTCAAGAATTAACGAAAACAGACTTAAGTGATATGCTTCAATTTGCAAATGGTGTGGCGGCACAAACTACTACAGTAAAAGGCGGGTTTAGCGTCGTACCTGCCTTGGATCATTTGGAAACTATAACTGGAGGTGTTCCTCATGTACGATGAACAATTTCGACCGCAGCTTCACTTTAGCCCAAAAGAAAAATGGTTGAATGATCCAAATGGGTTGGTATATTACAAGGAAGAGTACCATCTTTTTTATCAATATCATCCACATGATACCGTATGGGGGCCTATGCACTGGGGCCACGCGGTAAGTAAAGACCTGTTACACTGGGAGGAATTGCCGATTGCTCTTTACCCGGATGAATTGGGACAGATTTTTTCAGGCAGTGCGGTTATTGATAAACAAAACACCAGTGGATTAAAATCTTCTGATGAAGATGTGATGGTAGCAATCTTTACCCATCATGGTAAGGATAATGAAAAGCAGAGCATTGCTTATTCCAATGATCGAGGGCGATCATGGACTAAATATGCTGGGAATCCCGTTATTGATAATCCGGGAATAAAAGATTTCCGAGACCCAAAGGTATTTTGGCATGAGGAGTCACAAAAATGGGTGATGTCTCTAGCATGTGGTGATTGTATTCATTTTTATGGGTCACCAAATCTAATTGATTGGAATCTTCTGTCCACATTCGGCAGTGAATACGGTGCACATGGAGGCGTTTGGGAGTGCCCGGACTTAATTCCATTGGCGGTGAAAGGTGAGAACGAAAGGAAATGGGTATTGATTGTTAGTATTAACCCAGGCGGTCCGAATGGAGGATCCGTTGTCCAGTATTTCATTGGTGATTTTGATGGGACGACTTTTTGCTGTGATGATGAAAAAGAGGTAGTGAAATGGGCCGATTTTGGGCGTGATTTTTATGCAGCCGTTACATGGAGTAATCTCTCTGAACCTACTTGGATTGGATGGATGAGCAATTGGCAGTATGCCAATCAAGTCCCGACAAATCCTTTTAGAAGCGTGATGTCTATTCCGAGGAAGTTGAGTCTGCGCAGGCAAAAAGGTGATTTGACCTTAGTTCAAACACCATTTGACCTATCATCTTTATATAAAAATCCGATTCTATCTAAAGAAACTATAACCTTACAATCCAGTCAATCTGGTCCAATTGTATTGGATAATCTCCAATTTATTGCAGAAGCAAATGTGGTAAAAAATACGGCTTCTTCTTTTTCCATCACGCTTTACGGAGAGCAGGAGAAACTGCAAATTATCTTTGATCGTGTAAAACATGAAGTGAGGATTGATCGAAGAAATAGTGGTCAAGTTTCATTTTCAGAGCATTTTGCGAGTGTGGATACGATGCCATTAGCTGAAGTTAATGATTTTACCTTCATTCTAGATAAAACCTCGATTGAATTGTTTGTCAATCAGGGTAGTCGTGTCATGACAGAGTTATTCTACCCTTGTGAATCAGATTATAAGCTAGAGTTTATGGCAACCGAAGGGGAAGTTGTTTTATCCAATGTAACTATACACAGCCTTGAATCTACTTGGAAATAAGAAAGGACGATAGACATGAATCCTTGGGATGGAAAAACCGCATTATTCATGAGAACTGTAACGAACATCATGATCCTAAATCTCTTATGGGTTATCTGTTCTATGCCCGTATTTACGATTGGACCCTCAACTGCTGCGATGTATGGGGTAATAAGAAAGTGGCATTTATATAAGGATCCTAGTGTTATTCGAAGTTTTATTCATGAATATCGGTTATTTTTCAAACAAGGATCTATGGTCGGTACTCTTTGGATCTTCCTTGGTTTTTTACTTGTGTTAGATGTAGTCTATTTCCTGCAAATTCCAAGCAACGTAAAAGTAGTGCTGATTGTCATAACCATAACGGCTCTCATCATCTATCTTTTGACTAGTGCCCTATTGTTTTCTATTCTGGTTCATTATGAAACAAAAGGAATTGGACTTATCAAACAAGCATTTACATTTTCATTGATTGATGTAAAGACAACCTTTGCCATTATACTTATGTGGATTGCAGCAGGCATTGTACTTTTTTATGCTCCATTAGCTATTTTTGTCATTTTTGTTCCTGTTTCGATGATTTCGTTCCGATTTGCATTGATTTCATTTGATAGGATTTGTAAATTACCTAAGATCCAATCAAAATATATTGCCCTAGAAAAATGAGGAAACCTTTCTGCTTCTCCTCTTTTTTGTATAACTTTGATGCAGGGGTCAGATCAAAGAGCTTAAATTTATCATTTGAAAAAGAAAACCTCATTTAGACACGTTCTGGTGAACCGGGTCTAAATGAGGTTTTTCTTTTTCTACTATTGATTTTTTTCTTCTGCCAACTGTGCGGAAAGTATTAGCCATTCACTGCGGCAAGCTCTTCTTTTCGTTCATCCCCGGAGTTATCAAACTCCTTGATCATCGCTATAAACGGTTCAATGAATTGAGGATCAAATTGTTTTCCAGAGCAGTCGCGCAATTCAGCGATCGCTTCATGGAAGGTTTTTGTTTTTTGATAAGGACGCTCGGTTGTCATTGCGTCAAAGGAATCGATCACACAGAGAATTCGCGCCAGCTTTGGAATCGATTTTCCTGCTAAGCCATATGGATAGCCGTTCCCATCATAGCGTTCATGGTGGAGTTCAACTAGCGGAATCAAGTCTTCTAATTTCTTATTCGTTGAAATGATCTCTTTTCCGTAGGTTACGTGCTTCTTCATCAATTCCCATTCATGAGGCTCAAGCTTTCCTTTTTTATTTAAAATCTCCCGCGGGATTTCTATTTTTCCAATGTCATGAACAAGAGCTCCAAGAATCAGCGTTTTGCGTTCATGAATACTTAAGTTAAGCATTCGTGAAAAATCAACCGCATATTGGTAGACCCGTTTACTGTGGCGATAGGTATAGACATCTTTTGAGAGGAAGATCTTTAATTGAAACTCCGCTTCCTCCAGCTCCTTTTCAAGTGAAAGCGAGTGATGAACGGAATATTCGGAATGCCCATTATAAATTTGAACAAGATTTTTCCCTTGGTTTTTCGCCGCATACATCGCTTGATCCGCTTTGTTCAGAAGTTCAGAAATATTGTAGGTCTCTTTTTCACATTCGGCAATCCCAGATGAAAAGGACAAGCAGCCGTAAGGGAGACGTTCCACCCCTTTATAGTAGGTGTCATTTACTTTCTTCCGTAATTCATTCATGAACGAATAAGCTGTTTTACGATCGGTGTTAGGCATGATAATCGAAAATTCTTCGCCGCCATAGCGTGCAACGATAAAATTTGCAGCGTCGGACTCGGTTTTTAAAATGGCACCAAATTCTTGGAGCAGATGATCCCCTTGAATATGCCCGTACAGATCGTTGAATTTTTTAAAATCATCTATATCAAGGATGACCACACTTAATGGCTGATCCGTTTCCTTTGCGATCGCTACTTCTTTTTCCAAAATTTCTTTAAAGTAACCATGGTTATTGAGACCAGTAAGGGTGTCTTTGTTGGCTTTATCCAGGGTTTCTTGAAACAAGCGGAAATGTTCATTAAATGCTACCGACAAAAGGATCGAAATGCACACAAACATAACGAGGCCCAAGATTGGATTTACCTGAATAAGAATTCCAAGTACAAGTGAGAGTAATAATGTACAAAGGTAGCTTACTAGAAAGGTTTTATCCCTTACAATTCCGGTCATTAATTTAATCGAGCTTTCTGTTTGCAGCAGAAGGAAGTATAAACTGATTAAAATCGTGTTTAGAATAAAATAAGCACTAAGTGAAAGAATGTAAGGTAATAAGTTGCCTGTATTAATGTCACCTACGACTCCATTGGTCGAAGTAAAGAGAAAATAGGAAAGAATCATCATAATACTATAGATTGAAAAATTGAATAGATGTTTCCACCAGACAATCTTTCGTTTATATATGGCATAGATCACCGAATTGATTAGTAAAACTTCTAATGTAAAATTTAAGCCAAATAAAAAAATGCTGGCTAGATAAATTGCAGAGTCCATCGAAATGGAATTTCCGTCAGGTGGAATGGGGATCGTGTAATGATTTAGGAGTAATATCGCTCCTACTAAGGTAAGGGTAATTACTAATTTTGAAGTATCGAGGAAATTAAAGGGTTTTAACAGTAAAAATCCTATACTTCCGAGAAATGAAACCATCAATAAATAGAGATTAGCCGGTTGTTTGATTCTGTCCATTTTTAATCACTCATATCTAAAAATATTAGAATGGAGAAGTAAGATAATTTTACTCCTCCATTCTTCTTATTATATTAGTTTCATTCCAGATGTTAAAGCAATAATCATTGAAGCAAGAATAATAGCATTTACGATAACACTTGTTAATTTAAGGCCTTCTGGCTTTTGTGGTTTCATTTGGTTTCACCTCCTTTAATGGAGAGTGACCTTTCATGCCTATTCTTTGCTGCAGGGTGTTTTAGCATTAAGTATTGAATAAAGAGGAAGGCACCGATATTCATAATTATATCACCGATGCTAATAATTTGTGTTCTAGGATATGGGTCTGTAATTGGGATAATATCGCCTAAGATGCCTAGTTTTGTAGATTCTGTTAGCGCTGTATGCTTCGCATATAATTGCTCTTTAAAAACATCGAGATAACCAGCTGGTAAAATAGATGCAGCATCTAATGATACCGGCATTCTACCGCCGTTCGTCACCATAACCAAGAAATTGAGAAATACACCTAGTAAAATCAGATTAAAACCTGCGTTTTTGCGGTTTATAAATAAAAATAGTAAACCGAGTACATATACCACAATGTATATGTATCCGCTTACCTGTCCGAGAAATTTGCTATCGTTTTGGAGAATAAAAACGGCTAATTCAACGACCAATAATAGCGGAAAGATCCATCCCCACTTTAGCTTTAGTTGTGCCAGTGCTCTTAAGTTCCCTTTGCGAAGAAAACCTACGATAAACGAAATAATGATGCCGTCAAATACCATCAGCTGATACCTACCTATGCCAGAATATATAACAAATAGAAAGAGTTCAAAAATTCCATGAAGAAAAAATATTCCCACAATAATATAATCAAAGATATTCGTCGAATGCAAGGAGTATTGCGTGTTGTTTGTGTCGAATTTGTGTATATTCTGATGTCTTGACTCGATTAATCTTGTTTCATAGGATTGTTCCACGATACCTTAATAGAATAAAAGATTAAAGTTCGGCTCAATCTCCGTTAAAGAGGTAGGGATCTATCTGATTTTATGGATGCGCAAATAAAAGGTGTTAATGCGCAAATAAAAGCTGATAATCCGCAAATAAACAATGTCATTTTTCGATTACGCAGCGTTTGAGGAGGCAAAAAGTTGGAAAACTCGTCTCGATGAGCAGTTTATCAGCGTATTTTTGAAGGATATCGGCAAACTGGACCATTTTATCAGCGAATCTAGCGTTTTATCAGCGAATCAATTTTTCCACAAATAAAACCGGCTATTTATTACGTGGAGTGCAAGATGTCCATTAGTAAGCTCCAGAAAAGAGGTGTTTTAAAGACAGTTCTCGACAAACTTTTCAGCCATTTAGAGGAATAAATCCAGGAATGGCACGTGCTGAGCCCTCTTTTAATCAAACGTTTATGTAGTAGGGAAAAGGGGCGGAATTAATAGAATGGTGTAAGTTCAAGCAAAACCCGTCTGTTATTGTGGAAATAATGGTTATTTCCTGCGGAATGATCCCGGGTAAACCGACAATTTCCCGCCTGCATTAGCAGGGGAAATCCTTATAGGTCAATACTTGCAGCTGTTTCAACCAAACGTTTGATTAGTATAGCATATATGGTATTTAGTCGAATGGCCGTCGTTTAATGGCAATAATGGCTATGGTGCTATTTATTTCCTATTTCCAGTCCATTTTTCAACAATTAATTTACGTATTTGGAGAGACAAACGCATATTTATCAAGGGATGTCACAGTTTTAATCAAACGTTTGATTGAAAGGGAAACTTGGGGGAAATGGGTGAGATTTGTCATTTCATTGGATGGATTTGGAGTAAATAATCAACGGGCGGGCGGAAATGGAGAGGAGTTTTAAGGAGAGCGAGAACTAGTACTCAAGAGGCTGTAACCGACCGTGAAGGCGAAAAAAGAGAGAGGTTGGTCGTTAAGAGAGGTTCTATGTGACCGTGAAGGAAGAAAAAAGGAGAGTCCGGTAACATAGAGAGAGAGGTTCTAAACACTATCAGCTAGTGTGGTGCTCATTTCATTTTAGTAATATAGTTTTTTGAGCTTTTTCGCCGATAAAATGAGCTTATGCGGTGAATAAATTTTGTTCTAGCGGGTTTCTCCATTCTTCGATTTTGTGCTATTTTTAAATATATCAAAAAGACATTTTAAATAATGCCAATTGGAGGAAGTTTACATGTTAGGTGCCATTGAAGCAGGAGGAACAAAATTTGTTTGTGCAGTAGGGGATGAATCGGGTAAGATTCTGGAGCGTTTTCAGGTTCCTACTACCGTACCTGAGGAGACCATTCCTAGGGTGATCGAATTTTTTAAAAAATATCCTATCCAAGCCATCGGAATTGGCTCGTTCGGGCCGATTGATGTGAACCAGGAAAGTCCAACTTATGGAATGATTACCACGACACCGAAAACAGCATGGAGGGACTTCCCATTTGTTGACACGTTCAAAGAGGCTTTTTCCGTTCCAGTCGGATTCAATACGGATGTAAATGCTGCTGCATTGGGTGAGTCTGTTCTGGGTGCTGCAAAAGGTCTGGATAGCTGCCTTTACATCACTGTTGGGACTGGCATTGGAGCAGGTGCGATTGTACAGGGGGAACTCTTGCAGGGTTGGTCACATCCTGAAATGGGTCACATTCTTGTAAGGCGTCATCCGAATGATGAATACAAAGGCAAATGCCCATACCACGCTGATTGCCTGGAAGGTCTGGCGGCAGGACCTGCCATTGAAGAACGATGGGGTGCAAAAGGAATCCATCTGGTGGAGCGTTCCGAAGTATGGGAAATGGAAGGGTACTATATTGCACAGGCACTTATGCAATATATACTGGTTCTCTCTCCTAAAAAAATTATTCTTGGCGGCGGCGTCATGAACCAAAAGCAGGTATTCACGTCTATCTATAAGTACCTGCCGGAATTATTGAACGATTATATCACCTTACCGGAGCTTTCTACCTATATTGTGAGTCCTGGTCTAGGGGATAATGCCGGGATCACGGGGTCCTTTCTGCTTGCCCATCGAGCGTTACTTGAAGCCGGACTTGATCAGTAAACTTAAACCATGCTAAAAAAGCGTAATAGGTCATCGCCTTTTACGCTTTTTATTTTTTTCATAGATTCCCGGTCTTAACGAAGAATGGCTGGACGCCTTGAAATAAAGAGTGAGTAAATGCTGAAGCCATTTTTCTACATTCTTTTCAGGTATTTTGAGGGGGAAGGTCAGGACTGGAGAGAGGTGACACCACTTTTAATTAACCGTTTGTGTAGTAGAGAAAAGGCGGGAAATTAATAGAATGATGGAAGTTTAAGAGAAACCCATCAGATTTTGTGGGAAGGTGGGTTATTTCCTGCGGAATGATTTTGCGAATCTCGACAATATCCACTCACCTTTTACAGGGAAAATACCTATAGAACCGTACTTACAGCTGTTTCAACCAAACGTTTGATTAGTATAGCAGATGTGGAATCACGTCGATTGGCTGTCGTTTAGAGACAATAATTGTTCAAAGGCTATTTATCTCCTAATTTTAGGCCGTTTTTCAACAATTAATTTATAAATTTGAAGGTATGAATACTTATTTATCAAGGGTTGAAGACACTTTTAATCAAACGATTGGTTGAAAGGGGAATTTGGGGAAAATAGGCGAGGTGTGTCATTTCATGGATCGGTTATGTGAAAGAAGGGGAAACGAAAAAGGCAGCGAATTAATTAGGTATTCTATATTAATGTGAGGTCTGATATGTCCACTCCAAAACATATTGTTTCAGCTGCAACTATTGTACTTAATGAGCAAGGGGAAATTTTATTAATTAAAGGTCCACGAAGGGGATGGGAAATGCCTGGTGGTCAGGTTGAAGAAGGAGAATCATTGAAGGAGGCGGCAATCCGGGAAACAAAAGAAGAAAGCGGAATAGATATTGATGTGATTAAATTTTGTGGTGTATATCAAAATGTGAGCCAATCGATATGTAGTACATTATTTTTGGGGATACCAACTGGGGGAGAGCTGACCACTTCCTCAGAAAGTTTGGAAGTAGGTTTCTTTTCAGTTGAAGAAGCATTGGAAATGGTCACTTGGAATAATTTCAGGCAAAGAATCGAGTATTGTTTAAACGAAAAACTTCATCCTTTTTATGTGGAGTGTTGAATTAGTTTCTTTTTTTTAGTTGTGAAAAGAATGGAACGAACAGGAGTTACGGTGGTTTTTTTTTTGGAGAATATTTCAGTAATCGGCCCTAACTCGGAAATATTCACTTACGAACAATCAGTCCCTGCTAGAACTGATTGTTCAAAAAACTCATTTTTTTATATTGAAATTATCAGCTAACAATGTCCAGTTCGACGGATATGGATAGCCTAATGCCCAGTAACTAATTCCGCGGAGATTAAATTCCTTAGCCAAGTCGAACTTGGCTTGGGCGCTGCGGGCATCTTCAAACCAAACTTCATGGCCACGGCCCTTTTCATCGACGTAACGGAAAAATGGTGATTGGGTGGTGTCATCATATTGAATCGATGCCCCGTATTTTACCGCACGCGCAATCGCTTCTTGTGTACTAAATGTTTCTGCTTCTTGTCCTTTAACATGTGGAAGGAGCCAATCACGGGCATAAATTTGGAACCCTAAGAATATTTTTTCTGCCGGCATAACGGTCCGCGCGTATTCCACGACACGTCTCATTTGGTTGATAGGAGAGATCGCCTGTGGCGGTCCAAGCCTGTATCCCCATTCATAGGTCATCAGTACGACAAAGTCTACAATCCTACCATGTGCTTCATAATCATGTGCTTCATATAGCAGACCCGCTTGTGTCGCACTTTGCTTGGGTGCAACCGCCGTTGAGACAAAATATCCTCGCGGATGAAGACGGTCCACGGTTAGTTGGAGGAATAGATTGTAATTTTCGCGATCGGCCGGTAACACATTTTCAAAATCGATGTTTACTCCTTTATATCCCTTTTCATCCATAATCCGAAGCATATTTGTCAGTACCTTTTCACGTAATTCTGGACTGGATAAAAGGGTATGAGCCACGTTTGAGCCAGCTGCAGTTGAAGTAAAGTTTGTAATCGACATCATCGGTGTGACATTACTTGTTTTTGCAGCTTGTAGGGTTAACTCATCATGAACTGGAGTGAGATCCCCATTTTCATTGATTAGGTAAGCAAATGGACTGATATACGTGAGCAAATGGCTAAGTTCCTTAACCGTTTCAGCCGCTGCTTGATCGGGTTGATAGGTATAGGCATTGACTTCGATGGTTGGTTTCTTGATTGGTATTCTTAACCTTGTACCGGAATAAATGAGGTTTGGATTTTGAATCTGATTTTCATCGATAATCGCTTGGACTGTCACCCCGTAACGATTTGCGATTTGCCATAATGTTTCCCCAGATTGAGTCACGTGTATCCGTGGAGGGATAATTAGTTTTGTCCCTGGATATAAAAGAGACGGATTTGTGAGTTGATTTGCCTGGATGATCGAGTTAATTTCCACCCCATACTGTTGTGAAATTGACCACAATGTATCACCGGATCTAATGATGTGTGATGTCCCGGGGACTGGGATTACAAGCGATTGGCCAACTAACAGCTGGTTCGGGTTTTGGAGCCCATTTGATTGAACAATTCCATTCATATTTACTTTGTAGCGAGCAGCAATTTGCCAAAGCGTTTCACCGCTCCGGACCACATGTATCACCATCTGCCTCTCCTCCTGTTTCACTTCAATAATGTAACTTATGTGGGTTAGAAGGATTGGGTTAATTGTCTATATAAATTTATGGGCACAGTTAGGTTTTTTCGTAAAAAAGCTAATCATCGAATATTAGTGGGGACAAGTGAAATCCAATTATTATTATTCTATAGTAGTTTTTGTATGATCCTCAAAGAAACGAAATGAACAAGTAAATCGCATTGACGATAAATTGGATTAAGTTTCAGAACAAAAATCGATAAAAATGGATTAGAATAACTCGACTATTATTAAAGCATGGAAACATTCTTTTGGAAAATAAAAGCAGTAATTTCTAACCTAATAAATAAAACCCTTTATTCATCTAGGTCTCTTTAATAGCAGGACATATAGTCTGAATGATTAGTTTTTTGTAATAGTATTGACAGTTTTTCAACATAATTATAGAATTACACTGAAATATATGAATCTAGGCTTTTCTAATACGGTTGATCGAGGGATCAACTAAACCAGCTTATTATTACACTTCCCATTCCATAGCATAACATCTTGCGTTCAAAAGTAGGATTGAAAAATTTCGGGAGTAATTTTCGTGATGTAATTGTTTTTTTGCACTCATTTGAAACCGTTTCCAAATTTTTAATAATAAATTCACGATGAAACAAAACGAATAGGTGTTATGTGAAAAAACTGAAGGGTAATTTAAAAGGAGGAATTATTTTGGCAAAAAAGGTTTTAGCGGATTTCTTAACACCCCAACTGAACGAATTGCGGGAAAACGGCCTCTACAATGTCATTGATACTGTAGAAGGACCAAACGGCCCTATAGTTAGCATCAATGGCAAATCATTAATCAATATGTCATCCAATAACTATCTTGGCCTTGCCAATAATGAAAGAATGAAGCAAAAAGCGCATGAAGCAATCGAAGAGTATGGGTTAGGGGCTGGTGCGGTCCGTACAATCAATGGCACATTGACCATTCATAATGAATTAGAGAAAACAATTGCCAAGTTCAAGCATACTGAAGCTGCCATTGCCTTCCAATCTGGGTTCAATTGCAACATGGGTGCTATTTCAGCCCTGATGACAAAGAAGGATGCAATTCTCTCGGATGAATTAAACCATGCATCGATTATTGATGGGTGCAGATTGTCAGGAGCGAAAATTATTCGCGTCAAGCACCAGGACATGGACGATTTGCGTCGAGTAGCGAAAGAGACAATTGAAAGCGGTTTATACGAAAAAGTCATGTACATCACAGACGGAGTTTTTTCAATGGACGGTGATGTAGCAAAGCTTCCGGAAATCGTCGAAATTGCTGATGAGTTTGGGTTAATCACGTATGTAGATGATGCCCATGGTTCTGGTGTAATGGGTAACGGTGCTGGTACGGTTAAGCATTTTGGCCTCTCAGACCGAATTGACTTACAGATTGGGACCCTTTCAAAAGCGATTGGCGTCGTAGGCGGATATGTAGCAGGTACAAAGCAGCTGATTGACTGGCTGAAAGTCCGTGCACGTCCATTCCTATTTTCAACCTCATTGACTCCGGGAGATGCTGCCGCCTGTATCGAAGCTATCAATATCATGACCGAATCGACAGAAAAAGTTGAAAAGCTTTGGGAAAACGGAAGATACCTAAAAGAAGGCTTAAAGAACCTTGGTTTCGAAATTGGACATTCCGAAACACCAATTACCCCATGCATCATAGGAAAAGAAGATCTGACCCAATTATTTTCGCGCAGGCTGATGGAGGAAGGCGTTTATGCAAAATCAATCACCTTCCCAACAGTTCCTAGAGGTACAGGCAGGGTTAGGAATATGCCTACTGCTGCGCATACCAAGGAAATGCTTGATGAGGTTCTAGAAGTCTATGGAAAAATAGGTAAAGAATTGTCTATTATTTAAACGTTTACAATTTCACCAAGGATAACAGTGTTCTTGCTTCAGTTAAATAATGGTAAAAGAAACCTCAGGAGGTCCCGTCAAATGAAAAAAATTCTTATTACTGGCTGTCTCGGCCAAATCGGTTCGGAATTGACACACCGTCTCAGAGTAATGTACGGAACAGAAAACGTTGTTGCAACAGATATTCGCCATATCGAAGGCAATCCAGTCATCGAGGATGGTACATTTGAAATACTTGATGTTATGGATTACGAAGCAATGCTAGGCCTTTGCAAAAAATATGAAGTTGATACCCTCATGCATCTTGCAGCCCTTTTGTCGGCAGTAGGAGAAGCAAAACCAAAATTCGCATGGGACCTGAATATGGGAGGCCTGATGAACGCCCTTGAAGTTTCACGTGAGCTAAACCTGAAACTCTTTATACCGAGCTCCATCGCTGCTTTCGGACCAGGAACACCGGCAGAAATGACACCACAGGATACGGTACAAAGGCCAGCTACTATGTATGGCGTCACAAAGGTATCCGGAGAATTGCTTTGCGACTACTATTTTACTAAATACGGTGTAGACGTACGCGGAGTAAGGTTCCCTGGACTGATTTCATACAAGACTCTTCCAGGCGGGGGAACAACCGACTACGCAGTAGATATTTACTATGAAGCACTTAAGAATAAGAAATATGTATCATTCATTGGCAAAGGAACCTATATGGATATGATGTATATGCCTGATGCTATCGATGCTATCATTCAATTGATGGAGGCTGATCCTTCAAGATTGAAGCACCGCAATGCATTTAACATCACAGCCATGAGCTTTGAGCCGGAACAAATTGCTGCATCCATTAGAAAATTCATTCCTGAATTCGAAATCTCATACAATGTTGACCCTGTACGCCAAGGCATTGCAGACTCATGGCCAAATAGCCTTGATGTATCTGCTGCACGCGAGGAATGGGATTTCAATCCTCACTATAACCTGGACCGTATGACAAAAGATATGTTGGAAAACCTATCAGAGAAATTAGGCATTCCCTTTAGGGAGCTTGCACTAGCCTATTAATTATTACCTTCCTTTCCCAAAACTATTTTATGAAATCTGGGGTAAAGGAAAGCGCTCTCTTCTATAAAAACTATTATAATTCATCTGTGAAAAAAAGACAAATGTATTTTCCAGATGGACTATTTCAAGTATATTTGAAATTTGACAATAAAGAGGGGGAAATTTAAATGGCAAACAAGGAATTGAATAGGGGTTTAAGTTCACGCCATATTCAGATGATTGCGTTGGGCGGAACGATTGGTGTAGGTCTATTTATGGGGTCTTCCAGCACGATAGGCTGGACGGGGCCATCCGTAATGCTTGCTTATGCAATTACAGGAATATTTCTATATTTGATTATGCGCGCCATGGGCGAAATGCTCTATTTGGAACCAAGTACAGGTTCATTCGCAACATTTGGCTATAAGTATATCCATCCAATAGCGGGATATATGACTGCCTGGAGTAACTGGTTCCAGTGGGTAGTTGTCGGCATGGCGGAAGTTATCGCGATCGGCACATATATGCATTATTGGTATCCAGATCTTCCTGGGTGGATTCCAGGCCTTATCGCAATGGTTATCCTTGGGGCAGCAAACTTTATTTCTGTTAAATCATTTGGTGAATTCGAATTTTGGTTTGCTTTGATTAAAGTAGTTACGATTGTATTGATGATTATTGCAGGTTTCGGCCTGATTTTCTTCGGCATTGGCAACGGAGGAGAATCGATCGGCCTATCAAACCTCTGGAAAAATGGCGGCTTCTTTACTGGCGGAGTTAAAGGGTTCCTCTTTGCCCTATCACTCGTTGTGGGTGCTTATCAAGGTGTAGAGCTTATCGGTATTACAGCTGGTGAAGCGAAAGATCCTCAGAAAACAATAAGGAACGCGATTCAAAGTACAATTTGGCGTATCCTCGTTTTCTATATTGGCGCAATTTTTGTTATTGTCACAGTTTATCCTTGGGATCAATTGACTTCTATCGGAAGCCCGTTCGTAGCAACTTTTGCAAAAATCGGTATTACAGCTGCAGCTGGAATCATTAACTTTGTGGTTATCACTGCTGCATTGTCTGGCTGCAACAGCGGTATCTACAGCGCAGGGCGCATGCTTTATACTCTTGGAGTCAATGGACAAGCTCCAAAAGCATTTGCGAAGGTTTCAAGTAACGGGGTGCCTTTATTCGGTACAATTGGCGTACTGATCGGCCTTGGCTTTGGCGTTGTTTTAAGTTATATTGCACCGGAAAAACTGTTTGTGTACGTCTATGCTTCAAGTGTTCTTCCTGGGATGGTTCCTTGGTTTGTCATTCTGATCAGCCAAATCAAGTTCAGGAAAGTCCATGCTGCAAAAATGGCCGCCCATCCATTCAAAATGCCTTTTGCGCCTGTCACTAACTATCTGACAATTGGCTATCTGGTAGCGGTGCTTATTGGTATGTGGTTCAATGAGGACACTCGTGTATCGCTGATTGCGGGTATTGTGTTCCTGGCTATTGTGGTAATCAGCTTTTATGCTTTCGGAATAAACAAGCGTGTACCTGCGGATCTTCAAGAAGAGGATCTGACAAATAGGAAAGCGATCTAAACTCCTGACTGTTTGATTGTGGGAGAAACGGAAGGGTATAAGGAAGCTGTTAATATAAGAAGCAATAAATAGGGACAGTTTTCATAAATTGCCCCTATTTATTGTTGGCTGCATGCTAAGAAAACCAACGGAACATCTATGTAGAGAATCTTAATTATAGAACTCAGGTGAAAACAATGAAGTATCGATCAGCATTTGAAATCATT
The DNA here is from genome assembly GCF_018613205.1 of Bacillus sp. ISL-46. NCBI lineage: Bacteria > Bacillati > Bacillota > Bacilli > Caryophanales > Bacillaceae > Bacillus > Bacillus sp. ISL-46. Next base: position 54,822 of record NZ_JAGGQR010000001.1, read on the forward strand.
GGTCCGATTATGATTGGGCCTTCCAGTTCACATACAGCTGGTGCAGTCCGGATTGGCCGCGTTGCCCGAACCCTATTCGAGGGCCAGCCGAAAAAGGCTGTTCTCTCGCTATACGGCTCATTTGCAAAAACGTATAAAGGACATGGAACAGACTTGGCTCTTGTGGCGGGCTTATTGGAATTTGATACGTTCGACGAGCGGATACCCGACACATTGGATATAGCGGAACAATTGGGTATGGAGGTCATCTTTCAAGAGGAAGAGGCCATTACAGAACATCCAAACACAGTAAAGATTAATCTTTTTGATGAAGATAAAGAGTTGGAGATTATCGGCATCTCCATTGGCGGAGGAACCATTGAAATAACTGAAATCAATTCGTTCAAACTAAAATTATCGGGTGACCCTGCAATACTGGTCATTCATAATGACCGTTTTGGAGTAATCAGCTCTGTAACATCCATTCTTTCGCAAAATAAAATAAACATCAGTCATATGGAAGTGTCTAGGAGAGATAAAGGCGACATGGCAATCATGGTAATTGAGTTCGATGAAAAGATAGATGACCAGGTGATCAACGGGGTGCAAAAGCTGGATAATGTTATAAGTGTAATCCGTATGGTTGTATAGGTAGGTGTTTTCGGGCACGAACATAAATTAATAGAAGACAGCAGGGGGAAATCCTATGTTTCGTAATGTAGCTGAACTTGTTTCGCTGGCGGAACAACGACAGGTTAAAATAGCCGAAATTATGATTAGGCAGGAAATAGAAGTTACTGGCCTTTCCCGTGAAGATGTGATTGCCAAAATGGATCAGAACCTGACGGTAATGGAACGGGCTATCGAACGGGGCTTAAATGGAGTAAAATCACGCACAGGACTCACAGGCGGAGATGCAGTATTGCTGCAAAACTATATTCAGAGCGGAAAGTCCCTTTCGGGCACATTGCTGTTGGATGCGGTGAGCAAGGCGGTTGCCACGAATGAAGTCAATGCAGCAATGGGCATCATTTGTGCCACGCCAACTGCTGGTTCGGCCGGGGTTGTCCCGGGTACATTATTTGCGGTTAAGAATAAACTCAATCCAACTAGGCAGGAAATGATTGAATTTTTATTTACGGCAGCGGCGTTTGGATTTGTCGTTGCAAACAATGCGTCCATCTCAGGGGCTGCAGGCGGTTGCCAGGCAGAGGTAGGTTCGGCTTCAGGTATGGCAGCAGCCGCAATCGTTGAAATGGCCGGCGGTACGCCTAAGCAATCAGCAGAAGCGATGGCCATCACCTTAAAAAATATGCTGGGTCTTGTTTGCGACCCGGTTGCCGGCCTCGTTGAGGTGCCTTGCGTGAAACGGAATGCAATGGGCGCATCGAATGCTTTGACAGCAGCCGATATGGCCCTTGCCGGAATAACCAGCAGGATTCCATGTGACGAAGTCATTGGAGCCATGTATGCAATTGGACAGTCAATGCCGGCTTCTTTAAGGGAAACAGCCGAAGGCGGACTAGCGGCTACCCCGACCGGACGTAGACTAGAAGCGGAAATCTTTGGCCAGCCTAAAGTAAAACTGATTGATTATTTAGTATAACTATGTCATGGGTTATTACAATACCTTCCCTTATTTGCCTGCGGAGCAACAGGCCGGGCTGCTGCCATTGTTGTTTGCGTTTAATAGTAAAATCGACACGCTATCCAAAGCCAATCACGATACGTATGTGCCGACTTACAATGTGATTGCATCAAACTATCCATTGTATCTTCCAAATCCATTTGACATTCATCTAAGTCTAGCAGGCTATCAAGTTGTTGCCGACCAGTTCTGGAAAGTAATTGATCCTACCTTACCATAGGGGAACTAACGACAACCACAACAATCAATTTCAACGATAAAAAGCAATAAAGTAACCGCCCATCCATCTGGATTGGGCGGTTACTTTTTTTACTTCTGATGGTCCGCATGTTTATTACCACAGCGTGAATTCTACTTCTAGCTCCCCATTAATGGGCTTTTTGAGAAAGAAATTTACCTAATTATCCCTTGAAATTTTCCGGAAACAATTTTCAGTCAAATAAAAATAATTGAAAAATTTAAAAAATACTTGATTTATTAAACGCAGGGCTTTATATTGAATTTAAGAAATTTAATTTCTTCAAAATAAATTACAGGAAATTTTATTTCATGATTTGAAGAAACTATTTTTTATTATTAATTCTGTAAAAGTTTAGAAAACCCTGCTTTTCAAAAAAAGTAAGAAAATCATTAACCGGTTGACGAAAGGGAGGGAATTATTAATCAACTAGAGGAAAAAATTTTTTACCAGATTCATAGATGTAAAAATATGTCTGCACAAATTTTCTACTAAAAGTAAGCGTCTACATTTTTTGGTTTAAAACTTATGCTTTTAAATAAAAAGGAGATGTGTTCTTATATGTTGATAACAATGAAAGAATTACTTACTGTGGCTAAAGAAAATAAATTTGCGGTGGGAGCGTTTAATGTTTGTGATAGTTCATTTTTACGTGCAGTAGTCGAAGAGGCGGAAAAAGTGAATTCTCCAGCTATCATTGCCATCCATCCATCGGAATTAGAGTTTTTGACAGACGAATTTTTCTCTTATGTGAAGCATCGGGTTTATGAAAGTAGAGTACCATTTGTCATCCATTTGGATCATGGCGGTTCAATTGAAGAAATCCTGAGAGCAATTCGCTGCGGCTTTACGTCGGTAATGATTGATGGATCCCTGCTCCCATATGAAGAAAACGTTGCACTAACGAAGAAAGCAACCGAAATCGCACATGCAGTTGGGGTATCGATAGAAGGGGAATTAGGGACGATCGGAAGCACGGGGAATTCAGTAGAAGGCGGCGTAACAAAGGTTACTTACACAGATCCTGCACAAGCTGAAGATTTTGTTGCCCGTACAGGTGTTGATACTCTGGCCGTAGCAATTGGTACAGCGCATGGTATTTATCCAAAGGATATCAAACCAGAATTGCAAATGGATATTTTAAAAGAAATCAATGAACTTGTTGATATTCCATTAGTCCTTCATGGTGGTTCTTCTAACCCAGACAATGAAATTTCCCAATCCGTGCAACTGGGTGTTAGTAAAATAAATATTTCTAGTGATATGAAGTATGCCTATTTTACAAAAGCACGTGAAATTTTAAGCACGACTGAATACTGGGATCCAAACGTAATCTACCCAGAATGCATTAACGAAGCCAAAAAAGTGATTAACTATAAGATGCACCTCTTCAATTCCGTTGGAAAAGCTGAATTATATCAACAGCAACCAGCAGCCCAAAAAGCAGAACCAGTTGTAAGTGGCATCAGATATTAATTCATAGTAATCCCAACTAGAATTCTTCTTAATAAACCTTCATCTTCTGTCCTTCAGCATGAAATAAAAGATATAAAGGAAAGGAATTTCTTTATATGAAAATACCTCAATTAAAAAATTATAATGCCATGGTTGAAAATATGTTTGCAAAAGCTGGGATTGTTTTGACTACAGATGAGAAGGAATCCATTGAAATTGCGGATTTTGGCTTAAATGATCTTGAAACAACCGGCTTACAACTTATCACGTATGTAAATAACGAGCGGTATTGTGCGAAGGAATTGGTTTTATTCCCGAATCAAACTTGTCCTGAACACCGGCATCCTCCTCGGGCAGATGGAAATCCTGGAAAGTTGGAAACCTTCCGCTGCCGGAAAGGTACTGTATATTTATATGTAGAAGGAGAGGCTACTGAGCTACCCCTCACGTCTCCTCCCGAAATTGATAGAAAATACTATACAGTCTTCCATGAAATTGTTCTCCTTGAAGGCGAGCAATATACAATACCCGAAAACACCAAACATTGGTTCCAGGCTGCTGAAGAAGGCGCAATCATTTCTGAGTTTTCTTCAAATAGTGAAGATGAATCTGATATTTTCACAGATCCTCGAATCATACGCGTTCAAGAATAATGGCAACGAGGAGAAGAATAGTTTTCGTCCTGTTCTTCTCCTATCTTTTAACAAAAAAAATAGGTGAAATTGAAGAGAAATTTATTTTCATAATACTTGTAAGCGTATTCATACCTTTTGCAATTAATCTATCATTTACTTAGAACAAAGGTAGGAACACCTGCCTTCATGCAGGTATGTTACAAAACATAAACCAAATTTATATATTTATGGAGGGAAACCATGAGAAGGCTTTTCGTTCTTTTCTTAGTATGTATGATGGTCATTTTGTCAGCCTGTAGTTCCAATCAGTCATCGACAGGTAGTAATGGTAAAGAGAATGATAGTAATGTAACGACTATTAATTTCGCGGCAATTAAAACATTCGGTGTGGATTCTTGGAGCGAGTTGATTAAGAAATTTGAGGCGGAAAATCCAGATATTAAAGTTAAATTAACGCAAATGCCAGCTCCTGCAAAAAGCACAGAAATTCATCAATACTTAGTAACTGCCTTCCAATCTGGCCAAAGTGATATTGATGTCTTTACTGGAGACGTTGTCTGGGTACCAGAGTTTGCAGCAGCAGGATGGACAGAGCCGATGGATCAATATGTAAACAAGGATGAGTACTATCCTGGTGTTATTGATGCACTAACTTATGATGGTAAATTATCTGCGATGCCATGGTATGTAGATGGCGGGATGCTTTATTACCGCAAGGATCTTTTGGAGAAATATAACAAGCCTGTTCCGACCACTTGGGATGAACTGATTAAAACGTCTGAGGAAATCAAAAGCAAAGAAAATAATGACAAGCTAAACCAATTTGTATGGCAAGGCAAGCAAGCAGAAGTTCTTGTCTGTGACTTTGTAGAATTCTTAGGGAGTGCAGGAGGATCCATTCTAGATAGCAATGGAAAATCAGCTGCAAGCAGCCCAGAATTTTTGAAAACACTAGAGTTTATGAAAAAGATGACAGACGATAAGATTTCTCCTAAGTCCGTGTTGACGTTTGACGAAGAACCAAGCCGTACCGTTTTCACAGATGGAAATGCCATTTTCCATAGAAACTGGTCCTATGTTTGGAGTGTTGCACAAGATCCAAAGCAATCGAAAGTGGTTGATAAAGTTGGTGTTGCTCCACTTCCTTCCTTTGATGGAAAAAGCAGTGCTTCTACTATGGGCGGATATCAATTCATGGTTTCTAAGAGCTCTAAAAAGAAAGAAGCAGCTGTCAAATTTGCACAATTCTTATCTAGTGAAGAAAGTCAATTGTACTATGCAAAGGAACTTGCCTTCAGCCCAACAAGACCAAATGTCTTAAAGGACAGCGAATTGCAAAAGAAAAACCCGTTCTTAACCGGCTTAGACAAAGTATTCCAAGGTACGACTGCCCGTCCTGTTAGCCCTGATTACCCTAAATTGTCGTTAGTCCTTCAATCGAATATCTCGGGTGTTCTTTCCGGCATGATCAAAGAAAAAAATGCGGCAAAACAGATTGATAATGAGTTGAAAAAGATTACGAATCAATAAATTTTCTGAAGGCACAAACTTAGTATCGTTTGTGCCTTAAACGTATAAGAGGTGAATGGATTATGGAAAAAGTAGAAAAGCAGGTCATTGGGAGCACCAATGCCCATTTATTACTAGCAAGAAAAAAGAATGTCAAAAAGATATTCAATAAACCCATGATGATCGGTTATTTATTTTTACTGCCATCTCTATTGATTCTTTGTATCGTCGGTATTTATCCTTTGATTCAAACCATCTATTTAAGCTTTTTCGATGTTTCCTTTACTAAGCAAGGTTCCAGTTTTGTGGGACTGGAGAATTACCGGAATTTGTTAAGTGATATTTGGTTCAAAGTGGCTTATAAAAACACGTGGGTTTTTACCGCATTTTCTGTTTTGTTGGAGACGATATTCGGTCTTTTCATTGCCTTGGTCCTTAATAAAAATTTTAAGGGAAGAGGTTTGGTGCGAGCCTGTGTATTAATTCCATGGGCGATTCCAACTGTTGTTTCGGCCAGGATGTGGGAATGGATTTTTAATGCGGAGTATGGGATTTTAAATTTCTTATTAATGAAGGTCGGAATCATTGATGCCAATATTAATTGGCTTGGAGAAACCTCGACAGCTATGTCAGCTGCGATTTTTTCAGATGTTTGGAAAACAACTCCATTTATGGCGTTAATCATATTAGCTGGTTTACAAGGAATATCATCAAGTTTATATGAAGCGGCAGACATTGATGGTGCGAATAAATGGAAGCAATTCTTTCATATTACGTTTCCATTATTAATTCCTTCTATTATGATTGCTGTTTTACTAAGATCATTAGACGCTTTCCGTGTATTTGATTTGATTTTTGTGTTAACGGGAGGCGGACCGGCGAATTCGACCGAAGTGCTTTCTTCGTACGCCTATAAGACCACCTTCTCCGCAGCTCAGGTGAGTTATGGTGCAGCGATGTCGTCGTTAATGGCGGTATCTGTTTTCATCTTAGCGATGGTTCTCCTATTCTTTATGAATCAATCATCCAAAAAAATTGAAGGAGGAAAGTAAGATGAAAGGAATGCTCAAGCGATCTACCATTGTCATACTTGCGTCTTTCATCGTCGTGTTTCAAGTAGCACCTTTCTTTTGGCAGATCGTTACTTCTTTAAAAATGGACAAAGATTTATCATCCTTGCCGCCAATATTTCCAAACGAAGTCACCTGGCTTCATTATCAAAATATCTTTCAAAATACCGATTTTTATAAATACATCTTGAATAGTTCGCTCATTGCTGTCGTAGTGACACTGCTTTGCTTGTTCCTGGGAAGTTTGGCTGCCTATTCACTAGCTAGATTGCCGATTAAAGGGAAGGGTTTTATTTTACTTTTATTTCTATCGACGTCGATGTTTCCACAAATCGCGGTGGTGACCCCTCTTTATAATCTCATTAAACAATTGGGATTATATAACACGCATGCGGGATTAGTTCTATCGTATATGCTGTTTGGACTGCCATTAAGTGTGTTACTGCTGTACGGATTTTTCAGGAATATCCCTTATGAAATTGAAGAGGCAGCGTATATGGATGGGTGCGGATACTTTCGAACGTACTGGCAGGTGTGTCTGCCGTTAATGGCCCCAGGCCTGGTTACTGCTGGATTGTTAGTGTTTATCTCATCATGGAATGAATTTTTATTTGCGATTACGTTTACCAATAATATTGATGCCCAGACCATTCCTGTTGGCATTGCTATGTTGCCGCAAATGTTCTTTGTCCCTTGGGGAGATACAGCAGCAACATCTATTCTTGTAACCTTGCCGTTAATCATCCTTGTGTTGATTTTTGAGAAAAAACTTACAAAAGGCATCATGGGAGGAGCGGTGAAAGGATGACAACCATTGCCACTGGATTTACAGCCAATATAGATTTATTAGCAAAAATCACACCAGAGTTTTACAATGAAATCAGAGGAAATGCCGACAAAACTCCAAAGTCCGTTATTGACACGTGGGATGAGTTTTGTACGGTGATTGACTGGAATATCAAGAGAGGCAGCGGAGCCGAATATATCGTGTCGAATCGGGAAATTCTTGCCCGTTTAGAAAAAAAGTTAAATTGGACGAAGGCAATCGGTGGAACTGGCTTGCAAGCAGGTTGTGCAGCAAGTTGTGCAGGGTATAGGGCACTGGTAAATATTCCAATCCAATCCAAAGAGTTGTCAGATTTGGTTTCGGAACATCAGGAGTTGATCCTTTTATCAGATCTTGAAGGGGATGTGCCGAGGCATTATATAGTAGAATATGAGAATGGAGATTCTTCCAACCGAATCATTTTCCGAAAGCAGGATGAATTTTCGGCTGATATTATCGCGAAAAGATTTCTGGAACGTCTGGAAATCAATCAAGATGATATTAGCTGGTTGTTGATCTCTGGATACAATGCCTTTGATCGAAGCGAAGACATTGACTTGTTTTTACAGAATACCGTTTCTATATTGGCGTCATTAGGACCTAGGAAACCTAAAGTCCACCTTGAACTCGCTTCGATCTGGTCAATGGCTGAACAGTGGAAGATTATTCGAACCCTTGGAGGCTATGTTGATAGTATCGGTGTCAATGAAGATGAATATCAGGAATTAATTGGAGGGAACAAACCTCTATTAAGTTATGACGATGCTGATTTATTAAAAACCATTAACGATGCCTGTAAGTATCTAAGTGTTGCTAATTTTATTTTGCATACCAAACAATTCTCATTAATTAAATCGGATTTATATGATACCTCTCTCTGGAGGAAAGCGTTAGAAAATGGTAACTTGTTAGCGTTTTCGCGAGCGGTAAAGGGGAAAATTTGTGATCAAGAGACGATGAAACAAGTATCGTTACGATCAGGTCTTCACCCAAGAGGAGAAAAGTTGCAGAAATTAACAAAAGGCCAAAAAGATATCACCATCATTCCAGCCTATAGGGGAGAAACTGTTAGTACGATTGGTTTAGGGGATACATTTACAGCTGGATTATTAGCGGAAGCACCAGTAGAATTTCTGCCGATGAGTAAACTACGTTTATAAATATTGGATGAAAAGATGGTTTGAAAAAAATGAAAATGTTAAAGGATGAATGGTAGTATGACTTCCGTTAAAGAAAATAATTTATTAAATACGGTAAAAAGTTTATATCCAACCTTGCATGATGCGGAAAAAAAGGTTGCAGAATATGTGATTAAAGAGTATTTTAATGTGATCGATATGAATGTGGCCGAGCTGTCTGAGAAGTGTAATGTAAGTGAAGCGACGATTGTTAGATTTTGCAAAAGAATTGGACTAAAGGGCTTTCACCATTTTAAAATTCAACTGGCAAGAGAAATTACGAATCCAGAGAAAACATCTCATTCTCCAACGATTCATTTGAATAATATTGCAGAATCGATTCGAAATATTTTTGCCTATAAAATTGATGAACTCAAACAAACTGCCTCATTTCTAGACCCGGATGCGGTACAAAAGTGCTTGGATGTAATTAGTGGATGCAGCCTAGTTCAATTTGTGGCGGCAGGTAATTCGCTTCCAGCAGCACTCGATGGTGCCTATAAATTTAATCAAATTGGAATTCGCTCGATTATTAATAGCACACCAGAAATGCAGGTTTCACTTGCCCATTCATTGACAGAAAAAGACGTAGTTATTGGCATCTCAAACTCAGGGGACTCTAAATTATTGCTTGATATCTTTGAAATTGCCAAAAAAAGAAAGGCAACCACGATTTGTATTACGAACCATATTAAATCCCCGCTTTCGCAATTAGCGGATATTCAGTTAATAAGTATTACGAATGAGAAATTGTTCTTTAAAGAATTTAGCTTTACTAGAGTGCCAGCCATTTCAGTGATTGATACGCTGTTTTTACTATTATCTAGAATAAACTTTGATCGTTCGTTTCAATCCATCAGCGACCGCGAACAAGCATTATCCGATTACAAGCATTAATACTCCCTAATTTGAAAGGAACATAAACCCATGCGATTAGAAGGAAAGAAAGTAATAAGTCTCGTTCATAATGATTTTGAAGATTTAGAGTTATGGTACCCGATTCTCAGACTTCAGGAAGAGGGGGCAATTGTCCATCTTGCCGGAGAAAAAGCAAAGGAAAAATATGTTGGTAAATACGGCGTACCTGCGATCTCCGATTTTGCCTATGGTGAGGTTAGCGCTAAAGACTATGATGCTATCTTAGTTCCAGGAGGATGGGCGCCAGATAAAATCCGACGCTTCCCTGAAGTCCTTTCTCTGCTTCAGCAGATGAATACGGATGAAAAGCCAATCGGACAAATTTGCCACGCAGGCTGGGTACTAGTTTCTGCAAAAATCCTTGATGGAAAAAAAGTAACCAGTACTCCTGGTATTAAAGATGATATGGAAAATGCAGGCGCGATTTGGTATGACGAACCCGTTGTAACGGACGGTCACCTTGTGTCCAGTCGTCGTCCGCCGGATCTGCCCGACTATCTACGGGAATTTATTAATGTGTTAGAACAGAAATAGTAATAGAAGGGAGATAGCGAGCAATAACTCGCTGTCTTTTTTTGATTCCGTGCCTTGTCATGCCCCGAACATGGGGTCAGACGTCCTCCTTTTTTCCGAGGACACGGGAACGATTAACCCCTAATCGTTCCCACGGATTGCTTTTTTCTATGATTACGGGAAGAATAACTTTGCTAATTGATTTTTCTCGCGGAAATATTGTATTTTTCTAATGGGAAGAGAAGATGATGGTGTTTATACCTCGACCGACCAAACCACAAACTATGAAACCTTTCCATTGATCATACGTATGTTTTATTAATGAGAATAAGGGTAATTTTGTAGAAAATAAACAAACGAGGGTGACTCAAAATACATGGAAACAAGAGATGAATTATTGAAAGAACTAACTGTTATTGAGAAGTGGGAAAATGGCCAAAGCGATTTGTGGATTTGGGATCGCCTGGGACGACTGCCATTTAAGATTCTCGATAAAATCACTCCTCAATTCATCCACAATAAAGTGGGGAAATTACTAGAAGAGGTCGGTAATTATATTCAGACCGGCGGCAGCTATTTAATTAAAGAAGATAAACTATTTGATAAAATTGAAAAAGAGACAGGTAAGCCGATTAACCAAATAGCTGATATCAAGGAGATCCCTTTAAATGCCATGAATAAGATAAGCGAAGAGCTGACCGGTCAACGAAAGAAGTTTGCGACGATCCAAGGAGCGAGCACTGGAATCGGCGGGATTTTTACCCTTGCGATCGATGTCCCGGCTTTAATGGGCATTTCATTAAAAACACTGCAGGAAATTGCGATCATCCACGGTTATGATCCTAATGAAAAAAGCGAACGAATTTTTATAATTAAATGCCTGCAGTTTTCCTCAGCCGATATTGTCGGCAAACGTGCGATTTTGAATGAGCTTTCCAGCTATTATCAACAGGGGAGCGGTTCAGGTGAAATGATGTCGCAGCTGCAAGGCTGGCGCGAGGTTGTTTATACATACAGAGACCAGTTTGGGTGGAAGAAGCTGTTTCAAATGGTCCCTATTGCTGGGATGATTTTTGGTGCATTTACAAACAGGTCAATGATTAATGACCTAGCGGAGACTGGGATTATGCTTTATCGGAAAAGAAGGATTCTTGAGAGATTGGAACAGAAATAGTTTCCATCTTGATTGGGAGTAAGTTTGTTAGTAAAAGAGACAGTATTTTTTGAAGGGATTTACTTTTCTAATCGTAAAACTGACAATAGCACCGCAAAATGCGGTGCTATTTGTCATTTTTAGATAAAAAGGCTCAGTTACGATAAAAATTTTGTGCAGGGAGAACAAGTTTTTTTCATTTTAAAACTTGTTTTTAAGAATAACGGAGGAATATATAGAAAATGCTACTTAAATGGGGAAGATTGGTCATCGTTAGGGGGGGCTACCTTGTTTAATCATATGGTAAAGGCTATACCTAATTTATTTACGATTGGAAATTTATTGTGCGGTGTTCTTTCAATTACCTCTAATATGAGTGGGTTTTTTGAACTAGCCTCCATTTTTATTTTCTTATCGGCTGTTTTAGATCTTCTTGACGGAAGAATTGCGAGAAAATTAAAAGTGAATAGTGAATTTGGCGTAGAATTAGATTCTTTAGCTGATATTGTAAGCTTCGGAGTTGCTCCTGCACTTCTATTTCATTCGATAGCAGCGCCATCCATTTTAACTTCATTGGCATTTATCCTTTTCCCGACGATGGGGGCATTAAGATTAGCTAAATTTAGTGTTAAACCAACCATTGGGTATTTTAAAGGATTACCTATTCCAGCTGCGGGATTGCCATTGGCTGGTATGGGATTATTTTTATATAGCAATGCATGGATCACTTTAATCCTTGCTCTCTTAATGGTGAGTCCAATTAGGGTTAAAAAACTTTAATTTTATTATCCAATGTAAAAAAGCTAGTAACCTTTTCATAAAGGCAATAGCTTTTTTATTTTATCCATTATCCTTTTTGTTCTCTTAATACAAGATTAATAATTCATTAAGATGGAAAATGAAATCATTTATCGTGCTACATTGTATTTAGAACTAGAGTTGAAGGATTATTTATTTTAGTGTTTTTATAAATAACGGAGGCATTTATATGTCATACTTAATCACTTTATTTGAACAGCACAGTTATCTGATTCTATTTTTAGGAATCTTTTTAGAACTTATGGCCCTACCTATTTCAGGCGAATTTCTAATGAGCTACGCCGGGTATTTTGTATTTAAGGGAAAAATGAATTATCTTTTGGCTCTCATGACAGTCTTTGTTTCAGGAGGGGCGGGAATTACTGTAACCTATTGGATTGGAAAGGCAGGGGGCTATAAACTTATCGAAAAATACGGGAAATATATCCACCTAGGACCAGAAAGATATAAAAAAACATCTGCTTGGTTTGAACGTTCAGGTAGTAAATTGCTGGTCTTTGCCTATTTCATTCCCGGGATTAGGCATTTCACTGGTTATATTTCGGGGATTTCTAGAATGCCATTTCGAAAATTTTTGATCCCTGGATATATCGGTTCATTTTTATGGGGATTCTGTTTTATTACATTAGGAAAAGTTTTGGGACCTCGCTGGGGGGCTTTCCATCATGCAGCAAGTAAATATTTTCTAATTTTTATTATTGTTATAGCCGTATTTCTAGCAGGATATTTGGTCTATCGATTTAATAAAAATCAAATTAAAACATTTTTTATTAGTTTGTCAACATGGTTAATTAATCGACTAAAAACCATAAGAAAAACAGAGATCTTTCTTATTTTTCTCACTTTAGTTTTAATTGGTATGGTGACCTTGATGCTGGGAATGGCTCAAGACTATTTATTTAATGAGTTTACTCAGTTTAATGAACTAGCTGAATATATGGTTAAGTCTGCTATTTATATGAGTTGGATGAAAGGGTTTCTATTATTTCAATCTCCATATGCAATTGGTGCAATTATCGGCATAACCACCATCCGTATTTGGAGAAAAGGGAAGAACAGGATGCTAGAGTATCTTCTTCTTATCGTATCAATTTTAGGAGCTAGGTTGTTTCATGAATCCATCAAGCAGATTTTTTCCTATCTTCAATCATTAGGGTTTGTAGGAAAATTACACTCAGATAATTTTCCAGATATCAGTTCCACTTTAACAATCATTATTTATGGGACATGCATATTTTTACTTGTCCGTCATCCAAAAAAGACTATTACGCCAGTATTTGGCCTTTTATTTACTTTAGTTTTATTAATGGGGTTAACCATAGCGAATATTGCATCCACCGAAATACTCCCGAGTGATATTGTTGGGGGCTATGTTTATGGCTGTGTCTGGGTATTTTTTAACTTCTTGTTTTTTGAAATGATACGAATTGTATTGGAAAAAATAAAAATGAAAATGAATACATTTAAAGTCAGCATGGTTAAATAAAGGTTATAAATCATTTTTTTTCATCTTTTTTAATTTCCATGGCTGTTGATTTATTTCAACAGATAAAAACCCCCTTACCTAGTTGCAGATAAGGGGGTTTTTGTTTGTTTCATGCCATTCCTAGTTCATTAGATTTACGGTTTTTTCCTCAAAGTATTTATTCATAAGTATATTAAGTCTGATTGAAAGTGTAATGTATTCGGAACTGCTTGGGCCTATTTGATTATATATTTCGCTTAGTTTCGTTTTAAGAGTAACTATTTCCTGTAAAAGTTCCATGTTTTCAATTTGAGCAGATTCGATTGCTTCCATCATACACCTCGTAAAATAATATTTTTTTCCAACAATGGTTTGGAAGGCATGATGACTTGATTCCTTATTCTTCGTCTTCTAATGATAATACGATTCCAATCCCATTCTGATAGTAACATAATGGATTTTTCATGTGAACAGGGAATGAAATAGTAAAAATATTTGAAAAAAGGTAAATAATATTGGTATATCAAGTGTTCTCCAATAGCAATTTCTAACCGCTTGAAAATAAACATATACGGAAATTATCGGATTACGATTAACTGCGAACAAGTTATATTGTAATAACATCAAAAATTAAAATAAAAATATTTTAAAGATTAAAAATAAATTAGATGAGGTATGGTTAAAGTTTCTTAACAAAAAAATATCCGGCAAGATGCCGGATCAACAAAATATATTAAAAGGGGGTCATGAAAAAGAAAAAGTTAAATGTTGTCCTCTTCATGTATTAATCGTACTACTTAATCATGAACAAACTATGAATAAACCGTTTAGATTTTATTAAAAAAGTTAAATTCAAACCTATTTATTGGAATTATAGGTTAAATAACTTTGGGCTCTGCCTACTAGATCGTTAGATACCGTTTGCTAGGATTGTTACAAATGCGCTTAGTAGAACAGTTCCTATGGCTATAAAACTATAAGTAAGGTTCTTTTTGCGCTTTTTCTTTTCCAGCATTTCCTCTGTGGTGAGCCAGTAATTTTTTGACATCTATTTTACTCCTTTATGCCATTATAAAAATTCACTAAATTCCTGATGTTTATCTGTTTTTTCAAAATGATATTATACTATAATTTTTAAAAGATGGAAAGTGAATTTTAGGTAGTGAATTTATGGATGCTGATGGGTAAATTCTTATTCTAGTCAATAAATGTGATCCTTGGATTGGTGTACACGACCTTATGTGAATAAGAGGGGGTTCACTTTGTCATATCCATGGCTCAGCAGCTTCATTGGCAGGCATCCCTTTAGTTTTTTACATAAGAATCGGTGGGTAATTCGCCTAATTTATAGGTAAAATAAGCTCCCATATTTTCTTTTAGCATAGTATGCAAAAGAAAGTAGGTGAAAACATGACATTAGGTTCACAAGGTATGATGTCATTTCCAGGAATGGGAATGGGCGGTTTTCC
>NZ_JAGGQR010000001.1:69785-211516 GCF_018613205.1 Bacillus sp. ISL-46
GGTTTTCCAGGAATGGGAATGAGCGGTTCACCAGGCATGGGGATGGGCGGTTCACCAGGAATGGGAATGGGTGGTCAACCCGGAATGGGAATGGGCGGTTTTCCCGGAATGGGAATGTAGCTGTTTCTCTAGAAAGGGTATACGGCTAATCTTTAACGAAAACCAAAGAATAATAACACCATTCAAGTATTCCAACGAGTAAAGAAACCAAGGCAATTATAAAGAATGATTCGTATAAGGTAATTATTACATCAATAGACAAGAAGGAAACTGTGATTACATCTAATTGATATGTGGGGGTCTGTCTCCGCTCAGTTAAAGCGGTAAAGTAGAAAAGCTTCTAGTTTGGACTAGAAGCTTTTTGCTGTGTTATATCAATTTTCTGAAAAATTAAGTTCAATTTCAGATCGATAATTTACATATATTGTCTAATGGCACAAAACCAACCGAAAATGGCACAAAAGGTGTTTAAAATGGCACAAAACCAACTGAAAATGGCACAAAACCCACCTAAAAAAACACAAATCAAAATTTCTTGATAAAAAGATCTATTTCAGACTTACATAGAGTCTTAAATACAACCCAAAAACCCCCCAACGGGAGGTTTAAGTTACTTTATTTCAATTTTAATGTTAAATAATTCCAAATAATACAAGTAGAATGGATACTTTCCTCAAAGTTTTTCTCTCACATTGCCCTTTTTAGTTCAACACCCTAATTTTACTATAGATTCAAATGATCAATCGCAGCTTTTTTATATGCTCGGCTTAAGGTATGAGCTTTTTTATAAAGGACATTCTTTTTCCCATTGCTCAGTTCTCCAACAAACTTAACCTCAGTTTTCCCCTTTAACTCATTCCATAATTGATTAAACTCTTTTATATAGGGTTTAACCGAACCTTCATAAGCATTTACATCAATAGCGATTCCTTTAGACCATGCTTCCTGGTCTGTCACGATAATGACTTTGTTAATCTTTTGCTTTTTAATCAGTCTTAATGCATCCAGTAGTGCTAGGAATTCACAAACAATAGATTTAGCTGTTTTGATATTTCTGACATTGGAGATACCAGTTGCTGTATCACGATTTTCAATCAGAACCAAACCTGTCCCCGCATTGTGATTATTAAAATTGTAAGAACCATCAACGATAATAAAGGGAACCTCTTTAGGAATATTTAGACACAACGGCATTAAATACTTTTTCTTTGAACTTCTAGCCGAAGATGTTCCTTTCAGTATGACCACAGGCCCCTTCCGATAATGGTCAAGGATATCCTGAATATGAAAAAAGTCCTTTTCTCCAACTCTTTCAAAAGGCATTCGGTTTTTACACAACCCCACCAATTTCTCTTTTGTGATCCGCAACGTTGCGAGGACGATATCTTCAGTTACGTATTCTTCAAGGGTCCGTCCTTTTTGATCAACAAAGTCACTCTCACCTGCGTTCTATATTTCTTCTGTTCTTTTTTTTGCGATGATATATAAATTATACTATTTTAGTAATATTTATCCAAGTAACGAAAAAAGATTAGGATTCCTCCTAATCTACGCATCGATATAGTATTTATTGCTCCATTAGCCATTTCGTGACAATCTCTGATTTTTCTTTATCTAATAGATTGCCTGGCATTTTCTTCGTACCTTCGTTGATGATTTTCAGGACGTCAGCTTCTGAATACTTACTTTTCATATTTGCCACAGTCGGGCCGACAGCCCCTTGTAATTTTTCGCCATGACAAGCTGCACAACTTTCGTTATAGATCGATTCTCCATCCATGGCTGTACTAGATTTATCGGATGAACAGCCGGGTAAAACTAACAGCGTTAACGCCGAAGCAACCCATAGTCGATTCACGATGTCTCCTCCAAACACAATATAATAGTAGAAATGTTCCTTATATCTATCTTAATTGAGTTTAGAGGTGAAAAATCGGCTCAATTTTGAACAAATGAGAAATGTTTCATGATAAGGTTGTTGCAAGAGGAAGTAAAGAATCAAGGAGTGGAGAATTTCTGGGTTTTTCCGATCAATGAGAGAGTCGAAAAGGTTTACTTGAAATATGGATTCCAAACGATAGCCAAACTAACGACTGGTCATGCATTTTTATCTGGAAAGAGTATTAAGGAAATACAGGGAAGCTAATGGTTCGAAAGTTTCCCTCTGGATATACCAGTGCCTTTGGTCACCACCCGAAATTTATCGAAGAGTGATAAGTTTCTAGTGGTAAAATTGGAAAGGCTAAAATCAATAAAGTGAGGTTTATGAATGATTTTTACCTATGCTATTACACAAGATAATCAGTTGATAATTGATGTAAAGTTGGAGGATCTAAGGTCAGATCGGTTCAAATTTTATTGGGTGGATTTTGAGGAACCAACTAATGTGGAAACAAAGTTGTTAAGTGAATTTTTCCACTTTCATCCCTTGGCGATTGAGGATTGTCTGCATTTTATCCAGCGCCCCAATATGAATTATTATGATGGTGTCCTTTTCTTTGTTTTACATTCATTAAGTAAAACAATAAGGTGCGAGGAGATAGATGTTTTTGTAGGAGAAAACTATGTCGTGTCCTTTCATAAGGAGAAGGATGAGGCAATAGATATGGTTAAGCAAAAATTATTTGCAAGTAAGGAAATGGAAAAGGTTGGACCGTTATTTGTTCTCCATAGCATTATTGATGAATTAGTGGATTGCTATTTTCCAATTTTGCATCAAATTGAGGATAAACTAAATGAATATGAAGAGAAGGAAGCCAGCAGCAAAAAAATCATCGAAGAGGTTTATGAGATTCGCAGAGAACTGATTCGTTTGCGAAAAACGATCATTCCGATGAGAGATTTGTTATATCGGATGATAAACTCTAAGCGGATTCAGGAAACAAAGCAAATTCACCATTATTTTTCCGATATATATGATCACTTGATGAAGTTAACGGATATAGTTGCGTCTAATCAAGACGTTACTTCTGATATGAGGGAGAATTACATGTCCATTCAATCCAATCGCATGAACTCCATTATGATGACACTTACCGTTATAACAACCATTTTTATGCCACTTACATTTATTGTAGGCGTGTACGGAATGAATTTTGATCATATGCCAGAGTTACATTGGCAATACGGCTATTTTATCACTCTAGGAGTTATGGCGATCATTGTAATTGTAATGATTTTTTGGTTTTACAAAAAAGGCTGGTTATTTAAAAAGTAACAAACAACCAATATTAAGTAATTTCAGAAAGAGTAAAATTTTATATTTGCTATATTATCATAGTAATCATCTTAAATATCATTACTCGTATATACTCGGTAATATGGTCTGAGTGTTTCTACCTGGTTCCCTAAGTATTGCCTCCCGGCACCCTCTACAAAGGAAAGCTGGACAATTATCCTGTAATCGTTGCTAAAACAGGTAAGGGAATGGAAAATACAGCAGCCGCTACAGCAGTGGCGATTGAAAAATATAACCCGATCGCTATCACCAACCAGGGTACATTTGGCGGACATGATCCGAAATTACATGTATTTGATATTGTTTTAGGAAAAAGAACGACAAATATCGGTTCCTTAAAAACAGAAAGTAAGAATGAAAACGAGGGAATGGATCTCACTCAATGGATCTCGATGGACTTAATGGCTTCTGAAGGAAGCGGGTCAGATCCTAATGCTGAAAAAATCCGTTACTACGAGGGCGATAAGGATTTACTTGCAGCTGCTAATGCAGTAAAAGATACCTACACTAAGGGTGAAGTTGTCGAGGGTACGATCGGTTCAGCAGACGTTTGGAATAATGAAGTTGATCGAATTAAATGGTTCCATACGAATTACGGTACATCTGTAGAAGAAATGGAAGGTGCCGCAGCAGCACAAATGGCCAAAGCTTATGATGTACCATTCTTGGGTATTCGAGTACTATCAAATAATAAAACAAATGGTGGTAACTACAACCCGGATACAGCAGCAGTCAATCAAGAATATGTTTATGAAGTAGTTAAAAAATACATTTCTACTATTCAAAGCAAATAATATCGTAAAACTTAACAAACACCCTTGTCCAAGTAGATGAGGGTGTTTGCTTTAAGTGGAATTTAGGTTATTTATTTTCCCATCAACCAATTTGAAGAAGAAGACTTATCTATATGATAACTTCTTCTTTTTTTTGCCGATAAAACGTTTCGAGGACATGTGATTATTATAAAAATGTGTATTGACAATTGGTTAAATAGAGGCATACTAAAACCATAAGGTACCTTAGTAGACAAGTAGACAATATAGATATACTGTGATGCTTTTAGTTAATGTCTAAAAAAAGTAAGTCAAAATTTAATGAGGTGGCTGGTATGAAAGATTGTAGTGTTGAAGAATTAAAGCAAAAAGCGATTGAGCTTAGAAAAACGGCTATTACGATGATTCATGAAGCAAAATCTGGGCATCCAGGTGGTTCCCTATCAGCAGCTGATGTAGTAGCGGCACTTTATTTTAGGGAAATGAACATTGATCCGACTAATCCCCAATGGGAAGACCGTGACCGGTTTGTTTTATCAAAAGGGCATGTTTGTCCTATTCAATATTCAGCATTAGCTTTACGAGGGTATGTTCCGTATGAAACCATTTACACGTTAAGACAGTATGGCTCTCCATTTCAAGGTCATCCCGATATGAAAAAGTGCCCTGGCATTGATATTTCTACTGGGTCTCTAGGACAGGGACTTTCTTGTGCAGTTGGAATGGCACTAGGGGGAAAAAGAGATTCTAAGGATTATAGAGTTTTCGCTATTGTAGGAGATGGAGAGTGTCAAGAAGGACAAATATGGGAAGCGGCACAAAGTGCGGTTAAGTATCAATTAGATAATTTAGTTGTATTTGTTGATGATAATGGATTGCAAATTGATGGTACAACGGATGAAATTATGCCCAATCAAGATTTAGAAAAAAAGTTTCAAGCCTTTGGTTTTGAAACAAGAAGAATTGATGGACATTCAATGGAAGAGATCGTTCATACATTAGATGATATAAGAGAAGCGAAAAATGGAAAGCCGAAATGCATCGTATGCGACACGATAAAAGGTAAGGGCGTATCCTTTATGGAAGATGTTTGTGGTTGGCATGGTGTTGCTCCAAATGATGCTGAGTATCTTCATGCAATAGAAGAAATTGCTGGGGGGTTAAAATAATGAGTGTTATCGAAAAAGATGTTTTCCAGAAAAAAGCTACCAGAGAAGCCTTCGGTGATGGAATTGTAAAATTAGGAAAAAAGAATAAAAATATTTATGTTGTTGATTTTGATATTGGCAAGTCATGTAAGACGACAGAATTCGCAAAGCAATTACCTAATCAACATGTTAATGTTGGGATTGCTGAGCAAAATGGTGCTGGATTAGCTGCAGGATTAGCGACAACTGGCAAAATTCCTTTTGTAAGCACTTATGCAGTATTTGGTTCATTAAGAATGGCTGAGCAGATTCGACAAGAAATTTGTTACCCCAACTTAAATGTAAAAATTGCTTGTTCTCATGGGGGACTTACGCCAGCTAATGATGGTGCAAGTCATCAAAGTATAGAGGCATGGGAGTGCTAAGAACGATTCCTAATATGACAGTCATTATGGGTGCTGACTATTATTCTACTAGAAAATTAGTCGAACAAGCAGCCAAAATGTATGGACCAGTCTACCTTCGTTTTACGAGAGATACGGTTCCAATTCTATATGATGAAAATGAAGAATTTACCATTGGGAAAGCAAAAAAGATCAAGGACGGGAAAGATATCGCGATTATTGCGAATGGGGATACCGTGTGTCTCGGATTAGAAGCAGTAAAGCAATTAGAAAAAGAAGGGATTTCTGTCAAGCTATTAGATATGCATACGATTAAACCTCTTGATCGAGAAGCAGTCGTTGAATGTCTAAATATCGGCAAGATCATTACGGTAGAAGATCATAATATTTTAAATGGTCTTGGAAGTGCCGTATGTGAAGTAGTGGCAGAAGAAGGAAAGGGTATTGTGAGAAGAATCGGGGTACAAGATCAGTTCGGACAATCGGCCCCATATGAAAAATTGTTAGAGCTTAATGGAATTACGATAGAAGATATTGTAAGAACAGCAAAGGAAATACTTTAGTAAGGAATAATAAATCACGAAGAGGGAGAAACAATGTTTGAATTAAATAATAGAGTAGCAATCGTTACTGGCAGTGGTTCTAAAAAGGGGATAGGACGTACGATCGCTTTAACCCTTGCAAAACAGGGAGCATCCGTTGTTGTTGCTGATATAAATATGGACGGAATTCAGGATACAGTTCATGCGATTACAGAAGCTGGCGGAAAAGCGTTAGGGGTAGAATTGAATGTGACCAGCAAAGAATCGAATGATGCCATGGTGGAGAAGGTTCTTCAAACATTTGGCCGAATCGATATCCTTGTCAATAACGCAGGGATTTCACAAAAAGTAACCGTTCAAGATATGACACTTGAGGACATATCAAGAGTATTTAATGTTAACATGTTTGGATTATTCTTATGCACTCAATCCGTACTAGAAACGATGAAAAAACAAAAGTATGGTAGAATCATTAGTCTTTCTTCCGTTTCAGCGAAACGAGGGGGAGGAGTATTTGGAGGGCCGCACTATTCCGCTTCAAAGGCAGCCGTATTAGGATTCTCCAAGAACCTTGCCCACGAGGTTGCACTGGATGGTATTACAGTAAACTGTGTAGCACCAGGACTTGTTAATACGGACATATGGAAATCGCTTCCTGAAGATCAGGCAAAGGAAGTTGTAGCAGGAATCCCTATGGGAAGACCTGGTGAAACGAAGGAAATTGCAGCAACCATCGCATTCTTAGTTTCAGAAGAAGCATCCTATATTACTGGTGAAGAAGTAGATATAAACGGTGGTTCGCACATGGATTAGTCTACATAGTTATCCTTTACAGGCATTCCAAACTGGTATGCCTGTATTAGCGTTATATGGAAATAAGGAAATTTCAATGGAAAAAAATGAGTCTGTTCGGCTTTTGTTAAAAGCTTTTCCGTCAGCCCGTGCTGTTTCCATCATAAGAATTAAGCTTGTTGCCCTTTCAAATAGATATATATATAATTATTTATATCTAATTACCTAAAATATAATGAACAATATATAGAGAGAAGTGGTTATTATTAATTTTAATCCAGTATCTAGCAAAAAATTATATATGCAAATTTATAATCAAATTCTTTCAGAAATCCAATCGGGTTCATTTAAAATAGGTGATAAACTGCCAGCTGAAAGAGAGCTATGCGAACAGTTTGGTGTAAGCCGTGCCCCTATTAGACAGGCCCTTAGTGCATTGGAATTGAATGGTGTTATTTATTCCCGTCAAGGCGAAGGTGCTTTTGTTAAAAGTAATCATACTGCAGCTGAAAATTCTCAATCCGCCATCTTTTTTGAATCAATCACTCCAGAGGACATTGTTGAAGCAAGGATGAATATCGAGCCTTTGATTGTAAGATATGCAGCGCAAAGGGCTACTGATGATGACATAGAGGAGCTTCGTTCGACCATCAAACAGATGGAGGACGAAACCAAGGCTGGCGTATATGTACCAGAAACAGATGAGAAATTACATAATGGTATTGCAAAGGCCTCACATAATGATTTATTTATTAACATCATGGCGGCTATTAGTAATGCTATGAAACAACAAGAAATGTGGAAATTTATTCGAGATCGAACCGTAACTCGCCCAGACTATCGAGACGTTAATTTTAAAGAGCATCAATTAATTATTAAAGCGATTGAGAATCATAACGAAAAAGAAGCAGTAGAAATTATGACTAAACATATGCAAAACTTATATGATCGATATTGGAAAGATTAAACAAGAAAATTCCGTGCCGATAATAGTTTGATGGCATTAAACAGTATGTAAATAGAAACTTACACTTTAAATCCCCTACCTAAAAAAATGGTGGGGGATTTTTATTTTTCTTTGGAATTGGATTCATTTCAATAATCTTATTGACAAACAATTCAAGTAAAAGTATATTACTAATATAAGGTACATTAGTAGACAAGTGAACAAGATGACAAGAGACAGACAGGCAGGGTGAGTGTAAAGAATTTCATCGGTTAAGAAAGGGGGAAGATGATGAGAGCAGCAGTCATTGATAAACCATTCTCAGTAGAATTACAAGAGGTTGGCATCCCAGATATCAAGCAAGCGAATGAAGTCAAGATTCAAGTCAAGGTAACTGGAATATGCGGTTCGGAAATTCATGCTTACCACGGAACCCATCCTTTTCGAATTCCACCAGTCATCTCAGGACATGAGCTTGCTGGTATGGTAATCGAAATAGGTTCAGAAGTAAAAAGTGTCTCGGTGGGCAATCGCGTCACTGTTGAGCCCCATTATGGCTGTGGAGTTTGCAGACACTGTCAAGCCGGAAATTATCATATTTGTAAAGAAAAGAAGGTTTTAGGTACACAGGAATGGATCGGTTCCTTTGGCGAATTTATTGTAGTTCCTGAAAACACAATCGTAAAGTTGCCTGATAATGTATCCTTTGAACAGGGAGCCCTGATTGAGCCGCTTGCTGTTGGTGTCCATGCTGTCAGAAAGGCTAGAGTAGGTCTGGGCGATAAAGTGGCGATCCTTGGAGCAGGTCCAATTGGTTTGGGACTATTGCTAGCAGCAAAAAACTCAGGTGCAACCAAGATCTTTATAACAGATGCTGTTGATTTTAATTTAGATATTGCCAAAAAATTAGGAGCCACGTCTCCAATCCATACGATTCATGAGGATGCAGTTCAAAGAATTTTGGACGAGACCAATGGTGATGGTGTAGATACAGTATTCATTGCGGTTGGAATCCAATCCGTGCTAAATGATTCTTTCAAAATGGTTAGAAGGGGCGGAAAGATTTCTGAAGTTGCTCTTTTTGGAAAGAAACCAGAAATTGATATTTCCTACATTCAAAATAAGGAAATCCAATTAATTGGTTCCAATATGTATGTGAGAAATGATTTCGAGATTGCAGCAGAGGCAATAGCAGCCAATATGTTTGATACGTCTTTGCTCATTTCAAAGGTTGTACCCATTGAAGATATCAAGAATGCCATGAAAATTGTTGATGAAAAATTGGAAAATGTGGTAAAAGTATTGCTGAAATTCTAATATATCCCACACTATATTGCTTTACATACATCAGGTCTTTACTTTATCGTATAGTAAGATAATTATTATGGGAAAACATTTGAGGAATCGATTGGACATACTCCATCTTTTGTTTCGCTAAACCGAGTGGAATAAAAAGTATTTTTTGAAAGCGTTTTATGTAAGGGGTTGCTATATTTTTAATTATCAAAATTTTTAAACCTTTTCAGGGAGATTCGTAGCTTCATTGTCAAAAGGAATTTGATAGACCATCAAACTCTAAATGAAAGCTTGTAAAAAGGAAGGCATGAACACATAAGGGGGAATTATTTTGGATCTACTACAATTAGAGCGTTCAACTACTAAAAAGGTTACGTTAAGATTAATCCCATTTCTATTTCTATGTTTTACAATATCAATACTTGATAGGGTAAATATTGGATTCGCTGCACTGCAAATGAACGAAGACTTAGGTTTTTCAAATGCGGTTTTTGGATTTGGAGCAGGGATCTTTTTCCTTGGTTATTTCCTTTTAGAAGTACCGGGAAGCGCGATGATGACGAAAGTTGGAGCAAGAAAATGGATTAGTAGAATCATGGTTACATGGGCTATAATTGCCGTTTTAATGGCTTTCGTACAAACTCCCATGCAATTTTATACAGCACGATTTCTATTAGGGGTTGCTGAAGCTAGTTTTTATCCATGTATGGTCTTTTACTTAAGTGGTTTTTATCAAACAAAGCATCATGCTAAAGCGATTGCAGGATTCATGCTGGCGATACCAGGTGCGAATGCCTTAGGTGCTCCACTCTCTACTTTCTTACTAGGTGTCGACTGGTTAGGTTTAGCTGGATGGCAATGGCTGTTTGTCTTGGAAGCGATTCCAGCGGTCATCTTAGGTGTTGTATGTTTTTACTATCTTGATGATAAAATTGAAGGTGTAAAATGGTTGAACAAAGACGAGAAACAATGGTTAATTGACGTTACAACAAAAGAGAAACTGGAAAAACAGCAAGTAAAACACTACACTTTCTCGCAGGCTTTAAAGGATCGTGATGTTCTTATCTTATCGGTAGGGTATTTTTGCTGGATGATTGGTTATTACGGAATTGTCATGTTTTTACCAACCATTTCTCAAGGATTAACGGAGACAACATCACTAAGTACCCAATCTATGGGTTGGGTTTTAGGGCTTATGTATGTTTGTGCCATGGTGACGATGATTCTAGTTGGTAACCATTCCGACAAGAAGAACGAGAGACGTTGGCATGTTGCGGCATGTTTAACAACAAGTGCCGTTGCAATGGTTATTAGCAGCTTAGTTGCAAATACCAGTATTGTTTTATCCTTTGTTTTCCTAACAATCGCCTTATGTGGAGCATTTGGTGCCTACTCTCCATTCTGGTCCATTCCGCCATCTTTCTTAACGGAGGCCGCTGCAGCAGGGGCAATTGCACTCATCAACAGTGTAGGAAATCTTGGTGGATTCTTTGGACCATACATTGTGGGATATATAAAGGATACAACAGGGTCCTTTAATACAGCGATGATTTTCTTAGGTGTCAGCATGATTATTAGCTCCTGTATTGTTGTTTTCTTGGTGAAACAGTCAGGAAGGGCTCTAAATAAGAATGACCTAAGTCTAAAAAAATCTAGTTAAAACAAAAATTTCATCATTCCATGATTCTACCTTAAATAAAATTCCGGCGGTTACGTTAATCTGGCTGCTGGAATTTCCTTCTAACCTATTAAAATTCTTATTGTGTAAGAGGTGTATTAATAATGAAAAAACTAGGGGTCTTAACAAGTGGTGGAGATGCCCCAGGAATTACAACGCTACATTGAAGAGAAGTTAAACATTAGTGTAAGAACTACTGTATTGGGTTTCATACAAAGAGGCGGAAACCCATCAGCATTTGATCGGGTATTAGCAACCAAAATGGGAGTTACGGCCGTAGAACTGTTGGTGAATGGACACTCCGGTCATACAGTAGGAATGAAAGAAAATAAAATCATCCATAGAGAACTTGAACATGTCCATGCCGAACGGGCTGATAAGCAGGATAAATATAGATTACTAGAAACGCTGTTGCACTAGGAAATAGCCATTAAATCAGGATTATTTAAATGGTTACCAAAAATGTTTTTATCAAACAAAAGTTAAGGGGGCAAACAATTATGGTTGAGCAATTAATAGTAAAACAAGGTACCATCATATGTCAGGTATGTGGAGAAGTGATTGACATAGTTGATAACCCAGAAGGCGTTAAAACATGGTATGGAATGTGTACGGATTGTTCTGAAGGGAAGAAAGAAGATTGATTTTGATCTAGGAACTTTTAGGTTTTATATATAGCTAAAGACGAGAGCAAGCTGCTCTTTGTCTTTTTTTATTGGGAGGGCACTTAAAAGCCCTTGATTAAAAAAAGACAAAAAAGAGAGAGAATGCCATGGGTGCATTCTCTCTAAATTATTAACGAATTCAAACACATTTAGAAACGGTTCTCAAAGGACTTAAGTTGAGGTATACGACTATTGCAATTAAATAAAAAAAGATCCGTAAGGAATAGATAAAATCCTATGTACGTGTGTTGTAAATATTGTGAAAAGGTCAAAATAAGGATTTAGGGGTTTAGAATGTTTATCGTCTAATAATAACCTATTATATTCGTTAAGCAGTTTGTCTAGTTCTTGGCTGCAATAGATGGTTTCTTCATTTTGAAGTCCTTTTGTCATTCCTAATTTAATCATTTCCTTTTTTTTCTCTTTAATAGCAGCTTCACATTGTTCTAGTCTCATTGCCGATTACTCCTTATAAAATTTCAGTAAACGTAGATTCTAGTAGAGTTGAATGAATTATAGCATTTATTAACTGATATGGATTAGATTCGATAAAAGAAGATAAAAGAAGATAAAAGGAGACAAAAATAGACGAGGCTTGTAGATTTTCGACAACATGGCCTGTTGAATTCACTCATTTTGTAGTCCCTTAAAGAGTTGAAGGACTTTAAGACTAAAATTTGCAGGAGTGTTCCAACAACTAATAGGTAGATAGTAAGCTCTTCTGGAGATTAATAAGACCGAGTTTCTTCTATTAAGAAAGAGATTTCTGATATTATTATTTTATACTTAAAAAAGTGTATGGAAGGATACGTGATAGTTTGATGGACCACTATGATGTGATTATTGTAGGCGCAGGGTCTATGGGCATGGCTGCAGGGTATTATTTATCAAAGCTTGGAAAAAGAACCTTATTAATTGATTCTAATGATCCCCCCCATAGCTTGGGCAGCCATCATGGGGATACTAGAATCATTCGCCATGCCTATGGAGAAGGAAGGAAATATGTTCCGCTTGCACTCCGAGCTCAAGCATTATGGCGAGAATTAGAACAAGAATCAGGAATGGATTTGTTTTCTCCTACAGGAGTATTGTGTGTCGGTGCAGAGGGCTCTTTATTTATCGAGGAAGTTGTCAAAAGTGCAAAAGAATTTTCTTTACCTCTTGAAATACTATCATGTGATGAGATAAATGTTCGGTGGCCAGGCTTCAAGATACCAGAAGGATCCGTAGGATGTTTAGAAAAAAATTCAGGAGTGTTATTTAGTGAAGAATGCATTCGAGCCTATCGCCGACTTGGCTTAGCGAATGGGATGACATTGGTGCCATTTACAAAAGTGGAGAAAATAGATAAGTTTGGTGAAGGTGCCATTGTACAAACAACTAGCGAACAATATGTTGCTGATTATGTGGTGGTCTGTTCAGGAGCTTGGACAGGAAAAATCCTCGAGGGAACAGGATTAGACATTCCTCTTCAGCCGACACGTAAGACTGTCTCATGGTTTGAATGTGATAATCTTCTTTATGATGCCAGTCATTTTCCGGCTTTCACGATCGATTTATTAAATGAACACTATTATGGCTTTCCAAATATCAATGGAAGTGGGGTAAAAATCGGAAGACATGATGGAGGCGAAAAGGTAGATCCGGATTGTTTCAATCGGGAATACGGTGTGAATTCAACTGATGAGTACGAGGCTCGAAACTTTATTAAGAAGTATCTGCCAAAAGCCAATGGTCCTCTGATTAAAGGTAAAACCTGTCTTTATACACTTACACCGGATGAGCATTTTATTATTGACCGTCACCCTATATTTTCAAATGTCATTATCGCAGCTGGTTTTTCAGGACATGGCTTTAAATTTGCCAGCATTGTAGGAAAAATCATTTGTGATCTAGTTACGGAAGGTAAAACAAATGATGATATCTCCATGTTTTCACTTCATCGATTTTCAAATGAATTTAATAATTAATAAGGGGGGAACCTTAAATGCGGTTTCCCTCCTTTTTTATGAACACGTAATCAATTTACAATAGCAACATTGTGCTAAAAGTTCGAATGATTATCTAGAGCCTTCTTTATTTCAAAACATTATAATTTAGTTAGTTAAAGTGTAAACGCTTAAAAATGGTGAAAGGAAGAGAAGTTATTTTTTTGGAAAAATTTATCTGAAAAATCAAAAAATATTGAAAGGGAGTTTTATATGACCAATCAAAAATATTTAATGGATGATGCCCCGCTTAATAAATTTCATCTTCGTATTACTGCACTTACTTTCGGTTCTAATTTTTCAGATGGTTTTGCTTTAGGGATTATTGGAATGGCGCTTTCATTATTAGGACCAGAAATGAAATTAGGACCTATATGGGAAGGATTAATCGGAAGCTCGGCTTTAATTGGTCTCTTTTTTGGGAGCCTATTTCTAGGTGGATTATCTGATCGCATTGGCAGACAAAAAATCTACTTAGCTAACTTTCTGATTATTACGATTGCCTCTGCTTTACAGTTTTTTGTCAATGACCCATGGACGTTATTCATTTTACGCTTATTGATCGGGATTGCATTAGGAGGAGACTACGCTGTTGGATCGACTTTACTAGCTGAGTTTGCCCCTAGAAAGTATAGAGGATTATTGCTTTCTTCTTTAAATGTACTTTGGACAGTTGGTTATGTCGTTTCAAATATTGTAGGTTTTTATTTACAAAAATCAGGCCCGGATTCTTGGCGATGGATGCTTATGAGTGCTGCCATTCCCGCTTTCCTTTTATTAATTTTACGAATTGGAACTCCTGAATCGCCACTCTGGTTAATTAAAATGGGACGTGTGGAAGAGGCTCGTGCCATCGTAAGAAAATATATTGGACCTAATGCCATCATGGATGAAACAATTAAAGAAAATTCCAAAACAGCTTTCCGTATGGTTGATCTTTTCAGTAAACATCTTTGGAAACGGACAACCTTTGGATCTTTATTTTATTTATGTCAGGTTGTTCCGTATTTCGCCATCTATACTTTTCTACCTACGATATTAAGTAAAATGGGATTTGAAGAAACGTTTAGTATTGATATGCAACTGAACATTTTCCTGCTAGTTGGATCCATCGTTGGTGTTTGGTGTACGGAAAAGCTTACGCGAAGAAACTTCACGATTTCTACCTTTATCATTCTTACCATTTCTTTATTTTTGTTAAGTGTATTGCCTAAGGATTCGCAAACGTTGGCGATCATTATCTTTGCTACATTTACTTTTGTTATGTCTGCGGCATCAAACCTTACATTAGTTTATCCTGCAGAACTTTTCCCTACAGAAATTCGTGGCACAGGTGTCGGCGTAACTACGGCTGTCAGCCGAATTGGTTCTGCTATTGGAACCTTTCTGTTACCAGTTAGTGTTAGTTCATGGGGGATGGGACCATCGATGATTGCGATGAGTGTTATACTATTGATTGGAACAATTGTCTCGATCGCATGGGCACCAGAAACAAAGTATCTATCGATAAGTGATGTTAATAAACCAGAACTTGAAACGGGGAACTCTCCAATCATTGATTCTTCGCTTTCAAGCAAAAGAAATTTATCATAAGCTTTATTTTTGAATAATGAGGTGTTTTAAATGACCAAGAATGAATACTTACAGCCAAGAGATATTAAAGAGGTTATTCTTGGAGATCATGAGCTTTCGCTTCATGAGGTGATCGCTGTTGCTAGATATTCTGCAAAAGTTTCCTTTACGGATACGTATTGTAACAGGGTAAAAACATCACGTGGATTAATCGAAAAGTTTTTACAAGAAGAGCGTGCGATTTATGGAGTGACAACCGGATTTGGCAGTAATGTAACAGAAGTGATTTCGAAGAACGATGCTGAAATACTACAACGAAATATTGTACGATCACATGCTGTCTCGGTAGGTGAGCCACTGGAAAAAGAAGTGGTTAGAGCGATTCAGCTAATGATCCTAAACCATTTAGGGCATGGATTTTCAGGAGTCAGTTTAGAGGTTTTAGAACTTATGGCCGGATTATTAAATCATGACATATTACCGGTTGTACCCGGTGATGGTTCAGTGGCCTACCTTGCTCCTGAAGCACATATTGCTTTAGTATTAATGGGTGAAGGAAAAGCTTGGTATAACGGTGAACTCCTTTCAGGTTGTGATGCATTAGAGAAAGCAGGACTAAAACCGGTTATTTTAGGTTGTAAAGAAGGACTAGCACTAATAAGTGGTACGACTTCGGTTACAGCAATCGCCACGCTCGCCTTATACAATGCGATTCAAGCTGTGAAGACAGCAGATATTTCGGGGGCCATGTCGTTTGAGTCATTAAAAGGTACGATAAAAGCTTTTGATCCTCGACTCCATTCCGTAAAAAAACACGAGGAACAGGGGAAAACAGCCCGAAATTTAGTGACAATTCTGAGTGGAAGTGAAATTGTCGAAAGTTACAAAGATCATCGATTACAAGATGCTCTAAGTTTACGCTGTATTCCACAAGTCCATGGTGCAGTAAAGAAGGTATTAAAAAATACGCTAGAAAACCTGATGAATGAAATGCAGTCCACAAGTGATAACCCAATCATCTGGCCTGAAGGGGAAGATGGGCTTGCCCTAATGGGAGGAAACTTCGATGGCTCATTCGTAGGAATGGATGCAGATACCATGTGTATCGCGATGGCTAACTTAGCCAAGATAACGGAACGCAGGATTGATCGATTAGTGAATTATCATGTAAGTGAACTACCGAACTTTTTAGTGGCCAATCCCGGTTTGAATAATGGCTATATGATTCCACAGTATACGGCTGCAGGCTTATTAAATGAAATCAGAGTTCTTTCTCATCCCGCTACAATTGATAATGTGTCCACTTGTGCGAATCAAGAAGATGTGGTGAGTTTTGCCTATTTTGCAGCTAAAAAGGCCTATCAAATATCAAAGAAACTTCAATATATTTTAGCGATTGAGCTGATGCTTGCCACGCAGGCTTTAGATTTCTATGAAACATTGAATCCATCAATCGTCACTGGAAAAGTTCATCAGTTTATTCGAGAGAAAATTCCAACTGTTCAAGAGGACAGATTTTTCCATCCTGATATTGAAATCATTTTCCACTATATTCAAGAAGGAGAAATCGTGACACTAGTCGAAGAGTTAATTGGAGAAATAGAATAGTAATTGTTTAAGGAGGAAGCCACAGGAAGCTTCTTCTTTTTCTTTAACTTAGAAAGACAGGATGAACGAGGGGAATGATTATGAAGCAAGATCCAATCAGAGCTGCTTTTTCGCATCTTCTACTCTCTGGAACACTTGTTCACGAAGGGACATTTGCAGAGTTACAACAAAAATTCGGGATTTCTATTCATCCACATTTAGTTATGATTATTTCAATCGATCGTTATCCAGATATAGCAAGCGCAAGCGGGAATTCTTTGGAGTGGAGAAAAAAAGTTGGCCAGCAGCTAGTGGAAAAAATTGAGGAAACCGTACGTATTCCTTTTCTTTGGAATTGGATTGAAGAGGGAGTTCTAGCTCTTCTTTTAGAATTAGAGGAACAGGATTCAGTAAATGAGTTTAATAGAAAAATGGTTCATATGGCAAAAGAAATCCAACTTGCTACTAATTCTATTGACCTGTCAGTATCCATAGGGATTGGTAGATATTATCAGGATCCATATGCGCTTTACCAATCGTTTTTAGAAGCAAGGAAATCCATGACAGGCCGCTTTTTTCAAGGTAATCAATTAATCTTTCATTGTGAAATGAAACGAAATAACGAGGAGCCAATAATCAATCCGTTTAATGAAGAAAAGGCAGAGCTGCTGTCACTTGTTAAAATTGGGGATGTAGAAGGGACCATTCAAAATTTGAAATGCCTCCTGGAAAAATTAGCTGTGGCTAGTCATTTTAATGAGGATATTTTCAAAACAGAAGTAGTGTCCATCGTCTTATTATTGTCTAAACGGGTGATAGATTCAGGTGCAAATGCAATAACCATCCATTCAAATAATACTAATTTTATTCAAAACTTGTATCATATTATTCGTTACGATAAATTTGTCAATCAGGTTTGTGAATATGCGGTTTGGCTTACCGAGCAATCAGTAAACACGAATTTAAATGAAGTAAGTCCTGTAATTCAACAAGCTATCGGTTATATTAAAGAACACCATCAGAAGAGTATTTCGCTGATTGAAATAGCACAATATTGCTGCTTAAGCCGGCATCATTTTAGTCATTTGTTTAAAAAAGAAGTAGGGATTAGTTTGATTGATTATTTAAATCGAATGAGAATTGACATGTCTTTGTCGTATTTAGAAATGACTGATTTACCAATAAGTGAGATTGCTGCCAAAATAGGTTTCCATGATGCCAATTATTTTAGCCGCATGTTTAAAAAGTATATGCAGTTTAGTCCTTCAGATTATCGATTAGCAAGAAATTGAATGGTACTATTATTTTTATCGCCAAACAGTATAAAGGCAGAACAGCTTCTCAAAAGCGGTTCTGCCTTTTCTATTTTATATCAAATCGAGGTATAAATTTGAAGTACAGTTACTTGAAAATACTTTTTTAATGGAGCAGTCTTATTTCATCGCTTCAACTAATAAGTCCACGATATGGACCGCCCGCATTGTAGAGGATAAGCCTTCTCGTTCAATGCCAAGCTGCATCTGTAATAAGCATCCTGGATTTGCGGTGACAATCGTCGTTGCGTGTGTCGCTTTGGCCTCAATCATTTTTGCGTCGAGCATTACCATCGACATCTCTGATTCGACAATATTATAGATTCCGGCCGAACCGCAGCAGCGATCGGCATCCTTCATTTCTTTATATTCTGCCCCTTGGATGGCTTGAAGGAGTCTTCTTGGTGCGGCGGCTGTTTTCATGCCATTTCTTAGGTGGCAAGAATCCTGGTAGGTGATCACCTGAGCAGGAAGTTCTAATGTTACCTTTTTATGAAAATCGACGGCTGCTAATATTTCGGAAATATCTTTTATCTTTTCCTTAAAGTCTCTAGCGCGGTCTTTCCAAGCAGGATCATCTTTCAGTAAATGATCATAATCGACTAAGAAGGCGCCGCATCCACCGGCGTTGGTAATGATGAAATCAACGTTAAGGTCTTCAAAGGCCCTAATATTCCGTTTGGCTAAGTCTTTTGCTGCTTCTTTTTCTCCACTATGACCGTGGAGCGCCCCGCAGCACGTTTGATTTCGCGGAATCACCACTTCACAGCCGGCTTTTTGCAGCAGCTTCATGGTGGCATCGTTTGACTTCAGGAACATCGTGTCCATTAAACAGCCGCTGAAAAAAGCAACTCTGTGTACCTTCTCAGCTATTGCTGGTAAATAGGTTGGCCGATTTTTCATCTCTTTCATCGTTGGCACATTTGGCAATATTTTTTCCATCGAGGCTAATTGGTCTGGTAACAGTCCTAAAAAGCCGATTTTTCGAGCAATCGTTTGAATGCCGGAGCGCTGATAAAATCCGATTAAGCCGACCACCCCGCGCATGCGGTTCTGGTGCGGGAACAGCTCTTGAAAAACAGTTTTTCTGACAACCCGCGCTGGCAGAGAGTGCTTTTTGTTTTGATGGATAATATCTCTAGCCTCTTCGAGTAAATGGCCATAATTCACGCCGGAAGGACAGACTGGTTCACAGGCGCGGCAGCCAAGACAGAGTTCAAGCGATCGCTCAAAATCCTCATCCGGCTCAATCAGCCCATCCACAACGGCCTTCATTAGTGCGATCCGGCCTCTTGGAGAATGAGATTCTTTGTATCCTGATTCAATATAGGTCGGACAGGTTGGCAGGCAAAAGCCGCAGCGCATACAGTTGATCAGTTCATCTTCGTTCATCCGCGCTTTAAATTGTTCTTGAATCGTTTGTTTTTCTTTCACTGTTGTCATCTTGTAATCACCACGCGTTTCTTGCTGTCTTTGGCAAAAACCTTCCCAGGATTCATGATGTTATTTGGGTCAAACGCTAGTTTAATAGATTTCATTGCTGCAATTCCTTCTTCTTTCAATTTCCATTCAAGGTAGGGGGCTTTCATCGCGCCGACTCCATGTTCCCCGGTAATCGTTCCGCCCAAATCAATCGCTTTTTCAAAAATTTCCTCAAAGGCTTTTTCGACCCGTTCCATTTCTTCATGATTTCTTGCATCTGTTGCACAGGTTGGATGGAGGTTTCCATCTCCGGCGTGGCCAAACGTACAAATGGTCAGCTGGTATTTTTCAGTTATCTCATTGATCGCCTGCACCATATTTGCAATTTCTGATCTAGGAACCGTCGCGTCCTCGAGTATCGTCGTCGGTTTTAAGCGTGCAATCGCAGAAAGGGCGGCCCGTCGTGCTGTTCTAAGTGCGTCCGCTTCTGCCTCAGAAGCGGCGACTTGAATCGAAACCGCATTTTCTTGCTTACAAACTTCCGCCATTTTAATTAAATCACGCTCGACCACTTCGGGCGGGCCGTCCTGCTCGATTAAAAGAACGGCCTTGACATCGGTAGGCAGCCCGATTTGAGCAAATTCCTCGACCACCTTTAAGGTTGGCTGGTCAAGGAACTCCAGTGTTGTAGGAATAATTTTATTAGCAATGATTTTTGAAACCGAGTTTGCGGCAGCGGATAGGTCTTGGTAAAGGGCTAGCATCGTTTGTTTCGTCTCCGGCATCGGAATCAATTTGAGTGTGGCCTCGGTAATGACAACGAGCGTGCCTTCAGATCCCACAAACAGCCGGGTTAAATCATAGCCAGCAACATCCTTTGCCAGCTTTCCACCGGTCCTGATGATGTCGCCATTTGGCAGAACGACTTCAAGGGCGATGACATAATCGCGTGTCACCCCGTATTTAAGTCCGCGCAACCCACCGGAGTTCTCATTGATATTTCCGCCAATCGTCGAAATCTTCATCGAGCTTGGATCGGGCGGATAGAACAGCCCTTTTTCTTCCACTTTATTAATCATATCAAGGGTAATGACACCGGGCTGGACGGTGACAGTTAAATTTTCCTCATCAATTTCAAGGATTTGGTTCATATGCTTAAAAAGCAGGACAATCCCGCCCTCGGTTGGGCATGTCCCAGCACAAAGGTTGGTCCCGGAACCGCGCGGAACAATCGGAACCTTATGCTCATTACATACCTTTAGGATTTGAGAAACTTCTGCCGTATTCCTCGGGCTGATGACCGCATCAGGCATCGACTGGAAGTTCGGTGTGGCATCATATGAGTAAACTAAGCGTTCGACTTGGGAATCGTCGAAGTTTTCCTTGGTTACAATGGAAATTAGTTCTTCTTTTACTGTATTCGAGAGCATTTGGTTTCCCCGTTTCATTTTTTTGTCTATTTTAATGTTTCTTACAGTATAGGTGATTCTTGTTTGAAAATCAGAATATTATATAAATTTTCGTCCTAAAAAAGTGGTGTCAGGCACCACTATAATTTGAAATTAAATTTCAGTAATATTATATTAAAAATAAAATAAAATTACAAAGGGGAAATAATAGGTGAAATATCGACTATTAGCGACGGACTTAGATGGCACGTTATTAAATGATGAAAAAGAGATTGATGTGGAAACAATCGAGGCGATTCACGAATACCGCCAACGAGGGGGGAAAGTCGTAATTTGCAGCGGGCGTTCCCCGCTTTCAACCCAATGGATTGCCCGTACGATTGGACTTGAGGGGGAGCCAATCATTGCATACAATGGGGCGATCCTAATCGATGAAAATGGAAAGGTCAGCGAGCAATCAGTTTTTCAATACGAGCCGCTGTTGAGCTTTTGGGAATTATGTGAGGCGGAGGGCATCTATGCCCATTTTTACGAGGGGGATACGCTCCTGGTCCCACAGGTGAATAAATGGAACGAGAAATGGATTGAAAATAATATCCCCACCCTTGAAAAATCAGGGGGAGAACGTCAACATTGTCAAAGTTTTCGAGAAAGATGCGAGGTGAAAGTCGTTGAAGACTTTGACCGATACTTGAAGGAACAGGAGCCGAACATTACAAAAATTGCTGTCTTTGATGATGGGAACAAGCTCGCTGATTTTACCAAACGGCTTAAAGAGCAGGCAGTGGATATGGAAATTAGCAGCAGTTTTAACTTTGTTAATTTAGAAATTACCCCCACTGGTGTGACAAAGGCGTCTGCCCTTATGAAACTGACCGAGGAGCTGAAGATTCCACTCTCTCAAACGTCTGCGATTGGTGATAATTACAATGACGCCCTCATGCTCTCGGTTGCCGGCCTTGGAATTGCGATGGGAAATGCGCCCGAAAAGGTGAGACAATTAGCGGATCAGGTGACTGGTACGAATAATGAAGTTGGTGTTGCTAAGGCGATCCGCCGCTATTTGCTTGAATAATGTCCAAATAAACATTTCAGTACAATAGTGTTTTAAAATAACATTTTACTATTTTAATAAAAATCTTGAAATGTTATTTTAAAGGTAATATAATAAATGTACGGGTAACCGTTTTCACCTCAGAAAAGACTTACAGGAGGATCCAAAAAAATGGCAGAAAATCTTGAATTATTAACGACAGAATCGCGAAATGAACAGTCGATGCAAATAGATACAGCAAAACCAATCGAAATATTACGAATCATGAATGAGCAAGATCAACTGGTCGCATTAGCGGTCAAGGATGTGTTACCAGATGTGGAGGCAGCGGTTCAATTTGTGTTTGAATCCTTTAAAAACGGCGGGCGACTCATTTATTTAGGTGCAGGCACGAGCGGAAGATTAGGAGTTCTAGATGCAGTCGAATGTCCGCCTACCTTCAGCACGGACCCTGAAATGGTCCAAGGGATTATGGCAGGGGGAGAAGGCGCCTTTTTGAAAGCAGTCGAAGGAGCAGAGGATCAGCCTGATCTTGGTGTAGCCGATTTGAAGGAATTGGGTCTGACAAAAGATGATACCGTTATTGGAATTGCAGCGAGTGGGCGGACACCTTATGTCATTGGTGCCCTTCGCTATGCACGAAGCATTGGGGCGAAAACGGTTGCTCTTTCGTGCAATAAAAATGCGGCGATTAGTAAGGAAGCCGACCAAAGCATCGAAGTAATTGTCGGTCCAGAGGTACTAACTGGTTCAACTCGCTTGAAATCAGGAACCGCCCATAAAATGATTTTGAACATGATTTCAACTTCTTCGATGATTCTTTTAGGAAAAGCCTATGAGAATTTAATGGTAGATGTTCATGTGAGCAACCAAAAATTGAAGGAACGAGCGATCGGCATCATCCGTAAAATTACCGGGGTATCCTATCAACAGGCTTTGGAGACATTAGAGGCATCAGATCTGCAAGTTAAAACAGCAATCGTCATGATAAAAACGAATAGAAATAAACAAGAAGCTGAACGATTATTAACAGAAGCGAATGGCTATGTAAAAAAAGCAATCCAAATCGTGGCAGAGTAATTTTAAAAAAGGTGGTCTTTGGTGTGGCAGCAGGCGGTTTAAAAATGATTCAAAATATGCTGGAACAGCTTCCGACTTCCGAGCGGAAAATTGCTGAATTTATTCTTGATAATCCTCAAGCGATTTTAAACAGTACCGTTCATGACATCGGATTGCAGGCTAATACAAGTGGTGCTGCTGTGATTCGGCTGTGTAAGTCCTTGGGCTTAAATGGCTTTCAAGATTTAAAAGTAAGAATTGCTGGGGATCTTGTGAAACCAGTTGAACAAGGGTACCGTGATATCGAGCCTGGTGAATCTTTTTTCTCTATCGCTCAGAAGACAACGAGTAATAGCATCCAAAGCATCCGCGACTCGGAAGAGATGATCAATTACGATGAATTGGAACGTGCTGTTCACACCTTGTCGACTGCTCAAAATGTTCATTTTTTTGGGATCGGGGCTTCAAACATCATCGCTAGGGACGCACAGCAAAAGCTCCTTAGGGTTCATAAAAATGCAACCGCCTTTTCGGATACACATCTTGTTGCCACATTGATTGCCAATGCCAATAAGGATGATCTGGTGTTTGGAATTTCCCACTCAGGAGAGACACCTGAGGTGATTAAAGTTATGGCACTCGCAAAAGAGCGCGGCGTTAAAACAATTAGTTTAACGAAATATGGGCAATCATCGGTCTCTGCTTTGGCAGATATTAAATTGTTTACCGCATATTCAGGTGAGGCTCCGTTTCGAAGTGCAGCCACTTCATCACGCCTTGCGCAGTTATATATCATGGATATTTTGTTTTTATCGATGGCAACCGTTCAATATGAGGATACGATTCATTCCATTGATAAAACAAGAGAAGCGATCCGGTTTATTAAAGAAGGGAAATAGTCCTTTCAGGAGGTGATGTGAACACCATTCCATCTCTTATTGTCCTGCAATACTGACTTGGAATAAGAAGTTCACTTTTGAAAAAACAACAGAGAGAAGGGGAATTAGTATGGCTGGAGAGAATAAAATTTTAGCAGAAAAAATTCTTGAACAATTAGGCGGCCCAGCGAATATTGAAAATTATACTCATTGTATGACAAGACTTCGTGTGACACCGAAGGATGATTCGATTGTCAACCAAGCTGCCATTAAGAAAATAGACGGAGTCATGGGAGTGGTAGAAGAAGAAACACTCCAAATTATCTTAGGCCCTGGAAAAGTAAACAGGGTGACAGAAGAGTTTGGTAGATTGATAGATGCTGCTGGCGGGATCGATTTGAAAGAAAAGGCAGCCAGCAAAAAGGCTGAAATTAACAAAAAGAATGCCACACCATTTAAGCTATTTTTACGAAAAATCTCAAGTATTTTCATTCCATTAATCCCAGCACTTGTCGCTTCCGGATTGATTACAGGGATCACCAAAGCAATCGTCCAAGCGGGATGGTTAGCAGCAGATTCCCAACTTGCGACCATCTTGTCCGTTATTGGAAGCGGTTTATTTGGTTACCTTGGTATTTTAGTTGGTACCAATGCAGCGAAAGAATTCGGTGGTTCACCCGCACTTGGGGCGATTGCCGGTATTTTAATCATTAACCCAGCTGTTGCAGGAATCAAATTGTTTGATACCGCTTTACTTCCTGGACGGGGCGGCTTAATTGGAGTTCTCTTTGCAGCCATCTTTATTGCCCTTGTTGAAAAACGAGTTCGTCGTTATGTTCCACAATCGCTTGACCTGTTTATCACGCCAACGGTTGCTTTATTGCTTACTGGTATTGTAACTTATCTTGTTTTTATGCCGCTTGGTGGTTTCGTTTCAGATGCGATTACAAAAGGATTAACTTCGCTGCTTGATGTGGGTGGTGTCGTGGCTGGCTTTGTGCTTGGTGCAACCTTCCTGCCGCTCGTTGTCACTGGTTTACATCAAGGCTTAACACCAATTCACTTGGAGTTAATTAATACGCTTGGAAATGACCCGCTTCTGCCAATCTTGGCTATGGGTGGTGCAGCACAAGTCGGCGCTGCGTTTGCAATTTACTTTAAGACGAAGAAAAAACGCTTAAAAAGAGCGATTGGCGGGGGGCTGCCTGCAGGAATTCTTGGAATTGGCGAACCACTTATTTTCGGTGTGACCTTACCATTAGGCCGTCCATTCTTAACTGCCTGCTTAGGTGCGGGTGTTGGCGGTGCGTTCCAGGCTGTCTTCCATGTAGCAACAATTGCTGTAGGGGTTTCTGGTTTACCGCTTGCCTTCCTAGTCGTTTCTGGCCAAGTCCTGCTTTACCTGCTTGGTGTGTTAATTTCTTATGCTGCTGGTTTCTTGTTCACCTATTTATTTGGCTTCAATGATGACATGGCCGGTGAGTTTGATTGATCGGTATTTCCTTCTATTTAAATGACCCTTTAGCAGAAGAACGGATTGTGCTCGCAGGAAAAATGGGTGTGAGGCGGGCGTTTACGTCGCTTCACATCCCTGAAGAGGCAGGCGATTTAGCGGGCCGGGCGAAATCGTTGCTTAAAGCAGCAAAAGAAGCTGGAATAGAGGTTTATGCGGATGTATCGGCACGAACACCTGCCCATTTACGATTAGAAAGCTTATCTGCGTTAAAATCCTTAGGAGTCATCGGTTTGCGTTTGGATGACTTTTTTGAAAATGATACGATTTTGACCCTGGCTAAGGAATTCAAACTTGCTCTCAATGCCAGTATTTTGTTTGAGAAAGATGTGCGTGCTCTCCTTGAGGGCGGGTTAGAGGCTGGTCAGCTGCTGGCTTGGCATAATTTCTATCCAAGGCGTGAAACGGGCTTATCTGAATCGTTCTTTGAATCACAGAATGAACTTTTTAGACGGTATGGTATTCCAGTAAGTGCGTATATTCCAGGAGACGGTGAGAAACGCGGCCCTCTGTTTGAAGGGCTGCCCACCTTGGAAGCGCATCGTGAAGTCGATCCATATCTGGCGGCACTGGAGTTGTTCCGGGCGGGTGTCGATGATGTGTATATCGGCGATCCGGAGGTAAGTGAGGAGCTTCTTAGTAAATTAATGGAATTAGACCGTTTTGGTCGGGTTTCGCTCCGAGTGGAAGGGTCTCAAGAAGGGGAGTTCCGGCTTCGCCCTGATTTTTCCCGTGACGTTCTCAGGCTTATGGATACGAGAAGTTCAGGCTCGGTCGTCGCTGAGAATACGGTGGCACGGCCGGTGGGGACGATTACGAGAGATAATGACCACTATGGACGATATCGTGGAGAGGTACAAATCATGCTTCATGACCTACCGTCCGATGAGCGAGTTAATGTGGTTGGAAGGGTAGTGGAGGAGGATGTGCAGCTGCTTTCCTTAGTGCAACCGGGTCAACTTGTAAAACTGATTAGGGTATGATTCCCGTAGAGTAAATGAAAAACCAGAGGTAATGGGTTCATTAACAGAAAGAGCTGAATCAAAAGTTGTTTAGCCTAACAACTTCATGATTCAGCTTTTTTGAATGTTACTGAAAGATAAAGATAAAGATAAAGATAAAGATAAACCGTCAAAGCGACCAAACTCATCAAGAAAGGTATAGCTTCTTTTCTATCAATTATTCAAACTTCATATTGTTATAAGTAAGTTTTTTGTATTTTTACTTAACGTATCTGCTTTAATGTAAAGTACATTCTTTTTACGGAAAGGGGGAAAAAAAGGAGCTGTTTAAGCAACAGCCCTAGAAAAACCGAGAGATATATAGCATGGGAAGACTACAAAATTGCTATGAATAGTCTATTGTAATCCGTATGGCTCCAAACCATTCTTTTTCACCTTAATACGCCAAACCTCAT
Source organism: Bacillus sp. ISL-46 (assembly GCF_018613205.1). Taxonomy (NCBI): domain Bacteria; kingdom Bacillati; phylum Bacillota; class Bacilli; order Caryophanales; family Bacillaceae; genus Bacillus; species Bacillus sp. ISL-46. The sequence continues at coordinate 96,480 of NZ_JAGGQR010000001.1, forward strand.
TTTTCAATGATTCTGTTACATAGAGGTATCCATCGTGAAAAGTCAGGTTCGTGGAAAATGTCCCCGCACCTTCAGGAAGACGAATCGTCCCATATTTAAATCCACTAGGGTCAAGTACTACAATTTCCCCTGCTTGGAAATGTGCTACGTAAAGATTTCCCTCTGTATCAACAGCTAAACCATCTGGACCTATCCCGCCTTCAAACTGACCGAAAACAAATGCAACTTCACGTTGATCCTTAGCATTTTTTGATGGGACAGAGATAATTCGATTTGTGCCAAATTCAGAGATATAAACACGTTGTCCATCTGCTGAGATGGCTATTCCATTAGGATAAGCAATATTTTCTTGAAAAAGCTGCAATCCGGAACCGTCAGGCGGGAGATAGAAGACACGGCCTGTTGGCTTTGTTGCACTAGATCCTGTGGGCTCGGTAAAATAAAGTCCACCGGAAGTATCAAAAACCAAATCATTAAGTCCTTTTAATGACGTACCATTGTACGAATTAACAATGGTAGTACGCTGACCAGTAGTAGTGTTATAAGCATAAAGTTCTCCTGTACCATCAGCGATAAAGAGTCGTCCATCTTTGTGAAATTTTGCTCCAACAGGAACCTTATATTTTTCACCAACAATTGAAACCTTTGAACCTTCAACCTTCATTATTTCTCCAGTGGCCGGACTGACCATCCATATTTCTCCGTTACGGTCAAAATTAATACCTTCCATGAACCCACTACCAGTAACGACCTTTTCCCATAGGCTTTTAGGATAAACAATTTCTGAAATAGAATGTCTATCCTTCGATGGGACCGGTTTTGTTACATATAGTGCTCTTGCTCCAACGGCACTTACGGTTACTAGAGAGATTAATATTAATACTGTTACTGTTAATACCCTTTTTCTCATTTAATAGACGCCTCCTTTTTATCTAAAAGAATCTCTCGGAATTCTAATAAATTAAAACGCTTTCTATTTAATTAATTTGTATACTACCCGATCTCTCAAATAACTGACTGAAGAATTCATTAAGTAACGTACGCAACAACAATTTATCATAATCTTTTGAATATTTACAACATAAAAAAGTACTCGTTTTTATCATGAACTCAGTGTAATTTTACTACTATTTAATTCATGTTTATTCTGTTAAACTAATAGTTTAGTTTGTAATCTACGCGTAATCGATCGTTTGTATCTATTTTCTTTGTCATCAAATCAAAGAAAGATAGTGTTATTAAATGAAAAAAGATTAGGATTTCTCCTAATCTTTGCTTATGCATTTTTATAAACGCCATCAACTTGAAAGCCACATTTTCATCTGCACCTGTACTCTCATTCATAAAGTGCTTTAAAGCGAATACCTAACGCTAATTTACGGAGCTTCTGCTCTTGCATGATTAGTTCTATTTCTGCTTGTTCAAGCGAAACTTCCTTGAACTCAATTTCACAATTGGGCTGCATCTGGGCCAAACAAGGCAGATCGATGGAAATGACTTGACCGATTTTGGGATATCCTCCTGTCGTTTGTCGGTCAACCATTAAAATTATCGGCTGTCCGTTTGAAGGTACTTGAATGGTCCCGTACGTAACTCCTTCTGATAGCAGCTCAAACTTCTCTGATAAGTGGAGGGATTCACCTTCCAACCGATAGCCCATCCGATCCGCCTGAGTGGTTAACGTGTACCGATCCGAAAAAAATGTTTGCTGACTAGCCGTATCGAAACGCTCGAACTCTGCCCCTCGTAAGACCCTAATTGTTTGTGTTTTATTGAATCTAATAAATTCTGAATAGTTGACTGACCATGGAAAATGAGTAGTCATTTGTTCGAGCTGATGAACGAATGACCGACTGATTCTATTGAAGGTTCCGCTCTCAAACTCATCCCCTTTTTGTAATGCTCTGCCGTGAAACCCTCCAATTGCCGCACGAAGATAAGTGCTTTTACTTCCCATCACTTCAGGAACATCGATTCCGCCTGCGAATGCCACGTAGGCCCTACAGCCATTAATGGCGGATTTAAATTTTAAAATAGAGCCTTTGCGAATCAGGATCGGCCGCCACATCGGTGCAACATTTCCATCAATCGCAGGCTGCAGGTCACCACCTGTAATCGCAATTAACTCATCCGTTTCAAATTCGAGAGTTGTCCCAAACAGGGTAATTTCAAGTGCGCCTTCTCCTTCGTTATTTCCGACGAGTAAATTTGCGATTTTAAGAGAAATAGGATCCATTGCTCCACTTACGAGTACCCCAAATTTTTGTGAACCGAATCTCCCCAAATCTTGGATTGTTGTCAATAATCCAGGCTGATGCACTTTAATGCTCATTGTTTCATCTCCCTATAGGAAGCATACTCTTCATGAGAAATTGGTACATAGCGGATTCTATCTCCAGACTGTAACATCGTTGGCGGTGAAAGTTCGGGAAGAAACAAATCAAGCGGGGTGCGGCCGATAATTTGCCATCCACCTGGTGTTTCCAGCGGGTAGATGCCTGTTTGTTTACCAGCAATTCCAACAGATCCCGGCGCGATGGCTAGGCGTGGTGAATCCTTACGTGGTGTGGCAATTCTTTCGTCCATTCCCCCCATGAACGGAAACCCCGGCGCAAAGCCAATCATATAGACTAAGTAATCAGCTGACGAATGAATTTGAATTACTTTTTCAACAGAAAGTCCATGATACATTGCTACGTACTCTAAATCTGGTCCAAATTCTCCTCCGTACAAGACTGGGATGGTTATTAGCCGTTGTTCGGGTTTTTCACTCGTTCCTAATTGATCTAGTAACTCCAAAATTAAGGTGCTTACTTTTTTAAAAGGACTTGTTGCTTCATTATCAGGGTTGGACAAATAGACGGCAACAGGATTGTAATAAATGGTCAAGCTATTATAAGACGGTACAGGTTCAATTAATCCTGTAAACGGCTTTTTTTCTAATAAGTTGGATAGATTTTTCACCTTTTCATGGATGGTGGGGCTCATTCCATCGCCTAACTGAATCACAAGAGCAGAGTCCCCTAAAGACCTTATGTTAACATTATTTTTCTGATGGGCCATTATAAACAGCTCCTCGGAGTTTCGAATTTCGGTAACCAAGTTCTGTTAAACGGATACTACAAACATTATAGTTTATATTTAAAAACAAGACTAGGAATATAGAATATTATGATATTTATAATTTTTGGGCAATTTCGTAAACAATATTTAATTGAAAATATTTATGCTAGAATGGGTTTAAGTTTCAAAACTAGAGTTCCGAATTTCGAAACTACATAATCATGAAAGCGCTTTTGTTTGGTGGACGAGTGATCAAGATGGAGGGGAGAAACATGTTTCAAGTGGATTTGAATTGTGATTTAGGGGAGAGTTTTGGCCGGTACAAGCTTGGGGAGCAGGAAGAAATTTTGAAATACGTTACATCTGCAAATATTGCTTGCGGTTTTCATAGCGGAGATCCAAGTGTGATGAGAGAAACGGTGAAGATGGCCATTGCCAATGGGGTCAAAATTGGAGCACATCCTAGTTTGCCAGATTTAAACGGATTCGGGCGAAGGGAAATGGCTATTACACCTCAAGAAGGATATGACATGGTCGTCTACCAAATTGGGGCATTGCAAGGATTTTTAATGACGTTCAATGAAAAAATGCAGCATGTAAAACCCCATGGTGCTTTGTACAATATGGCTGCCAAGGATCGAAAACTTGCCGAAGCCATTGCACAAGCAGTTTATGACGTATCCCCGTCCTTAATATTATTCGGCCTTGCCGGCAGTGAATTGACAAAAGCCGGAGAGAAGATCGGTTTACGCACGGCACATGAGGTATTTGCAGATCGTACGTATCAAGCGGACGGGTCTTTGACTTCTCGCTCACAAATGGATGCGCTGATTACAGATCAAGAACAATCTGTCGCGCAAATTGTGAAAATAGTGACAGAAGGAAAAGTAGTATCTCAGCAAAAAACAGAAGTTTCGCTGCGTGCAGATACCATTTGTATTCACGGTGATGGTGCACATGCCCTTGCCTTTGCCAAATATATTAACGAAACATTAGACAAGAACAATATTACGGTAGATGCAATCAGTAACTTGGAGGTTTACTATGGAAGATGAAGCATTCAGTGTGCTATAAAACGTATCTATTGAAAATAGGCTAAACATTTCGTAGTCTTATAGAAGATACTGCGATAAACAGAGTCTGCAAAGTACTATACTATCGTGAGGCGATGCATCAGTGCGTCGTCTCTTTGAACTTTACGGTGACGAGTTCGGCCTGCTTGTTTGTCGTTGAAAAAGGGGATGGAGAATATGTCTACAAAATCGAAGGCAGCGCTTTTCGTGCTCATTTTGATCTGGGGTGCAAGCTGGCCAATCAATAAATTAGCAGTACCCTATTCACCGCCATTGCTTTATGCAGGACTGCGTTCACTGTTAGGCGGAATCTTGTTGACACTAATTATTTGGAAGACGCGGAAGGCGATCAATTGGCGGTATAACTGGCAGAAGTACTTTATTGCGGCTTTCTTTAACTCCATCCTTTTTTTCGGGCTTCAGACATTAGGATTGCTCTATTTACCGGGTGGATTGTTTTCCGTACTTGTCTATTTCCAGCCGATTTTACTTGGTCTTTTCGCTTGGCTCTTCCTTGGAGAATATTTATCGCCAATCCAAATCATGGGGTTGTTGCTTGGATTTGTTGGGATCGCAGTTGTTAGTGTCGATGGTTTGACCGTTCATATCTCAGCAATCGGAGTGACACTCGGGTTACTAACAGCGGTAAGTTGGGCGTCAGGTGTTATCTACGTAAAGAAAGTAAGCAAAGAAGTGAATGCATTTTGGATGGTGGCGATTCAATCTGTGATTGGAGGTATTTTCCTCCTAAGCACCGGCACAGTGTTTGAAAGCTGGTCAGCAATCGAATGGAATCGATATTACATAGTAGGGCTCTGCTTTGGTGCGACCATTGGCATCCCATATGCCTACATCCTTTACTACAAGCTTGTTAATGCGGGTGAGGCAAGCAAAGTTGGTTCCTATACGTTTCTCATTCCTATTGTTGCTGTTCTCCTCAGCGTGCTTTTCTTGGGAGAAACGGTGACCTATACACTGATTGTCGGGATGCTATTAGTTGCTACAAGCATTCATTTTGTGAATTTCCGGTATAAGCCTAAATACAAAAGGATGAGTAATAAATAAAATCATCGACTAATTAAATATTCCTTAATAAGCCCACTTGATTTGGTGGGCTTATTTTTATTAGACTATATTTTCTTTTTCACATAATCATTGCGATACTTAGCAGGTGAAACATTCATCATTGTAGTAAATACGCGTGTAAAGGAATGCACTGATCCAAAGCCGGTCACATCATCTATCTCTTTAATAGGAATGCTTGTCATTTCAAGCAGGCGAGCCGCCTCTCTTACTCTTTCCTTGCGAATATAATTGGAGAAACTTTCACACAGTTCAGTGGAGAAGAGTCTTGATAAATGACGACTAGAAATGTGAAGATAGTTGGCGACATGTTCTAGCTTCAATGGTTCTGATAAATTATCACGAATAAACAGCATTGCTTGATATAAATGGGTGGGAGAACGATTCGAAAACATTTTTTCTTGATTTCGACTTCTCTGATTTGTTTCGGAAAACATAGTGCTAAAGGACAGGATGAGCGTGTGTGCCATATTAGTAATGAAGTTAAAATCGTTGGCACCGCCGTTTGACGTATAATCTACCAATGCCCTCCATAGTAAGGCCGTTGGGGAATCATCAGCAACACTGGTACAAATTCTATTTGTTTTCGCCAGTAGATTATACATGCGAATGGCATCAACCTTTGATTGTTCATGTAAAATCTCGAAAGCAACAAATACAAGAAAAAGTCCGGTTTCGCTTAAAATTTGGTGATGAATGTTCGGACGGGATAAAAATACTGTACCTTTCTTTAACGGATATTGTACATCCAGGTCTTTATACTGTCCTTCTCCATTTAGAACATAACAAACTTCAAAAAATGAATGCCTATGTACCGGATTGTTAAAATGCTCCGGGTTCACTCCCCAATAATGCACCTTAAAGGAAATTTCTTCTCCAATCGGACGCATTGCATATTGATTCAACATTCCTTCACTGAGTTTACATGATTGGACGACCAAAAATATCCCTCCGATGTCTTCAAAAGACAAAAAAACAGCCTCTTTTGATAAAGACTGGAATCCATTATTTTCTTAAAATTATAACAATTATACTATTAATCTTAAAGGAGGAAATTATCATGATTACTTCAAAGGATGCTGATTTTTACAAAGAAAATGGATACTTGCTTGTTAAAGGGGTTTTTTCTAAAAAGGAAGTAGAGCAAATGAAAACGGCGGTTGAACGCATTATTCAACGTGCAGCAAATACTAAACATGATCGAAATCATGCCTGGCAAGGGGAGTACATCCCCGCAAACGAGTTAAAGAAACTTGTGTTAAAAGGATTTCATGACGTTCATTATCATGATGCGTCTTTCTCAAGAGCGGTTATTCATCCTAATATGGTGTCTATTTTGCAAAAGCTGATCGGACCGAATGTGCAATTACATCACTCCAAAATGCTGGTTAAACCACCTGAAAAGGGAGCAGCTTTTCCAATGCATCAGGATCATCCGTATTTCCCACATGAAAGTCATACCATGCTGGCAGCTAGTGTTCACCTTGATGATGCAGACTTGGAAAACGGATGCCTAAGGGTGATACCAAAATCTCATCAAGAAGGACCACTTTCTCATGTAGGCAGTCACTACTTAAATCATAAGGAATATCCGATTTCCATAGGGACTCCCTGCCCTGCTGAAGCAGGGGATGTACTGTTTTTTAATTATTTAACGGTACACGGTTCGGATAGTAATCGCAGTAACCGTCCGCGCAGAAACGTATTATTCCAGTATCGTGATCCTGCCGATAAACCGTCCGCCGATGTACATGTGAACTGGGGGCAAGGCTTGATGGTCTGTGGAGAAAATCCAACATTCCGTGATTATCACGCTAATTTTGCCTTAAAATAGTGAATTGAGAGGAAACAGTTACAAATAGGGTAGGTCTACGTGACCGAAAAGAGTCAGGAGCAGAGAAGTGGGTAACGTAGAAGGGTACTACGTGACCGAAAAGAGTCAGGAGCAGAGAAGCGGGTAACGTAGAAGGGCTCTACGTGACCGAAAAGAGTCAGGAGCAGAGAAGCGGGTAACGTAGAAGGGTTCTACGTGACCGAAAGGAGTCAGGAGCAGAGAAGTGGGTAACGTAGAAGGGTTTTACGTGACCGAAAAGAGTCAGGAGCAGAGAAGTGGGTAACGTAGAAGGGTTCTACGTTACCGAAAGGAGTCAGGAGCAGAGAAGCGGGTTACGTAGAAGGGTTACATTGGGGAGTGATTTAGTTGGGTATGACCCCACCCCCCTTAAAATAATAAAGTAAGGCAGGGAGACTGGTGTCACTCTGCTTTTTTTGCATTGGGGAACACCGAATTTGTCGAAAATCTGCCTCAAACGAGTGACATTTCAAACAGTATAAATCTAACATTTCATTTATGATAAATAGTATCTGGACAACAAAAAACGAGTATTTATGCAAAATGCAATGAGAGGAGACCTTTATGAGAAATCAAGGAAAAAGCACCGATTTAGGTTTGTTTATTCAAACCTTTAAATCCGTTCTGCTACATCTACCTGTGCCCTGCTATATTCTTGATCTAGAAGGTACGATTGTCTTTTCAAATGATGAAACGATCCAGCTGACAGGGTATCAACGAGAAACAGATTTCAAAAGGAGTTTTCTCTCTCAATTGGATGATGAATATATCGATAAAACGATCGAGCATTTTAAGACTGTTCTAACGGGTGAAAGGCTTCAGTTTCAGATTGAGATTAGGCATCAAAACGGGGAAAGTATCCCGTTAAATATCATCTCGATCCCGCTTGAGATCCGTGGATTGGTTCAAGGGATTTGTGGCTTTATTTTGGAAGAGTCTGAAAAAAGTGCTTTCATCCATCAACCTTTTGATCCGAACAATTGGGATAAAATTTTTAAAGAAATAGATATTTGTTTATGGTCTGTCGATGCAAAAACGATGGAGACCCTGCAAATATCCTCAGCCTGCCAGCGTATTTTGGGTTATTCCGAGGCGGAGTTTGTTGAGAATCCCTATTTGTGGATGGATCTCCTCCATCCCCTTGATAAAACTGTCGTGCTGGAGCAGTTGGAGTTATTGGACAAAGGACAGTCAGTTAGGCTTGAATACCGGATTCGAACTCAAAATGGGGTGGGTAAGTGGGTTTTCGATTATATCGTTCCCATTTTTGATGATCAAACGATTGGTCCAGTGAGATTTGATCGGGTTGTGATGGATATTGATCATCGAAAAAGAACCGAATCCGAATTAACCTATCTAGCTTTTCACGACCCGTTAACAGGATTACCGAACCGCAGGGAATTTGATGAACAGCTTCGAACAGCCATCCTGGAAGCGAAGAGAAAAAAGCAGTTCGTTGGGATCTTATTCATCGATATTGATCGGTTCAAGGATATCAATGATTCACTCGGTCACAAAATGGGTGATCGATTGATTAAAATCATCGCTAATCGGTTAAAAAATCATATCCGTCCTGAGGATGTGGTCTCACGTCAGGGCGGGGATGAATTTGTCATTTTATTAAAAAATCTGCCGAATAGTCATGTGATTGAGGAAATGGCCGCAAAAATTAGCCAGGTGGTTGCAGAGCCGATCACGCTGCTTGAACATGAGTATAGAGTGAGTTTAAGTATTGGAACAAGCATTTTCCCTGAACATGGGCGAGATGGGGAAGTGCTCATGATGAGGGCTGATCATGCGATGTACCTGGCGAAGGAATAAATCGGGTATTCAGCAATATCAACTCGGCATGTCAAAAAGCCTGTCACGGAAAATGCTGCTTGAACAATATCTTCATCGAGCGATTGAACAAAACGAGTTGTATTTAGAATATCAGCCCGTTTTTGATGTTTATGCCAAGAAAGCAATCGGTCTTGAAGCACTCCTCCGTTGGAAGCATCCTGTCTTGGGGAGTATTCCACCGGTAGAATTTATTCAAATTGCCGAGGAATCTGACCTGATTATTAAACTTAGCAATTGGGTTTTATCGTCTGTCTGCCACCAGCGGCGGATATGGTTGGATAAGGATTTACCCGATTTTTATATTTCTATCAATGTGCCGGCTAGACAAATCCATCAAGCTGATTACATTGATTCTATCAAACGAACGTTACATCAGTATAATTTACTACCGGAACTATTAAAAATAGAAATTACCGAAAGAACAGCGATGACGGATGTCCAGAAAACATTGAAGACGATGCGTGAACTGCAAGAATATGGGGTTGATATCATTCTTGATGATTTTGGGATCGGTTATTCATCGATTAGTTACCTGGTTCAGTACCCGTTTAATACCATCAAAATTGATAAATCCTTTATCCAGGGTCTAGATAATAAAAATCAAAAATCGGTTTGCAGGGCGTTAGTGGCCATGGGCAGAAATCTTGGTATGAATGTGGTCGCTGAAGGTGTGGAAGAAATGGAGCAATATCAATTTTTATGCAGCATTGGCTGCCATAAAATACAAGGCTACTATCTTAGCAGACCCACTTCAGTCGATTTGGTTGAGAAGTTTTTCTAAGCAGCGGTCTGCCCCCCGACATGAAGGAATGGCATTGGATTGATAGCCACGGTTATCAATCTTTTTTCTTTACTTTAACTTTACATTAGAATACTTGAAATTCATTATTTGTTGTTCTAATATATAAGCAAATAATTATATATAAATTTGATATAACATAAAAAGAATGTGTTTAGAAAACTGTGAGGATATGTATAATTTCTTGGATTCAACGGAATATTAAAACACCATAATTTACATGGATTTTAAATAAGTATATTATTATTTGCCTATATGCAGGGAGGTGTCCAAACTGTTGAAATCAATAGTTGAAATAGAACGAGCGGCCAACGTTTTAAAATTATTAGGGGATAAAACACGCTTGACCATTGTGACGATTTTAAAACAAAGAGAATGCTGTGTATGTGAATTTCTTGAAGTGTTTGATATGAGTCAGCCGTCTATTAGTCAGCATCTTCGAAAACTGAAGGATTTAGGGTTAGTTAAAGAGGATCGCAGAGGTCAGTGGATCTATTATTCCTTGAATTCACAAAGTGATTTATATGGACTTATAGAAGAAATTTTAGAGCATGTGCCAGTTCAGACAGAGAAAATCAAACAGATTGAAAAGAGCAATCCTACGCTTCGTTGTGGATGCTAAGCAAATGATCAACAAGGGGATTAAAACAAAATGAAAAAAAAGTTAATCAGCGAATTTTTAGGAACTTATTTTCTTGTTTTTGCTGGAACGGGTGCAGTTGTAATAGATTCGATTACTAAAAGTTTAACTCATGTAGGCGTAGCCCTTACATTTGGGCTAGTTGTAATGGCACTAATTTTCTCGTTTGGTCACCTATCTGGTGCACACTTTAATCCAGCTGTTACCATTGGATTTTTAATTCATGGGGATATAAAGAAGAGAGAAGCACTTTATTATATTATTATTCAAATCATTGCCGGGATTGCAGCAAGTGCAACGTTGTGTTGTTTATTTGGAAACGTTGCAACGCTCGGTACCACCTTACCAAGAGGATCATGGTCACAATCGTTTATTTTGGAATTTATCCTTACTTTTTTCCTGATGATGGTTATATTCGGTTCTGCTGTCCATGGTAAAGCGGTAAAATCCTTCGCAGGAATTGCCATTGGTGCAACGGTAGGATTGGAAGCTATGTTCGCTGGTCCAATTAGTGGTGCTTCAATGAATCCTGCAAGATCTATTGGTCCAGCCATCGTATCAGGTACCACACAACATCTAGGGGTGTATATTGTCGCTACTATTTTAGGAGCAGGTTGTGCGGCAATGATTTATAAACTACTACACGAAAATTAAAGGAGCACATCATGTCTAAAAAGAAACTTTACTTCTTATGTACAGGAAATTCTTGCAGAAGCCAAATGGCTGAAGGATGGGCTAAGAATCACTTAGGTGATGAGTGGGAAGTACGCAGTGCTGGGATCGAAGCACATGGACTTAACCCCAATGCTGTAAAAGCGATGAAAGAGGCTGGAATTGATATTTCAAGTCATACCTCTGACATTATCGACCCTGAATATTTAAACAATGCCGATCTAGTTGTTACATTATGTGGTGATGCGGCTGACAAATGCCCTGTTACTCCACAAAAAGTAAAGCGAGTTCATTGGGGATTTGATGACCCAGCTAAAGCACAAGGTACAGAAGAAGAAAAATGGGCTTTCTTCCAACGTGTCCGTGATGAAATCGGAGGACGTATTAAGCGTTTTGGTGAAACTGGCGAGTAAGAATTAAAAGCCAAGAGTAACAACTAAAAACTTTTATCAATGCTACTAAGTAAACATTAAAGGTGGAGTAAAACCATGGCTGCAAAAAACTATAACGAATTAATTAAAGATCATATTTATTTTGGCGGAGCAGATGATGTGAAGGACATGATGGAAAATGAAAAAGCCGATATTATTTACGATTTGCGGGCGGAGTCGCATGAGAACAAGTCAGGGTACGATCGTATCCATATTCCAATCGTTGATGATGCAGAGCATCAAGACGAGTCAATCAAAAAGTCAATTGAGCATGTTGTAAGTGCCTATAACGAAGGCAAAAAAGTTTATTTCCATTGTGGTGGTGGAAGCACCCGAGCGGGAACAGTTGCAGTTGGAACCTTATTGTCATTAGGTAAAGCGAAGACAATTGATGAGGCAGAAAAAATTGCTAAGGCAGCTCGTCCAAAAATTAACGTAAAACCTCAGATGAAAGAAGCATTGCAACGCATCTTTCCTAATTCTTAGTAATAAAACACTAACATTTATGGGATAAGACTTTCTGATTTCCAAATTGATAAAAAATAAGTAGGATAAGTAAATGAATATAGAAATAAAAACTTCATCTTGTTGCTGATAGATTTTATTTCAATAATGAGTTTGGAGAAAGGCTCCAAACTCATTATTACTTTTCTGCATTTAATTTAATTTAATTAGGTTCAACGTGGACATGAACATCATAGACATTATGTTCTTTTATTAATTCATTTTCAACCTTGGTTGCAATATCATGGGCTCCGCGAATATCTAAATCGGAATTGACCAGAATCACAATGTCCACAACTACGTTATTCCCGTAATTCCGAGCTTTGATGTCTTTAACCCCTTTTACACCATAACAATTAATGATTGTTTCTTTATATGTTTCTATTTGTTTTTCGTCAAATCCATCGGTCAAATAATGGGAAGCATCTCTAAAAATCTCCCAACCTGTCTTACAGATGAGTAATCCAACAATTATAGCAGTAATTGGATCGAGCCAAGGAAGATTGAACTGGGCACCAACGATACCAATAAATGTACCTACACTGACCCATGCATCTGAAAGGTTATCCTTTGCTGCGGCCATAACAGATTGGCTATTAATCTCCCTTGATAATTTTTTATTATAACGATAAACAAAATACATAACTAAAGCACAAAAGAGTCCTGTCCATGCCGATACCAAATCTGGAGATTCATTTCTTCCATTAAATATACTAGTAATCGCTTCATATGTTACTTGTATTCCAACAACCATCATAATAAATGAAGTGACCATTGAGGCAACTGTTTCAGATTTCCAGTGCCCATATGGATGGTCATCATCAGCTGGACGTTGTGATAATTTAAGACCAATCAGTACAGCAATTGATGCAATTATATCTGTTGCATTATTTAGACCGTCCGCTTTTAGTGCTTCAGAGTTAGCTATTAAACCTACTGCTAATTTTAATGAAGATAAGCATATGTAAGCAATAATGCTTATTATCGCTCCTCGCTCTCCTCTTTTTAGATCCAAATATCCTTGTTCATTCATACTTCTATCACCCACTATTTCATCCTTTACTATTATGGAATAAAAGTTTCTAGTGGGTCTAGAGAAACCTTTTGTCTTCCTTCAAACTAAGTAATGGCAGTGAAAAATAGTTTCACTGGGGCAACTATTCGGAGTATTGTTTTAGGAAGGAGGGGTAGTTTTTTAATTAGCCATTAATAATTGAAAAAGATAAGATATTACACTACAATATGTAATGGATGGGAGGATGTTATATGACAATCAATAATTTTCGTTTTGACCAAGAAGGACTTAATCGTTTTTTCGGTCCGCTTGAGTCTAAAATAATGGACATTCTTTGGGACGGCAATGAAAAGAGTATAAAGGACGTTCAACAAAAATTAGAAAATGAAAAACCGATAAACTTTAATACGGTTATGACGGTTATGAACCGTCTTGTCGATAAAAACATACTTACCAAAAGATTGGAAGGAAGAACATCTCTCTTTAAACCTGTAAAGAGCAAAGAGGATTTTATTAGCGACCAATCTAAAAAACTAACAGATAACCTTTTAGACGAATTTGGGGGATTAGTTGTAAATCATATGCTGGATTCATTAAATGAAGTTGATGATCGATTACTTCAGAAACTGGAACAAAAAATTGAACAATTAAAAAAGGGCAGAAAGTAAAATGGTCTGGAAACATAAATCAATTGCCGTTTTAGGTTTAGCCCTTTTCTTTGCGATCATTTTGTTTGTTCAAATATCTATGTACCTATTAAATATTCTATTTGGCCCATTAGAGCTATTTAATATCTTTAATTTTTGCGTTAGCCTATTTGAAAAAGGCACATTTGCCTATTATGCAATCTTATTAATTGTGAATGCTTATATTTTGTATACCGTTTTCATCATTTGTAAAAAAATCGTTCAGCAAATCTTGCTATTAAGTTCATTTCAAAATAAAATTCAACTACTTATTAATAACGATAAATCCAAACAATTGAATCAAACCTATAATAGAAATAATGATGATATAGTTGTTATCGATTATAAAGAGCCTTTGGCATTTACATTTGGGTTTTTGAAACCTGTAATTGTCCTTTCTACCACATTAACTGAAATGTTAGATTCAAAGGAATTAGAAGCAGTCATCTACCACGAGACTTCCCACCAAAGGTATTATGATGGAGTTAAGGTTTTTATTTTACAAATCATTTCAGAATCTATATGGTATATCCCTCTTACGAGATGGTCCTATCAGAATTATCGGATTATGATTGAACTAGTTGCAGATGAATATGCTATTAATCGGATGGGTTCAGAACTTGGATTAGGAAGTGCTTTATTAAAGCTAATTAAGAAGAAGCAACTAAAAGTTAATTCAAATCTTACTCCAGCAATTGTGCATTTTGCGGATACTACAGTCGATTACAGGCTTCAACAATTGATTAATCCGCAACAATCCATTCCCGTTAAAGTTCAGACACGATCAATCGTTATCTCTTTAAATGTATTTATTTTAATATTATTCCTATTAGTTATTGCCTAACAAGGATTGGAGGTAAAGTCCAATCCTTTATTTATTGATTGGTTAATAGATTAATATGTAGAAAAATATTATCTCTTGACCAATTACAACAATTAACACTACAATAGGTAGTGTTAATTAAGTTATTTCATGTAAAAGGGAGAATATGTTACCTTTTAACACTACGGTTAGTAGTGTGAAATTAAAGACATTTAGATTTTGAAAGGAGAAAGTAAATTGAAAAAATCAGAAGTCGGGACACTAATTCTAAGGTTATTTTTAGGGGTATCATTCTTTATTCATGGTGTTTCAAAGTTTCAAAATGGGATTGAAAATACTATAGGTTGGTTTGATAGTTTAGGAATTCCAGGTTTTATAGGGTACATAGTCGCCATTATTGAATTAGTAGGGGGACTGTTGTTAACAATTGGATTTGGAACACGATATATCGCAGCTCTCTTTGTATTCATCATGATTGGAGCCATTTGGAAAGTAAAATTGGCAGCAGGTTTCATGGGAAATGGACAAGGTGCTGGGTTTGAATTGGATCTTGCCTTTGCGGTCATGGCAGTATATATATTCCTAAATTCAAATTCTGCTCTTTCTCTTGATTCAAAATTGTTCTCTAAAAATCCACAATAAAGATGTAAATTCATAGAGAGATTAAAAGCTTAAATAGAGGGTGAAAAGATGTCTTCAGGAAACAAAAAAACAAAAAAATCGAAAAATCAATCATCTAAATTTATATTTTGGGTGATTGGTTTAATAGCTGTTTGTCTAGTCGGTATAATTTTTTTATCAAATACGGCTAAAAAAGAAGCAATAGACTATGAGGGGCAGCCATTTTTAGGAGAGAAGTCTTCCCCAGTAAAAATAGTTGAATTTGGTGATTATAAATGTCCTTATTGTAAAAATTTTAATGACACACTTCTCCCGAATATCGAAAAGGATTTTATCGATACAGGAAAAGCTTCGTTTTATTTCATGAATTATTCGTTTATCAATGTAGATTCTACTCGTTCTGCAAAATTTGCGGAAACCGTCTTTAAGGAACTGGGAAATGAAAAGTTTTGGAAGTTCCATGAACTATTATATGAAAAACAGCCTGATGATACTGAGGCAGAGCAAATGGATATATATTCAGAGTCTTTTCTTAAGGACACTTTAAGCGAAATTGTCTTTGAAGCAGAGGTGAAAAGAGTGGTTAATGCCTTTAAAAATGACCAATCAAAAGAGGCATGGGAAAAAGATATGAGTGCTGCTAATAAGTTAAGTATTACAAGTACCCCTTCGATTTTTATTAATGGTATGAAATTTGAAGGGAACACCTATGACGATTTCAAGAAGCGAGTAAACGAAGCAGCAAAGGAAGAGTAATTTCTAGAATAAAAAGTAATACATCAAAAAAGGTGGTACATCGTCTTAATCGATGAGCCACCTCGTAAATTTATTTCTTTTCTTTATCGTGGTCATCATCCATTATGCCCTTTGTTGACTGTTTAAATTCTCTAAGTGTAGATCCTACGGCACGACCGAGCTCTGGGAGTTTTTTCGGCCCAAAAACAATTAATGCAATCACAAATATCAATAATGCACCACCAATTCCTATATTAGCCATTTCAAATTCCTCCTGATTATTTTACGAAAAAAGCCGTAAAATACATGATTAATATTCCAAGCGTAAATCCAGAAAAATTCATCCATGATACAACTGGTTCATTATTCTTTTTCTGTTCTTCCATCAGCATTTTGGAGATAACAAATATTACCTGTAAAATGGCACCCGCACCAATTCCTAAAAATACTGCACCCCAGATTGGTGAGAAGATAAAACCACCGAACCAAGTTCCCAAAATGGCGGGAGCACCCGCAATCGTACCTAATAAAACAAATGAACTAAATTTGGGCTTGCTTTTTAATAGTGGAGCAGCAATCCCAATCCCTTCAGTTATATTATGCAAAGTAAAACCGATTACTAAAAAAGTGCCCAATGCAGCTTCTCCGAGAGCAAAAGAAGATCCAATAGCCAAGCCTTCACCAAAATTATGAAGGCCAATCCCTGTGGCCATCAATAATGAAATTCCTAGTGGAGAATAACCCGTTCGTTTTTGTCTTTGGTTTTGATATTGATCAAATCCAACCAGTAAAAGAAATGAAAGAACTGTACATATAATCACAACCATGTTTCCTTGGAATACTGACGGTGCTTCTGCTCCTATTTCAAATCCATCAAATAACGTACCAAAAAATAAGAATAGTAGGAGGCCAACTGTGAGAGCAAGAATGGCATTAATCCAACTTTTTTTCAAACGCTTCATAAATGGAAACCACAATAATCCAAGAGTAATCGGTACAATCCCTACATAGAAGCCAATAAATCCGTAATTCAGTACATTATCCCATGAAAATTTGGGAGTTAATGTTGCTGCATCGATACCAGCTTCCGTTATGATTCCATTCTCAGATATTAATAGAATAGTATGGGGGTCACCTTCAACCCATGGATAATTAATCGTTACTTTTCCCTCTTCAAACCTATTCAGTGTGGAATCTGGAGTCATCGAAAAATTCCATACAGAATCATCCACAATCACTTGAGATATGGTCAATGTCTCTGGGCCAGTATTACTGACATCTAGCTCAAATCCTGAAGGTACAATTTTAATCTGTTCAACATTTAGAACCTCTATTGGAGCAGCAGGATCTCGTTCCACTCCAGCCCCATTTTTAAATACCCACCCCAATACAAGCAGTAACAGAACAAGTGGAATAAGACCTGTAATTAACCACTTTGATTTCATAAACATGATGATCACTCCTTTCTATTCAACCTCAAAGAATCCCATCCAGCCAAGTTCTGCAAACTCACTAACATGAGCGTGAAACATATATTTTCCCTTGTACGGAAAGCGAACTTCAATGATTCCACGTTCCCCTTGGCATTGCATGATGGTATCAGTAAATTGAGTCGGATTGTCGTTTCTACCAGTTGGAATATAGGTAAAATAATTTGCGTGTAAATGGAAGGAGTTTAGTAAGTCAAACTCGGTTAAATTGCTTAAATAGATGCGGACAAGTTCATCCTTCTTGATTTTAATTGGATGATTCATAAAGGCAAAAGCGTACCCATTCACCGTATAAAATTCGTTTGCACCGTCTAAATCTAAATCAAAAGCATTCATGACCATATTTAATTCTAGTGCAGGTTCCCTTGGAGTTTTTGGATCTATAATAAAATTACCGTATAACCCTTTATGAATATGTCGTCGTAGCGGTAGAACATGGCAATGATAAAGTTGTAAGCCATATGGCTTTGCTTCAAATTCATAGGTAAATGATTTACCAGGAGCGATAGGGTCTAATCCATCCATTTCTGGGGGGTGAATCCCATGAAAATGAATAGAGTGTGGATGACTCCCTCCATTTATAAAATGAAAGCGTAAAAGATCCCCTTCGGTACAACGGAATGTGGGACCTGGAATCGTCCCATTATAGGTCCACCCTGGAAACTTAATTCCTTTTGCAATTTCAATTTCCTTGTCAATCGCTACAACTTCATATTCACGTAAAGTCCGACCGTCTGAAAGTTTTGTTGCTTTTCCATAATCAAATTCGGTTAAAAGACGTTCAGCCATCTTATAACCCTCTGTTTTTGAAGAATCATACTTATTGGTGTGATTTGCAGAATGACTATTGTGATTGGAAGCATGATTCTCTGCATGAACTACACCTGTAAAGGGTGCCACTTTATTTAAATAAATACTGCCTGCTATCCCTAGTGCTCCAGTAGTTCCCATTTTTAAAATATCTCGCCTAGAAATTTTATTTTCCGCCATTCTTTGACCTCCTCTTAAAAAGTTTCCTTCGTGCAAATTTATTTGTGTTTGCCAATACTCTATGACAAAGACAAACTTATTGTCAATAACCAAATATAAGTTTTTATTAAAAACATTCAAATAATTGTTTGACCATTGGAATAACTTTTCATATACTAATAATCAGTTCTTAATGCCTATTTTCAGTTAAATGAAAATAGGCATTTTTTTGTTGGATAGAAAATCATAAAATAATTAGTCGCGGCTAACATTGCAATAGTTCTTTGCTTTCTCCTGTTTGTTCCCTGTATAAATATGGAACTATTTTCATAAGGTTATCTTAAAGGGGGGATCAAAATGTACTATACGAAATCTATAGTAAGCGGAATTATTGCGCTGGTTATTATCGTGGTTGGCTTTTTTTCTAGTACATCCGTTGATTCTGGATATAGAGGAGTTCTGCTACAATTAGGGGCCGTTAAACCGACGATTTTAACGGAAGGATTTCATTTTAAGATTCCGTTTATTCAAACCGTTCAACCCATTGAAGTCCGGGTCCAAAAAGAAGAAAGCTCGCAAACAGCTGCCTCAAAGGACCTGCAAATGGTCACCGCCATGGTGGCAGTAAATTATTCTGCTGATCCAGAAGCGGTGAATAAGCTCTATCAAGAAATCGGCTTGGATTATCGTACCCGAATCGTTGACCCAGCGATTGCCGAATCACTAAAGGCAATCACCGCCCAGTACACAGCGGAAGAATTAATTTCCAAACGACCGGAAGTATCAGCAAAAGTGAAAGATATGCTCGCAAGTAAATTAACAAAATATTATATGATTCTTGAAGATATCAATATCAAAGAATTTGCTTTTAGTGAAGAATTCAATAAAGCAATTGAATCGAAACAAACCGCGGAGCAAAATGCGTTACGTGCAAAAAGAGATCTCGAAAGAATCAAAATCGAAGCCGAGCAGAAAATTGCTCAAGCTGGTGCAGAGGCTGAAGCCTTACGATTGAAAAAACAAGAGGTAACGGCGGAATTAATCCAATTAAAGCAAATTGAAGTCCAAGAAAAAGCTTTGGAAAAATGGGATGGCCGCTTGCCAAGTGTAACAGGCGGAGCCACTCCATTTGTTGATGTGGAGGGACTTTCGAAAAAATAAGCTGGGATATGTCTCTCGAAAACCATGCTGATTATACTTCAACAATATACTGTGATAAAGGAGAGGCAATGGGCCTCTCTTTTTCTATGGTGAATTGCCGTTTCCAAAGTGTTCGAGGCGAAATCGGAGATCGCAATATGTATTGCAACCATTCTTAAGAGGTTTAGACAGGAATGAAACTTCTAATACTATAGATAACTTTAGTTCTGTTACGGCGCTTGTTAGGATTTATAAGGAGAGATGCAAATTTGGAAACAATTTACCATGCATTTTTGGTTTTTGTGGTAGGATATTTGTTTTTAAGGTTGACGGGAAAAAAAGCTGTAGCTCAAATGCACAGTTTCGATTTATTGTATATTCTTGTCCTAACCAATATCATCAGTTCCCCTATAGAGGTTAAAAATATGGGAATGGCAATTACCTATGCTGGAATCACAGTCATTCTATATAAAATCTTTATACGTTTATCCTTACATAATAAATTAAGATGGATTCTTTATGAAAGTCCAACGGTATTAATTCATAACGGGGATATCGATCGAAAAGGGCTGAAAAAGGTGCGTATGACAATAATTGAGTTATTGTCATATTTAAGAGTACAAGGGTACACTGATACTCAAAACATTGCCATTGCAGTGATGGAGGAAACAGGAAGTATTAGTGTTATCCCCAAGTCGGAATACCGACCAGTTCAACCTAATGATTTAAAGTTACAGGTAAAGAGAGAATATCTTCCTATCCCACTGATCATGGACGGTCAAATTGTTTACCATAATTTAAAATATCTGCAATTAGATCGTGGTTGGCTAATTGACGAGCTCGAAAAATCGGGTGAAAAAGTAGAGAATATTCTATTAGCAACTTTTTTAGAAGATGGAAAGTTATTTATAGACAATAATGAAATGAAGGAACATAAAGGCGATCCATATTACTACAAACCAGGGAGAGATAATTAAATTAAGTATAGTTGGCTGGGGAGCCTACATATTCTATATGAAATAGAAATTTGTTTGTCCTTATCAAAATCCTAGGGAAAGAGCCCTTCCGATTCTTATTTCTTAACATAAATTGTAGGGAATAAGTCTAAGGAGGGGTATAAAATGTTTGGATATGGTGGATTTGGTGGTTCTTGTGGTGGCTATGGCTACGGCGGTGTCGGCTTCGGGGGCGGTTTTGCTTTAATCGTTGTATTGTTTATCTTGTTAATAATCGTTGGAGCCTCAATCTGTTTCTAAGAAAATACGATTAGTCTTAACTAAAAAAAGCCCTATAAGGGCTTTTTTGGTTGAAACTATACTTCATTAATATCGTCCATGGGATTTTGAAGACTTTATAAAGATTTCAGGAACTTCTGAAAATTCCGTTGACTTATCCTGCAGTTGTTTTATTATAGAAAATATAAAACAATGTTTTACTTATAAAACAATTGGATTTAGGAGGGAGAATATGCCTTTTTTACAAGTAGAAGATTTAATGATTCATTATGAAACCGAAGGAGAGGGAGCCCCGTTAATTATCTTACATGGAATGGGGAACAACTCTCAATCATGGAAAAAGCAATTAAAGGGCTTATCTAAGCAATTCACGGTGATTGCATGGGATGCACCTGGGTATGGAAAAAGTTCTGATCCAAAAGTGGAATTTAAGGAATTTAAGCAATTTGCTGACGTTTTAAAAGGATTTATCGAAAAATTAAACTATGAATCTGTCACGCTGCTAGGACATTCAATGGGGTCGGCAATTGCACTCGATTTTAGTTACCGCTTTCCCGAAATGGTTGATGCGTTAATTATTTCAGATGCAACAAGAGGGGCAGCGGCCCTGAGTAAAGAAGAGAATGAACGGAAATTAAAAAATCGTCTACATAATATTGAAACAGTAGATCCGGCAGAACTGGCGAAGCTTCGTGTAAAGGAACTTCTTTCACCACAGCCAGATCCGGAAATAAAGAAAGAGGCAGAAAGAATCTATTCGCAAATCAGACCGATGGGATTCCGCTCTGTCGCCTATTCACTTTTTTCTTTAAATCAAATGGATATTCTATCTTCGATCACTACACCTACCCTTGTTATTTGCGGAGAATTAGATAGAGTAACACCGGTTAGTGAATCGCAGATTTTTCATGATGCCATTAAGGATTCAACATTTGTTACCATCCCT
Source organism: Bacillus sp. ISL-46 (assembly GCF_018613205.1). Classification (NCBI taxonomy): domain Bacteria; kingdom Bacillati; phylum Bacillota; class Bacilli; order Caryophanales; family Bacillaceae; genus Bacillus; species Bacillus sp. ISL-46. Next base: position 118,099 of record NZ_JAGGQR010000001.1, read on the forward strand.
GGGACTGGTCATTTGTGTTATCAAGAAGATCCCAATAACTTTAATGCAATCGTTCTAGACTTTCTGACCTCCTTGGTGAAAGTATAAATCAAGACGAGATTACCCCTCTTTGCATGAACTTTGATATGATTGTAGTATAAGAAAATTAATAACAATGAGATGGTGAAATGCTGATGGCAAAAGATGAGAAGGAACGCTATAATGCCAATGCCTTAGTGCGAGGATTGGAAATTTTAAAGCTATTTAGTGAAGAGCGCCCCACATTATCCTTGGTTGAAATCGCGAAAGAATTGGATGTAAGTCGAACGGTTCCGTTCCGGTTATTGTATACACTCCAAACACTTGGATATCTCTATCAAGATGAACATACGAAGCGCTACAGTTTAACCCCAAAGGTGTTGGAATTAGGCTTTGCCTATTTAAGTACCTTAAAACTCCCTGAAATTGCACAGCCATACTTAGAAAAATTAAGGGATGAAACTGGGGCATCCTGTCATTTATCGATATTGGATGGTCAAGAAGTTGTTTATGTTGGCAGTGCACCAGTCCGAGGAGTCTCAGCAGTTAATGTGAATATTGGGTTGAGACTGCCCGCCCATGCGATCGCCAATGGAAAAGTACAGCTGGCCTATCAATCCCAAGACAAATTAAACCAAATATTATTTGGCTCCAATTTAAAACCATATACGGAAAGAACGCAAACAGATTACATGGATTTTCAACAAGAATTAGCTACGATTCGGCAAAAGGGATATGCGATTACCAAGGGTGAATTCCATCATGGAATTCAATCGGTTGCTGCTCCTATCTTTGAGCGCTCGGGTCAAGTCAGGGCAGCGATCAATGTAGTCGCAACAGAAGCTACCTTCAATCAAGAATTTATTGAAAAAATAGCCTTACCTAAAGTGCTGGAAGCTTCCGAAATACTATCCGGTTTTATGGGCTACCACTCAAAAATTGATTAAAAAGCTTGCGGAATTCGCAAGCTTTTTTTGTTGATTTGTTTTATATATAAAACGTGTTTTATTTTGCGAAACAAAATGGATGATTTTTGTTGACGTAATATTATAAAAACTTTAAAATAAACTTAGTAATAAACTATGTTTTGTATATAAAACACAATCTTTACTGCAAAAAATAGAAAAGGAGGGATAAGGAGTCCGTTTGGGCCATTGAAGTATTATATAAAAAATAATAAAATTTTATGGAAGCGTATTCATCTGATTTAAAACAAAAGGGGGCTCTTTAATGCTGAGAACGAATAAACGTTGGATTTATATTGCCATGCCTATTTTCGTCTTTTGGTTTTTTGGACAAATAGATAAATTAGGTATTTCAATTATTCAAACGGATCAAGGTTTCTTAAACGATCTTGGATTAACTGGTGCAGATAAGAATGCGAAAATTGGGATGATCACATTTATTTTTACCATTGCCTATGCCTTATCTAATATCTTTTGGGGATTTATCATTGACAAGCTTGGTGCAAGAAAGACAGGAATCATCGGTCTTGTTGTATGGGCAATTACCATGGTTATTGGCGGTTTATCCACTTCCTACGAAATGTTTATCTTGAGCCGTGTCATCCTTGGTATTGGTGAGGGGATGATGATTCCGATTTGCGGAAAGTTTATCTCCAACTGGTTTCATCAGCGTGAACTTGGCCGGGCACAATCCTCATGGCTGGCAGGAAACTATTTAGGACCTGCATGTGGAGCCATAATCTTAACTCTTGTGATTGCGACCTTCCATTGGCAAGCCGCCTTTTTCATTTTAGCAGGGTTTAATCTATTAATCGTTCTTCCAATGTTTATCTTCCTTACTCGTGATACTCCTGAAGAACATCCACGATTAGATCCAAAGGAATTGGCGTATATTCGCCAGTCAGATTCCAAAGTATCAACAAAAAAACAAAACTTTGTTCAAGACTACCGTTATTGGATTGTTTGGTTCGGAATGTTAGTATCATCGTTCTTATTTTTTGGTATTAGTATTTGGCTTCCTACTTATTTAGTCGGAGCGAAGGGTTTCACAAGGGAGGCAATGACAGGAATTACCTCATTATCTTGGCTGTTTGCTTTAGGATTCGTATTAATTTGCGGATTTTTAGCGGATAAAACCAAGCGTCCTGGTTTACTGGCGACGATTCTATTTCTATTGACGGCATCATTTTTAACTGCGGCCATTCTTTCTCCGCAGCCAGTTATGGCCGGTGTATGCATGGGCTTAGCGATGGGTACACAAGGGGGGGTATTCCATTTAAGTAATTTATTCATGGTTAAATTCTCGACGCCTGAAACAGCCGGACGTGCGGCGGGATTGATGGGATTTACTAACATTCTTGGCGGGTTTTCAAGCTATATTATGGGCTGGATGGTTGATATTGCCGGTGGGGACTTTGGACCTTCCATTGTGATGTTGATTATCGCAGCTACGCTTGGGTTCATTGCGTATCTATTTACATTGAAAAGGGAAGCAGCAGAGCTAAAGATTGAGAATCTACCTCCCAATCAGGTGACTGTATAATATGTTAATTTATTCAATTGTTACGTATATAAAACATAGTTTCAAATATTAAATATTCTCAATATTTATAATTGACAATTATAGTATTGGGATTTAATATTAGTCTATAAAGGAAACATTGTTTTATATATAAAACATAATCAAAAAAGGAGTGTTGTAAATGTCTGAAAAATTTTCAGTAGAAGCGTTTGAGAAAAAATATGTGGCGAGGTTAAATGATCGCTCTTTAGACTGGAACGTGTTGAAATTTCAAGAGGAAGTTGACCCAGCTTATCGTAGAGCACAGATGAGATATATCGGCCGCGGCGCAACAGCGAATAATGATGCCAATGTCATTCAAGCAGAACACTTTACATTAAGTACAATGGTTTTACCTGCTGGCTGTAAGGGACCGCTTCATTTACATGATGATGTGGAAGAAGTTTTCTTTGTCATTAAAGGCAGTGTGACCGCACTGATCCAAGAAGAGGGTGAAAGTGAAGTCCATGAAATCGTCTTAAATGAAAGAGATTGCATCAGTTCTCCTCCTGGAGTCTATCGCGGACTGCGCAATGATAGTGATGAAGAGGCATTAATGCTTGTTATGCTGGGTGCTGTTAAGCCGAATTTACCGACCTATCCAAAAGGAAGCGCATTAGAGGAACTTCGTCTTAAGCGGGCTAAAGAGAGAGAAGCAATTATTAACGGAAAATAATTTTTCAATAGGCAGATGTTTCTCAGCGAACATACTCCCTGAAACTTAAGAATTTGTTCTTTGACAGGGATGGTCCTCTTATTTTCATGCGGGATCATCCTTGTTGACTTTAAACGAAAAAATGAGGTGGCAGGATGTTAGGAATCACACATTTAAGGCATATAAGCTTAATTACCCCCGTTCTCAAGGAACAAGCTGAATTTTATGAGAAAATTTGGGGCTTGGATAAAGTTTCTCAAGATGAACAGTCTGTTTACTTTCGCGGGGCCGGCCCTGAAAACCATATATTAAGCTTGCATGCAGGAGAAAAAAGAGGGCTGCACCATATTGCATTCGGTATGGTGGATAAAAACGCAGTCGACAGAGCAGCAGAAATCCTTGCTTCAAAAGGTGTGAAGATTGTTTCCCCGCCTGGTTATTTGGATGAGGAAGGAAAAGGCTATGGCTTGCGTTTTGTCGATCCAGAAAATCGCTGTATCGAATTATCCGCCTGGGTGGAAATTCATACCTCGATTTGGAACAAGAAAAATGTCGATCCAGTCAAACTGAACCATGTCGTCATGAATACGAAAGACCTTGATATGATTACTGACTTTTATACGAATGTCTTAGGGTTTAAGGTGACCGACTGGAGCGAGCACCAAATGTCCTTCTTACGCTGTAACAGGAAACACCACTCGATTGCCTTCAATCAGGATGCTCACGCCTCCGTTAATCATATTGCCTACGAAGTGGATACGGTGGATGAAGTGATGCGAGGAATCAGTAATGTCAGAAAAGCAGGCTATCAAGAGATTTGGGGCCCAGGGCGCCACGGTCCTGGAAATAATATTTTTTGTTACTTCCAAGATCCAGGGAAGTTTGTGATGGAGTATACCTGTTATTTGGAAACGATTGAAGATGAGTCAGAATGGAGAGCGCGTGTTTGGAAGCGAGTGCCTCATTTAATGGACCAATGGGGAATCGCCGGACCTCCGAAGCCGGAAACACGGGCCGCGATGGGTGGAGAGCCAGATCCAGGTTGGGTAGATGTAAAAGCTTTGGTATAGCTGGAAGGGGTGTCAGGATGGATTTAGGATTAAAGGATAAAGTAGCGGTCATCATGGGAGGAACCTCTGGAGTTGGCCTAAAGACGGCAGAAATGTTTCTTCAGGAAGGTGCTCGCGTCGCGGTTTGCGGCAGAAATATCGAGCGGAAAGAAAAAGCCTATGATCACCTGCTGAAATTTGGAACAGCCGATTCGATTTTCGCAGCAACCTGTGACGTGACTAATAAGGATGATGTCAACTCGTTTATCAACGGAACAGCCACACACTTTGGCGGGATTGATATCCTTGTCAATGCTGCTGGACAAAGTGTCATGGGTTACTTTTTTGATGTGACGGATGAACAATGGGAGCAGCAAATCCAGTTGAAATACTTTGCAATTATTTATGCAGTGAAGGCGGTTCATCCTTATTTGGTTAAGAATGGCGGCGGCCGCATCATAAATATCAATGCTACATTAGCGAAAGAGCCGGAAAGACATATGATTGCAACGGCGGCAACGAGAGCCGGATTATTGAATTTAAGTAAGACTCTATCGCAAGAGCTTGCTTCCGATAATATTTTAGTCAACTCAGTGAGCTTAGGGTTGATTCGTACCGATCAATGGGAGCGAAGAAGATTGGAAAATGCCCCTGATATCAACGCTGAAGATTATTATGCAGACTTAGCGAAAAAGCGAAATATCCCTTTAGGAAGAGTTGGCGAAGCAGAAGAAGTAGCCAGTGTGATTTTATTTTTAGCCTCAGAGCAAGCAAGTTACGTATCGGGTTCAACAATTGAAACAGCGGGAGCGCTCGGGAAAGCGCTTTAAATATAAATAAAGGCAGGAATGAATGATGAGTGAACTAAAGCAAATGGAATTTACAACAGCTGACGCAGTGGTCCAAGAACTTGTTCGTGCTGGAGTAGAAACAGCGTTTGGAATTGTCAGTATCCACAATATGCCGATCTATGATGCGATTCTCCGGGAAGGAAGCATTCATTTAGTCTGTTCGCGCGGTGAGAGCGGCGCGGCAAATATGGCAGATGGCTATGCCAGAGCAACGGGTAAATTGGGAGTCGTGATTACGAGTACAGGAACAGGTGCCGGAAATGCGGCAGGTTCTTTAATCGAGGCATGGGCCGCAGGTGTACCAGTTCTTCATCTTACCGGTGAAGTGGCTTCGCCTTACTTAGGAACAGGCAGAGGCTATATCCATGAATGTAAAGACCAGTTGTCGATGATGGAAGGGTCTTGTAAAAAAGCCGTTCGCTTAAGAAGACCAGAGCAGGCATCTGGAGTCGTCAGACAAGCCATCAAAGAGGCGTTTGCCTATCCGGCAGGACCAGTAACACTTGAAATCCCCATTGATTTTCAATCTGCCATTATTCCTAATCATTCGATTGAAGAGATTAGAATATCAGCTCCAACCAATCAATCCATTCCAACCTTTCCTGAAGAGGCATTAACCAAAATTAGTGATGCTCGTCGGCCGGTTATTTGGGCAGGAGGAGGAGTGATTACCTCTGGTGCGTCAAAACAGGTTCAAGAGTTAGCAGAAAAGATTGGGGCGGCCGTGATCACAAGCCAATCTGGAAAAGGAAGTATACCTGAAAATCATCCACAATGTATCGGTCACTTTGCAGCAAATGAATTAACGAAAAACCTGTTGAATGATGCTGACCTATTGATCAGTATTGGGGTCAGGTTTAGAGGGAATGAAACAGCCAACTGGAAAGTCTCCGTTCCAAAAGAACATATCTCGATTGATGCAGACTGGCAAGCGATTAATCGCAACTATGAAGCCACCTATGGAATTGTAGGGGACGCGAAACAAGTTTTACAAGGATTAAATCAGGCATTATCGCAGAAATCAATCGTTCCGGATCCTTCCTATCTTGATGAAGTGCAGTCTGTTCGTGAAGAATTGCGCACCCAGTTACGAGCGACACTTGGCCCATATGAACAAATTCTCGATGGCATGCGAAAAGTGTTACCAGATAACACGATTTTAGTCCGGGATGTAACCGTTCAGGCGAATGTGTGGGGAAGCCGCTTATTTGAAATCTATGAACCTAGAACATCGATTCACGCGTCGGGCGGGGGGATCGGTCAGGGGCTGCCAACAGCAATCGGTGCGCAAATGGGCTTTAAGGATCGTCCGGTTGTGCTAATGGCTGGAGATGGCGGATTTATGGTCAATGTCGGCGAAATGGCTACCGCTGCTCAAGAGAAACTGCCGTTGATTGTGGTCCTGTTTGATGATGCTGGTTATGGGGTGCTCCGAAATATTCAAGATGCGGCCTATGGTCGACAGGTTGCTGTTGATTTATTGAGTCCTGACTTTGTTTTATTAGCTCAATCGATGGGATTTGATGCCTCACGGATCGGTTCAGCCACAGAATTTGTCACTGAGCTGGAGAAGGCAGTTGCGAACCAAAAACCAACCATGATTGTTGTCGATATGGAAGCGGTCGGACCAATGGCAAAACCATTTGGAGGTCCTCCAGGTGCAGCAGATGCGTTCAAACCGAAAAAGTTGTAGGGAGGAATTAACGTGATATCAACATATCCATATGTTTCAGGAAAATATCTGATTGGCGGGCAGTGGATTCAAGCGGAAAAAACAGCAAATGTCATCAATCCAGCACATACGAGTGAAGTAGTCGGCGAAGTTGCCTTATGTTCAAAAGCGGATGTAGAACAAGCGGTGGGAACAGCGGTTAAAGCATATGAAAGCTGGTCTCAAAGTGAAATTGAAGATCGGGCAAACCGGATGAAGCTCGCAGCTGATGAGATTAAATCAATCGTGGAAGAGAATGTAAGTTTACTAGTTCGTGAGAATGGCAAGGTCCTGGTTGAAGCGAAAAAGGATTTGCTCCGAGTAGTCGATATTATGAAACAAGGGGCAGAAGAATTACTAGACTGGTGGAAACCTGAAAGCTTACCAGGCAAACAAAACGTGCAAATCCGCAAGCGTCCGCGCGGGGTTGCAGCGATCATCTCGCCGTGGAATTCACCGCTAATTCTTACCTTTAAGCGAGTCATTCCCGCTGTGTTGTCAGGAAATACGGTGGTCGTTAAGCCTGCAACCAGCTGTCCATTAACGATTATGACTTTCTTAAAAGTAGTAGCTTCCTATTTTCCAGATGGGGTTATCAATGTGGTGACTGGTTCTGGCGGTGTGATTGGGGATGCACTTTGTTCTGACCCACGGGTTCGCACGATTGCGTTCGTTGGCAGTACCGAAACGGGCAAGGAAATCATGCGTGCCGCTTCCGGTACGGTGAAGAAACTATACATGGAACTGGGCGGAAATGATCCAGCGATTGTTCTTGCTGATGCGAAATTGGATGACGAAGCAATCAAGCGCCTCAGGTTCGGTGTCCTTCGCGCTGCAGGGCAGGTGTGCTCCGCGATCAAAAGAATCTATGTTCATGAATCTCGATATGAAGAAGTCGTTGAAAAATTGACCAAGGAATTCAGTCGCATTCGGGTAGGGAATGGGATTCAACCGGATGTTGAGATGGGTCCTTTAAATAACAAATCCCAATATGACTATGTAAACGGACTGATCAATCGTGCCGTTGAAGCAGGGGCAAATGTCATTACGGGAGGAATTCAGTTGGATCCGGAATCGTGGGAACAAGGATATTTTATTATGCCGACGATCATTACCGGTGTAGACCAACAGAGTGAAATCGTTCGTGCCGAACAATTCGGCCCGGTTATTCCGATCTTGCCATTTTCAGATGTAGATGAAGTTGTGCGGCTTGCTAATGACAGTGAATTCGGGTTAAGAGCGTCTGTTTGGACGGAGGATGAATTACTCGCCGTGAAATTAGCTGATCGATTAGAAGCAGGCGCCGTCTTTCATAATAATCATACGGTTTTCCAGGATCTCCATCTTGATTTTCCTGGACTAAAAGAAAGCGGCTTGTCCCGTGAGACGAGACATTGCGGACTCGAATATTTTGCTGATTCATACGGTTTGGCCAATTAAGAAGGAGGGCGTCAGATGAGAATAGGATTAATTGGCGGAGGAAATATTGGAAAGTTCCTCCTTCAAAGCATCAATATTGATGGTCTTCTTTCAGATGGTAAAATTGTAGGTATTTATACACGGAATCAGCAAGCAGCCGTGGAGCTTGCTGCTGAGTTTGCAGTAGAAAACTATTCGGATATTCAATCACTTATCCAGTCTAATATTGACCTTGTTGTTGAAGCGGCGACCATTCAAGTGGTGAAAGATTATGCAGCGGCGATCTTAGCAAGTGGTAAAGATTTAGTGTTAACCAGTGTTGGCGCCTTAGCCGATGTAGATTTTTTTCAAAATCTAGAAAGAATATGTCAAGAAAGCAGTACAAAAATTTATTTACCATCGGGTGCCATTGGCGGATTAGATATTCTAAAAGCGGCGAAATCGATCGGTGAACTAGAATCCGTTTCCATTATTACTAGGAAACCGCCACAAGCATTGCCTGGTGCTCCTGCCGACCAAGAACAAGTGATGTTCGAGGGCTCTGCATCTGAAGCGATTGAATTATTCCCAAAGAATATTAATGTATCGATCATCTTGTCTTTGGCGGGCCTCGGACCAGAGCAAACAGGTGTGAAAATTATTTCTGATCCGACTGCGAGGAAAAATAGTCATTCGATTGAGGCAACAGGGTCTTTCGGAACATTATCACTAAAAGTGGAAAATGATCCGATGCCTAATAATCCCAAAACAAGTTACTTGGCTGCATTAAGTGTGCTGTCCGCATTGAAAAATAAAGATGCGGTCATTAAAGTGGGATAAGTGTTAAAATTATTATATGGAAGAAAACAGGGGAAACCCGATGATTTTTGATCTCATTCTCCTGGAAAAAGTATAGGAAAAATAGTGTTAGGGGGAATAGTTGATGGTTAAAACAAACATAAATCTAGAAGACATGTCGCAAAAAGATGTAGTTGAATACTTAAGTGAATCCGTTCAGCCGGAAATTGGCGCGATTCCTGCCTCTCTATTAGGAAATCCAAAAATCTATGATATTGAACATAAAAAGGTGTTTTTAAAAACATGGCTGTTTGTTGGTCATGAATCAGAAATCCCCAATAAAAATGATTTCATTACAAGAGATGTTGCTGGTTATTCCGTGATTATTACACGAGGCGCTGATGGTGAAATTCGCTGTTTGTATAATATGTGTACCCACCGTGGCATGAAGCTTTGCCGGGCGGATGCCGGAAATAAATCCTCGTTTACTTGTCCGTATCATGGTTTTAATTTTAAAAACAATGGGGATTGTGTTGGCGTACCGCTTCAAAAAGATATTTATGGTGAGGGATTTGATAAATCAGGTTTAGGGCTTCATCAAGTTAGAATCGAAACCTACAAGGGTCTTATGTTCGGGACGTGGAATGACGAGGCTGAACCATTAGAAGATTTCTTAGGCGACTTTAAATGGTATCTCGATATTTTGGCAGGCCGGGCGGAAATGGAAGTATTGGGGCCGCCGCAACGATTTATTATTCATTCGAACTGGAAAATTGGCGCGGATAATTTTGTGGGTGATTCGTATCATACCATGGTTACGCATGGCTCGATTGTCAAATTGGGAATGGTCCCAAGTGCTACCTATTCCAAAAAGGGTTATCAAATTCATACTGACAAGGGGCATGGCTTAAATCTAGGCACACCTAATCCTGATTTTGCCTTTCCAGAGGAACTTAAGGAAGAGTATAAATCTAATTTAACAGAAGAACAGTATGACGTTTTGTCTAATCTAAAAAATATGATCGGCAATATTTTTCCCAATCTATCTTTCTTAATTTCTCATACGAAGGTAAAAGGCCAGTTGATTTCGAATACTTCGGTTCGTCTATGGCGGCCGGTTGGTGTCGATAAAATGGAAGTGATTACTTGGTTTTTAGTGGAGAAAAATGCTTCAGTCGATTGGAAAAGACGTTCTCGTGAGTCGTTTGTTTTGACCTTCAGCCCATCAGGAATCTTTGAACAGGATGACACAGAGGTATTTACCGATATTACTGCTGCAGCCTCCGGGACGATGCCATTAGTGAAGCAGCTGACCTTTAATTATATGATGGGCTTACATCGAAAGCCTGTGGAAGATTTTATTGGCCCGGGTGTCGTTTTTGATGATAAATTCACCGAGGCCAATCAAAGGAACTTTTATCGTTACTGGCTCGATCTCATGACTTCTTAAGGTTTTATTTTTTGAAGAGAGAAAGCGCCTACAAAAAAGATTGGAGGAGTCATGATGAGCTTAGAGAAGATGCTTGCAACCTTTGAATTGGAGCAATGGTTATACCGGGAAGCGAAGTTTCTCGATGATATTGATTTTGATGGCTGGTTTAGTTTGCTGCACCCAGACATTTCTTATCAAATGCCGGTAAGGGTTAATAAGGAAGGGATTGAACGTCCCGATTATTCCTTCGATATGTTTGCTTTTAATGATGACATTGAATTATTGAAAATTCGCGTGGACCGTTTAAAAACAGATTACGCCTGGGCTGAAATCCCGCCGTCTCGTACTCGGAGATCTGTTAATAATGTCCGGCTGCTGGAGTACGTTCCCAATGAAAAGGCGGTTGTAAACAGTTATTTAACCATCTACCGGAGCCGAAGTACCGATATTCATCACGATTTGATTTCAGGGGAACGTCAGGATGAATTCACGTATGTTGACGGGGAATGGAAGCTTTCTAAGCGCGTATTCATTGTAGATCAAACGACTTTAAATACTAGAAATCTGGCTATATTTGTATAGTAGCCAAAGTAGAAAGGAGCACCTTGATGGCTCAGCTTAGTGGGAAATCAATTTATTTGACCGGAGGTGCCTCCGGGATTGGAAGGGCTGTCACCGAGGCATTTGTAAAAGAGGGTGCCGTTGTGACCATCCTTGATCGGTCTGCAGCAGGATTAAATGAGCTCAAACAGCAATATGGTGAACAGGTTCAATGCATTGAAGGCGACGTTACGATATATGAAGATCATGTTCGAGCAGTGGAAACTGCCACAAAAACATATGGAAAATTAGATGTCTTTGTTGCTAACGCAGGTGTATTCGATGGTTTTGCCAAATTTGAAACCGTCACACCGGAAGCCATGTCAGATGCCTATGACCTCCTATTCAATATCAATGTAAAAGGATATTTTAATGGGGCAAAAGCAGCCACTGCGGAACTTAAAAAAACAGCAGGAAATATGATTTTCACTGTCTCAGGTGCAGGGTTCTATCCGGATGGCGGCGGTGTTTGGTATACGGCGAGCAAGCATGCTCAAATTGGACTAATGCGCCAACTGGCGTTTGAATTGGCACCGGAAATCCGGGTGAACGCGGTGGCGCCTGGAGGAACGTTAACAGCATTACATGTCATTCCACCACTGCAGCCTTTTGTAAAAATGGTCGATAATGAGACGAAAGAGAAAAGCATAAAAAAACGGAACCCCCTTCAAATTGCGATGAAGTCTGAAGATCATGTGGGGGCTTATCTCCTTTTAGCTTCGGATCAGGCCCGCGCGATTACAGGTGAAGTGATTTCAAGTGATGGCGGATTAGCTGTTCGCGGGCTTGGTTGATTTGTATCCGAATAACTATTGGAGGTGAATTTAAATGACCGAATCATTGACGGAAAATAAGCCGTTAGCTGGAAATAACGTCATTAACCAAATTGCTTTCGTTGTTCGGGATATTGAGCAGGCATCGGAAGCATATGCGAAACTTCTTGGGATACCAAAACCAAATTGGTTCTTAACAGGCGATCGTGAAGTTTCTAAAGTGGTCTTTCGCGGTCAGCCAAGTGCTTCTCGGAGTAAACTAGTATTTATGAACACGCCGACTGTGCAAATCGAATTGATTGAACCCAACCAAGAGCCTGGGACGATGCGTGAATTTTTGGATACTGTTGGGGAAGGAATTCATCATATCGCCTTTGATGTCGATTCTATTAAAGAGAAACTTCCTGTTTTTGAGGAGAACGGTTACCCATTGCTGCAGAGCGGGGAATTTACGTCTAGTGATGGAAGATATGTTTATGTGGATACGTTAAAAAGTCATAAGACACTAATGGAACTCCTAGAAAGTGCTGTTCCGAGGGATACGGCCCCTACCACAGATATCTTCACCCCTTTATTAGGAACCAATAAAGTCGAGCAGTTGGCAATTGTCGTAAAAGATCTGGATGCCGCTGCCGAAGCGTATTGCAAGTTGTTGGGTGTGGAAAAACCTCCGGTAATTCAATCAGGTCCGAGTGAACTTACTCAGGTTATTTTTGAAGGAAAGCCAACTGAAGCTGACTCGAAATATATGTTTATTCATACCCCATTACTTCAACTTGAATTAATTGAGCCGGGTGATTCACCAAGCACTTGGAAAAAGCACCTCGAAACACAAGGAGAAGGTGTTCATCATATTTCCTTTGTGGTTAATGATATCGAGGAAAAAGTGAAATTGCTGGAGGACCTGGGCTATCCCATCATCCAAAGAGGTAATTTCTGGAACGGTAAAGGCAGATACGCTTACATGGATACTACATCTACATACAAAGTAATCATCGAATTACTTGAAAGATTTTGATAAGAGAAAACGGAGAGCCCATGGACTCTCCGTTTTCTCTTATTTATTTGCCCTGTATTTCATTGTGAAAAATTGTACAATAGGAGTTGGGAAAATACTTAGGTTTCGAAAAACATTAAATTTAGGGGTCATAAAATGGATAGAAAAGAACGGACATTAATTAATTATTACTATGAAAAATTATTGGATAATCGCTTGGATGAGAAGGATGTATACGCCTTTTTAATTCTACTTAGCAATAAGAGCAATGGCAATAGCTGTCTTCAGGAGCTAGCGGGCTTTGTTGTGAGCCGAGGTACGAAGCCCGGAGTTGTCACGGAGTATCTTTGTGAGACAAGAAATAAGTTTGCTAATCTCGGAAAAATGAACACGGCTCTTAAAATCGAAGAGGTATTTTCATTCAAGGAAATAAAAAATGGCATCAATCAAGTGCTGGTTGATTGTGGGTTAAAGGGCATATCCAATGAACAAGTTAACGATATTATTGTGTGTGTTATCTCGATACTACAGCATGTGAAAATCACTGAAAACGGAAGAGAGATCGGTAGGCTGTTTTTTGCCATCGCTAGTAAACAGGTCATGTTAATGGCTGAAGTGGAGATTGTGCAGAACGGTGGAGGTAAGAAAACAAATGTAGTTTTCCCAGCTCTCACCGCGAAAAACAACTATGCATCGATCAAGAAACAAGATAAATATGACGCTCCTTACTTTTTTGAGGAAAAAGTCATTGAAATTACCAATCAGGACGGAAAGTTAGAGATTAACTTTGTAGGGGCAATGGGGTCTGACCCCCAGTCGACTAAAGTTTAAAACGGTAAATGATCATGTAAAATAAGGAAGTGATGAATGGGTAAGAATATAAAAGTGAAAGGGGAATGAGTATGGAATTAACAATTAACTGGAAAGAGAAAATGGCGTTTTCGGGGGTTACCCCTTCTGGACATGAATTTACGATGGATGCCGCTCCAGAAGTCGGAGGAGAGAATTCAGGCCCAAGACCGACGGAACTGCTACTACAGGCGGTGGCAGGTTGTACAGGGATCGATATCATTTCGATCTTGAATAAAATGCGCCTCGAGCCATCTGCTTTTCATATGGATGTTAAAGGCGAACGTGCCGAAGATCATCCTAAGCGCTTTACAACGATTACCATTCATTATGCATTAGAAGGAGAATTGCCTGAAGATAAGGTGATCCGGGCGATTCAATTATCGAAAGAAAAATACTGTTCTGTCTCCCATTCCTTGAACTCAGAAATAACCGTCAGCTACTCTATTAATGGGGTAAAAGGTGAAAAAACAATATAACATTGAAAGAAGTAACAACCAACTGGTGTTACTTCTTACTTTATATGCTTTGTAAAAAAGTTTATTGAGTTTTTGGGTCACGTAGAAAGGTTCTACGTGACCCAAACCAAGGAATAACAGAGAGTGGGGTCACGCAGGGAGGTTCTACGTGCCCGAAACCAAGGAATATCAGATGGTACAGTCACGTAGAAAGGTTCTACGTGACCGAAGCCCAGGAATATCAGATGGTACAGTCACGTAGAAAGGTTCTACGTGCCCGAAGCCAAGGAATATCAGATGGTACAGTCACGTAGAATGGTTCTACGTGACCGAAGCCAAGGAATATCAGATGGTACAGTCACATAGAAAGGTTCTACGTGCCCGAAACACAGGAATATCAGATGGTACAGTCACGTAGAAAGGTCCTACGTGCCCGAAGCCAAGTGATATCAAAGAGTACAGTAACGTAGAATGGTCCTACGTGACCGAAGCCCAGGAATATCAGATGGTACAGTCACGTAGAAAGGTTCTACGTGCCCGAAGCCAAGGAATATCAAAGAGTACAGTAACGTAGAAAGGTTCTACGTGACCGAAGCCAAGGAATATCAAAGATTACGGTCACGTAACACAAATGGCCTTTCTCCGACTAAAACGTTCTCTTATTACCATCCATAACCTACATCAATTATTCTCCGTCATTAACATATATCGTAATATCGCGGCGAGGCCCGCACCATGCTTGAACTCCCCGTTTATAATTAAGGTCATTACTTCTTCCATGGTTAGCTTATGTAACTCAATTTGTTCACTGCTTTCCAATCGTTGCTCTGTAGCGATGAGGCCTGTTGCTGCAAATAAATAGATTTCCTCGCTTGTTGAACCAGGAGAAGGATAAAAGCTTCCTAAATCCAGCCAATATTCCGCTTTATTTCCTGTTTCCTCCTCAAGCTCTCTTTTGGCGGTTTCTAGTGGAGCATCGCTTTCTTTGTCAATCATCCCGGCAGGCAGTTCCCATTGCCAGCTCTTTATCGCATGTCGATATTGTTTTAAACAGATGATTTCTTTGTCCTTCGTGATTGGCAGGATACATACGCCCTTTGCGAAATCTAAATAGGAAAAGTTCTTTTCCTCACCATTCGGGAGAATTACCTTTTCTATAACCACCCCAAAGCGATCTACCTGTTCTTTATTTGAACTACTAATCTTCCAAACCATCCTCATTCACCTCTACATTTCATTATCATAAAACTATTTTACATGGATTGTGGCTGATTGACTATTTCTACCCGACGTGGATATTTATCCCATAATTTGCAAACGATAATCGAAGACGTACAATTTTAAAGGAGAAGAACTTACTATTGAATCAAATACCTCCGTTTCGAAGACAAAGGTCGTATTTATCCCAATTTTCAACAGGACAGCTGCATTTAAAAAACCCATGGATTTCAGCCTTTTTTTCCTTTTCCTATCCAGGGTTTGGACATATCATGCAGCATCGTTACGCGGCTGGGTATATTCTCATTCTCTGGGAGACATTTATTAATGATCGGGCAAAAGTAAACCTCGGAATTTTATATACCTTATTGGGTGAATTTGAAAAAGCAAAAGACGTATTGGATAATCGGTGGTTAATTCTCTATCTGGCTATTTATATGTTTGGAATTTGGGATAGTTATCGGACAACCGTTGATTTAAACAAGCAGTATATATTAGCTGACCGAGAGGACGCTCAGGTCTTGATCATGCAAATGGGATTATTTGATGTCAATTACTTGGATAAACGAAAACCGTCAATAGCACTCATCTGGTCAGCCTTATTTCCTGGTTTAGGTCATCTGTATCTCCATCATGTTATTACAGGATTCTTTATATTTGTTTATGCGGTAGCCATATGTTATTTGGGGCATATTCCCAAAGCGATTAACTACTCAATGGTGGGAGAGTTTACAAAGGCTATAAATGAACTAAATATGCAATGGACCATTTATTTCCCTTCTATTTATTTTTTTATCATTTACGATTCTTATGTTTTAACGATTGAACACAACAAACTGTTTGAAAAAGAAATGTCCAAATATTTGCGGCGAAAATATCAAAGTAAAGATTTCATTTACCCTTTGTAGAAAGTGAGTGTGTGTCCATTGTTTGTCATTGTCACTTTCGAGAATAGCATTTTTATTGAGTTAGCTATCACAGCCTTGGAACAAAACGGAATTTCAAATGATAAGATATTAGCGGCCCCTCTCGATAAAAGATCTGAACCGCGAAAATTATTTGATACGATTCATCGGGCGGACGGGTTGAGTCTTTTTGATGCTGCCGCCATGTTAGGAACCTGTTTCATGCTACTTGGGGCCATTTACGGCTATGTATTAAAATGGGGTCCGATTATATGGGGAATTATTGGGGCAGTGAGCGGTTTGCTACTAGGATTTTTGATTAAATTGTTACTTGTGAAAAAAAGTAAAGGTGGAGCAAAAAACATTAGATCAGAAATAGTCCTCATGATTCGTTGTGAAGAACATCAATGGGAGTCTGTAGAAAAAATCATCTGGGAAAATAATGCACTTGGGATGACAAGAATAAAGGGGGGCTGACCCTCGCTCTGTTATAAGTTCCATGCGTTAAAGTATGTAAAAAGACGAGAGGAAAAATCTCGTCTTTTTTTGGTGTCAGGCACCAAGTGTTCGCCGCTAAACGGGCTTCCGCTTTTCTAGGCACCGAGTGTTTCATTTACTTGAGCCCCGAGCTTTTGGATTTGCACGATAATGGTTGTGATTTCTTGTACGGGTTGAAGTAGTTTGCTGTTATCGAGGGTTGATGGGTTAAGTTTGCCGTCTTTGAGATCCTTTAAGTAGAGGTCAATTTGTTGAATTAAGAGGTTATTTTGTTCAATAATTTCCTGATGAAATCCCTTTACCGTTTCCGGGACATCAAGAGTATTAAAGGATTGTATCTCATTTTTCATCTGTTGGAGTTGTGCCGTGAGTTCATCTGCTTCTGCTTGGTTATCTACAACCTGTTTGATAAGTGGAGGAGTTTCAGCGGCAAAATTGTCTAGGGTTACTGCGTAGCTTGTGGCTTCCTTTACATAATCAAGCGTGTCAGCCGCCGTGTTTAAATAAGAACACCCACTCAGGAGCAGCAATAGACTGGCAGAAAAAACAGTCAACCACCTTTTCATCTAAAAACCTCCGTTTCACCATAAGTATTATAGAAGAAACAGTTTTTTACGCTCTTCTTATTTATGTATTCAGATACAAAAATAATATTCATTCAAGTGCTTGTAGAACAGGATGCTATTTCTGAAATTCATCATCTTATTGACTTTATGTATCTTTGTGTCCAAAAAATGAACTTTTTTCCTTGGCAGAATGCAGTATTCGGCATATTCCGAGTGTCACTATAAAATTAAATGTCATAAACATTATGAAGATAGTAAAAAGTGTCGATATTTGATGATGAAAACTATTTTATTGTATTCGCTTTCAATTGGTACACTTAGTACAAGTTCTAAAATAAGGAGTTTCTGATGATGACTAACGACGATCTGTTTACCAAAATCGAACATCTTAGAAAAACAATGATTTCAGTGGGGCTATCCAAAGGTTTTACTTCAGTTGAGACGGTAAAACTAAGTGAAAAGCTTGATAAATTAATTAACTTACAAATGGGTTTACTAGAGAAAATATCTGCTTAATTACTTATTATATTTATCCAATATATTCATAATGATTAAGTTTGAAAGAAAAGGCACTAGATACCATGCAGTATATCATGGTAACTCTCTCATAGAGAAAAAGCGTAAAAGTCCTTTGAAGAGGCCTTTTTACGCTTTATTTTTTGGCTCAAAAGGTACCGACCTAGTGTCAGTTCCACTTCATTGAAATCAGTCTTTTACTCAACTACTAATAGGGATACCCTCTATATGGATAGCTGGTTGGATATGGTACAGGTGCCGGATAGGGTGCTGGGTATGGGGCAGGATAGGGTACTGGGTATGGATAACCTCCGCCAGATGACAATGCACCGACCGTTAGGCCGCCTAACAATCCCCCTACAAATGGAGCGCCATAACCACCATAGCCAGGGTAGCCTCCGTGATACCCACCGTGATACCCCCCATGATAGCCTCCGTGATAGCCCCCATGGTGTCCATCATGATGCCCAAAGTCGTGATAGCCCTGGTGTCCATCATGATGCCCAAAGTCGTGATAGCCCCCATGGTGTCCATCATGATGCCCAAAGTCGTGATAGCCCCCATGGTGTCCATCGTGATGCCCACCGTCGTGCCCCCCATAATGTCCCCCCTGGTGACCGCCGAAATGTCCTCCCATCATACAAATACATCTCCTTTTTTGTCGATAACAAATCGTCCTTTTGATTACCCTTAAAAATGGTTACCTTTTGTACTTTATGCATATAAACGTCCAATGAATGGGCAGATGAACACATTTATGAAATCCGCGATTTGATTTGATATGCATCTTCCTCCAGGTTTCTTGCTATAATGGCAGGTATAGAGAGTAAAAATAAGGAAGTGGCTCCTAAACTTATGAAAATTAAAGTCATAATTGCGGATGATAACTTATTTATTCGAGAAGGTCTGAAAATCATTCTATCTACCTACCGGGAATTTGAAGTACTTGACACCGTCAGTGATGGAAAAGAGGCAGTCGATTACTGTCAAAAGCATGAAGTCGACATCGCCCTGCTCGATGTTCGCATGCCTAATATGAACGGGGTGGAAGCCACGAAGCTGATTACTGAAACAACGAACACCAAGCCTATCATATTAACGACATTTGATGATGATGAATACATCCTCGATGCCATCAAAAATGGGGCCAAAGGCTATCTATTAAAAAACAATGACCCCGAACAAATCCGTGATGCGTTGAAGAGTGTTTTCCATGGAAACAGCATTCTTCAGGATGTTATTCTTGAAAAAATAAAGTCCAATTTGTCGGCGTCTAATAAAGAACCTGAAACAAAAATCGATCTCACAGGGTTTACCGAACGTGAACGTGAAATCATGTCCTTGATTGCGAAGGGGTATTCAAATAAAGCGATCTCCAAGGAATTATTTATCTCCGAGGGGACGGTAGCTAATTACATTAGCTCTATTCTAGGCAAGACAGGGCTTGAGCACCGAACTCAAATTGCGATTTACTATCTGACGGGAAAAGTAGACTAAAATGGAGTTTTGGATTATTTTTACAAAGCTGATCTTGTTAGTGTATATTGCTTACCTTGCAGTACAAACCAATATCAGCCATATCTCCTGGGTTGTCCTCGCCTTTCTCGTGTATTTTTGTGCAAATATTACGCTTTATATTTTTAAAAATAACACCATCAAAAGGATACTGCATATGGTGTCCATCGCTATTACGTCAGGAGCCTATCTCATCGTGGATCCCTCGTTTAGCCTGCTCCTGCCTTTATCGATTGTGGAACTGGCCGCATGTTTTTCCGATAAAAAAATTACGCTAATGATTCTTTCCTTGCTTCCTATCTTGTATATGAATGAATCGTTGCAGCCCCTATACGGTTTAGTGGCGTGTCTTTCTTTTATGATTTTTTCGCTCACGACTATCTATAGCGATAGACTGGTAAAAAATGAAGAACAAATCGATTCGATGCGAAAAAAACTCCAAAAGTTAACGAAAAATATCAATGAAAATACCGAATACATACGGCAGTCCGAATACACCTTTAAATTAGAGGAACGCAACCGAATTTCACAGGAGATTCATGATAAAATTGGCCACTCGATGACCGGTGCGCTTTTTCAGATGGAAGCGTCCAAACGATTAATGGAGACCGATCCACAAAAAGCAACCGAGCTCCTCCAAAATGCGATCAACATTTCGAAAGAGGGGATCGAAAACATCCGCATGACCCTAAAAAATATGAAGCCCCCCACGGAACAAGTGGGGATTCACCGCTTGAAGCTGCTAATCGATGATTTTAACGCCAAACAACAGATAAAAACCGTCCTCACCCATGAAGGCAATTTAGATATTATCGCGCCGATTCAATGGAAAATCATCCATGAAAATGTCACAGAGGCGCTGACGAATACGATGAAGTATTCACATGCAACACAAGTTTCCGTCGATCTAAAGGTTTTAAACAAAATGATCAGAGTTGAAGTGAAGGATAATGGTGCGGGAACCGCAACGATTAAAAAAGGCCTAGGTATCATCGGAATGGAGGAGCGGACGGCATCTGTCAATGGAAAAATGATTGTCGACAGCAGCAATGGTTTTTCCGTCACTACGCTCCTGCCACTAGGGTGATGAGAATCTCACGCTCACAATATGAATATTCTCATGTGAAAAGAATGAACGATTGCACTTATGCGCGTTTATTCTTTTTCTTTATACTGGAAATAGACAAAACGATCTAGGGGTGAAACGATGAACGTTTTAGAGATTAACAATTTAACAAAAAAATTCGCTGACTTTATCGCAGTTGACAATATGAGTTTATCTGTTGCAGAGGGAGAAATATTTGGTTTTCTGGGCGCCAATGGAGCTGGGAAAAGTACGACGATTAACATGATTGCTGGTCTGCTGCGCAGCAATGATGGAACGATTAGCATACTCGGAAAAAATAGTGCTAAATACAGCCGATTTGCGAAAATGAATATTGGCATGGTGCCGCAGGATTTGGCGATCTATGAGGATATGACGGCTTATGAAAATGTAAAATTCTTTGCTGGACTTTACGGTCTGCGTGGTGCCGAATTAAATGAACGAGTAGAGGAGGCCCTTGATTTCGTCGGCCTACAGGATAAACATAAAAGCTATCCGAAAAGTTTTTCAGGTGGGATGAAGCGCCGCTTAAATATTGCTTGTGCAATTGCCCACCAGCCAAAGCTCATCATTATGGATGAACCAACCGTCGGGATTGACCCACAGTCCCGGAACTATATCCTTACATCAGTAAAACGGCTGAATGAAATGGGCTGCACGATTATTTACACGAGCCACTATATGGAGGAAGTCGAAGAGATCTGTTCCCGGATTGCAATCATTGATCATGGAAAAATCATTGCTGAAGGAACGCAGGAGCAGCTGAAGTCGATCATTACCAATACAAAGGATGTCTGGATTGAGGTTAAATCTACTGAAAAGGTGAACCTGGAATCGATTAAAGATATAAACGGGGTCGAAGCTGTTTCAGTCGATGAAAACTTGATTAAAATCAACTCAGATACGGGCGTCAATAACTTAAACAAGATTATTGAGCATTTTATGAGCAGCCAGATCGAAATCCGCTCTTTACAAGAAAAAGCACCGAACCTGGAAACGGTATTTTTAACATTAACGGGTAGAAATCTACGTGACCAATAAGGGGGGACTCACTTTGAACATACTCAATATCGCGTGGAAGGGTATTAAAACAGACTTCCGGGATACCCGAACCTTGTTTTTTATGTTAGCTTTCCCAATTGTGTTAATGCTCGTCCTTGGAACGGCACTGTCGAACACGTTTACGACCAGTCTGCGCGTCGATGATATCGATGTCTTATATAAAGATACAACGAAGGGTGAGTACTTTCCTCACTTCATCACTGAGGCCGAAAAATCAGGGCTTCATTTTAAAAAGGCAACTGAACATAGCGATGGCGAAAAAGAAGTGAAGCAAGGTAACTATGATGGTTATATAGAAGTAACCGATAAAGGGATTCAGCTCTATGTCAATAATGGGACCAGTATTGAAGGAAATATTCTGCAAGGGATGCTCTCCTCCTTTGTCGATCAATACAATATTGCTTCTGAAGTCATGAAGGTGGCTCCGCAAAAGCTGGAAAGTGCCTTCACGCGTGAAAAGCCGGCAAATTTCATTAAGGAAACATCGCTGCTTCCCGATAAAAAGCCGGGATCGATGGATTATTATGCAATTGTCATCACAACGATGATTGTTCTTTACGGTGCGATGTCGTCAAGCTCGTTAATCGTAAGCGAAAGAGTTCGCAAGACAGCGGACCGCCTGATTGCTTCTCCAGTACGAAAAAGTGAAATTTTCATCGGGAAAGTGCTCGGGGGTCTCGTTAGTAATAGCATCTGTATCCTGCTCGTCATCCTGTTTAGCAAGCTCATTTTCAAAGCCAATTGGGGCGAACATCTTGGATTGGTATTCCTTGTTCTGCTGACAGAAGTCGTGTATGCGGTCAGCATGGGGATTGGCGTCAGCTTCCTGTCAAAAACAAGTGCAGGTCCGAGAGTGATTATCATGCTGTTTGTGCAGTTATCGTCCTTTTTTGGCGGGGCTTATTTTAAAATTGACAACCCAGAAGGCATTTTCAAGCTGATTACCGAGCTTTCGCCGCTAACCTGGATGAATACAGCGCTGACAAAGATTATTTATGCGAATGACTTTGCCGCAGCTATTCCGGCACTAACGATCAATCTTGGCGGGGCGCTCTTATTTTTACTCGTGGCGATCATTTCTTTGCAAAGACGGGAGGGGCTATAATGAAGGATATCCTCTGGTTAATTCAGAACACGTTACGTGTGACGTTTCGAAAAAAGAAAAACATTATTATGTATCTATGTATGCCGTTAATCGGGATTTTTATCTCCCTGCTAGTCTATGGCGGCGATCAAAAAACAATCCTCCATGTTGGAATTGTTAATCAGGACACAAGCAAGATTACTACGGATACAATCCAATTTTTAAAAAGATTAGAGAATGTGGAAATTTCCAAGATTACCACGGCCGATGTTCAAGATCAAATCTCGTCTGGCGATCTAGATAGTGTAATTACCTTTGAAAAAGGATATTCTGACAGTGTCTTGGCTGGGGAGCCTGACCATATCCAACTAACCTCGATCAAGGGTGCAGCAATTACCGCATACGTGAAATCTTATTTACATCAGTATATCGATAATATTGCGACGATCAGTTATGTTGCGGGAGGTAATCAACAGACTTTTGAGCAGATGTATCAGGATTACCAGCAAACAGATTATAAGCTGACCACAAATGCTTTAGAAGATTCTTCAAAAAACAAGTTAATGACCAACCAAACGATTGGCTTCCTGATTATGATCATGCTGATGTCAGCCTGCAATATGTCCGAGATCATCCTTTTAGAAAAAGAAAACCGCACCTATTTTCGGTTATTATCAACTCCGATTAATGCTAGGAAGTATATCTTCTCCAATGTCATGGTCAACATGATTGTGATGACGATACAGGTGCTGATCACGTTAACGATTATGAAAAGTATCTTTGATATTGGCATCAATATGTCCTTTTGGTCAGCGGCGTTCGTCATGCTGCTATTTTCATTGATTTCCGTAGGGATTTCATTAGTGATTGTTTCTTTTTCAAACAGCCGCAGTGCCGCGGGCGCCTTACAAAATTTAATTATCACCCCGACCGTCATGCTTTCCGGCTGCTTCTGGCCGGTGGAAGTGATGCCGAAATCGTTACAGAAAATTGCTAATTTCCTGCCGCAGCGCTGGACATTGGATACGTTAACGAAGCTTCAGGAAGGAAATGAATTTAGTGGGTTGTATTTAAATTTCATGATTCTATTCGCCTTTGCCGCTGCGTTTTTCTTGATTGCGGTGTATCGATTTAGTAGAAATAATTCTACACAGACTTTTGTCTAAATAAGGATATGCGATGTACCTGCCTCAAAATCCAGAACAAACCTCGAAGACTGTATTCTTCGAGGTTTTTTTGGGACATTTCCCTGCCACTCTTCTCTTAATCTCTCAATTTTCCTTTATATATTGAAAAATGACGAAAGTTAACATTCTCTCACGAAAACTAGGTTCTACATTCGACGCTTTCTATGAAGTTTCTACATAACATTACAAATTTATTACATTCATCTCAGTTCCATTGTTATTATTCTCAAACAAACTTAAACTATAATTATACGAATTGGAATAATTTTCTCTAAGAAAAGGTGATTATAGTTTGAAACGGAAAACATTAATATTTACGCTATCGGTTGCTCTTTTAACTACGATCGTGCAAGCAACCCCTGCTTTTGCAAGTCGACCTGTTACCCAAGGACAAATCAATCAGACAAAAGGACAAATCAACGAGACCGAAGGACAAATTGAAGACATAGAAACAAAGATACAACAACTAGACAACCGAATCATTATAGGAATGGAAAAAAGCAAACAACTAAACGATGATATTAAAGCACAACAAGGTCAAATGGAAGAAACAAAGACTGAAATTGAAAGAGCAAGAAAAGACTTAGAAACGAACAAAGACTACTATTCTACAAGACTAAGAACCATGCAGGCACAAGGGAAACAGTCCATTATCACTTACGCAGAATTTATCATTTCTTCTGAAGATTTTTCTCAGTTATTAACTCGATCTACTGCCGTTATGCAAATTCTTGAAAGTAATACAGATATAATGAAGGCTCTAGCAGAAAAAGAAGAAACCTTAAAAGGTGCAGAACAAAAGCTTGAAAATGAATTAACCCAATTAAAAAAGAGTCAGGATGAATTTGCTTCTGAACAGAAAAAGGTTGAAGCAGATAAAGTAGAAATGAACCAGCTATTGGCTGATTCAAAAAGTACCTTAAAGCAACAACAAACGGAACTAGCTAAACAACAAACACAAAAAAATGCTCAAGATAAAGCACGCCAAGAAGCACAAGAAAAGGCACGGCAAGAAGCACAAGAAAAGGCACAGCAACAAGCACAAGAAAAGGCACAGCAACAAGCACAAGAAGAGGCACAGCAACAAGCACCAGAAGAAGTACGGCAACAAGCACCAGAAGAAGTACGGCAACAAGTACCAGAAGAAGTACAGCAACAAGCACCAGAAAGGCCAAGACAACAGGCACCACAGTCTTCGGTAAAGAGCCCATCAGCTTCCAGTTCGCCGACAATTCAAGCGACTAACTCTGACAAGGCAAATGCGTTAATAGCAGCCGCTAAACAATATTTGGGCGTTCCATACGTTTGGGGCGGGTCATCTCCAAGCGGGTTTGACTGCTCAGGGTTCACTCAATATGTGTACCGATATGTTGGTATTAGTCTTCCAAGGGTATCCCGTGACCAACAAGATGTAGGAACCAGAATTTCTCCGTATGATGTACAGAAAGGTGATTTGGTATTTAGGGGTAACCCTGCCTATCATGTCGGCATATATATTGGAGGCGGGAAATATATACATGCCCCGCAAACGGGTGATGTTGTGAAAATTGCTACGTATAATCCGGCTAAATTTACAACTGCAGCAAGAGTATTACATTAGAATATAAATGAATAGAAAAACAGGCTTGGAGGAAAACTCCAAGCCTGCTTGGTATAGATCAACATGTATCAGTTATATAATTTTTCGTCTAAGCGACCGAACTCGGTGAGAAATAGAAGGAATGTGACACCGACTGCGAACTATAAGAAATGGAGTGGTTTTAGAATTTTTTTTGCCGATCATCACATATACTAGAAAAAAGGTGATATAACTAAGAAGGTGATAAACATAACCACAATTCAAGAAATTGCTAATGTCCTTGCCGGTCTTGAGCATAAATTAGCCCCTAACTGGCTAGAAAATGACATGATCAAAAAGACTTTGGCGATTAGTTATGATTATTGGTTAGAAGATACGGGTATCCCGATGACATTGAAAGACTTTGTGCAACAATATCTCGAACACGCCGAATATCTCGGTGGGATTTTCTCACCAGATTCTGAAATAAACGATCTCAGTTGTTAATCAGCTGGAAAAATCGAAACTGATCACGAAAAAGCAAAAGTAAGTGCTTAACTGTTCTATTTAAAGAAAGACGATTCGGGCTTCCGAGTCGTCTTTTTGCTTTGATTAGAATTTCTGCGGGTCATGATACTTTAGAACCCCCCCAGTCTATACCCTTATAAACCTGGTTAGTTATCCTGCACGATGGGTTGGTCAAGTAGATCCGCATTGACCGAAGTGGTTGTACTTTGACCAGTAATAGTTGTGACATGAAGCCCTGAATTTGTTGAGCCTGAGCCATGTGTGCTTTTCGAGGCGCTCTTAGGAGAAATAAACAACGAATTGCCAAATTGAACAATCCCGCCACTGACTGTATCAATCTTCACTGGAACTGGAAATTCTGACATAGATGAACATCCTTTGCATTTTAATAACTTACTATATGCCAACTTAAAGGGAATGGTTCGAAAGCAATGACTGTAGGGTTTGATGCATTCCTTTTAGGGCTGTCCATCAGTTCGTCAAAACATTTTAAACAAACTGTGAACTTGTCACTATCTCTATGTTGTTTAACAGAAAAAGGGAATATAGTGTAATCATAAAGAACAAACAAAAATTGAAAGGCGGAATGAATTATGTTTAACAAATTTTTAAGAGAAAATAAAATCGCTGCCGCTATCTTAACTGTCTTACGTTTATACCTTGGCTATTCTTGGTTTACAGCAGGTTTTCATAAATTAACAGGCAGCTTCGATGCGGCTGGATTCTTAAAAGGAGCCATTGCGAACCCAGTAAAAGGTCCAGATCACGAAAAAGCAAAAGTCACAGCTTAAATGAACATCAAAAAGCAGAAGTAGACCTTAGGGTTTCACTTCTGCTTTTCTATTTTAAGTTCAAACTCATATAATGCCATCCGATATGTAGATTTCATTGATTTCCGTTTAAGTGGCCATCCTTTATTTTTTGCCACAAAAATTTATTTTTGGATTTTGTTCCAAATCACCTTTTGTTCCATATGCTTTAAGATAAGGGGTGATGTAATGACTGAACAATTTGATCTCGAGACGCTAAAGCACATAAGGAACAAACTTGATTATATTTACTATATCGCCAAAAGCAATTACAATGATAACCCTGAATTAATGGACACGATTGAAAATTTAGCTCAAGTGTCAAACATGTTTACGAATATAAAAATTCAAGAGTTAAGCAAACAAGTGGAAACAACAAGCCCTCAAGGATACATTTTATCAAAGCTATCAAACTCTTACTCAAGAATGAAAGAGTATGAAAAACAAAAAGAAACGGATTTCCCAACTTGGAAGCTGTAAAATAGGGAAAATAGTTGATAGGCAGAAGGTTCAATGGACCCGCTTAAAGGGTGGGTCGCAGGAAATACGACTAGAGGTACGGAAAGGAAACTCAGGTAAATAAATCTTA
This sequence comes from Bacillus sp. ISL-46, assembly GCF_018613205.1. Classification (NCBI taxonomy): domain Bacteria; kingdom Bacillati; phylum Bacillota; class Bacilli; order Caryophanales; family Bacillaceae; genus Bacillus; species Bacillus sp. ISL-46. The sequence goes on from NZ_JAGGQR010000001.1 coordinate 145,354, forward strand.
CTAAAGGGCTGCTTCAAGAGGCATATTCATGTCTTTTGTAAGCAGCCCTTTTTCGTATGTTAAAGATTTGGTTTTGGTTATTTTAATTTCTAAGAAGGGCGGTGTAGAGATTTGTAATAATTTGGCATAATTCGGCAGATAATAGTTGGAAAAATTTTATAAATACGACAGAATCCAACACATTGTTATAAAAGTACTAGATATAATAGCTTATATTGAGCAGTATAGACTATTTAAAAGATAAATGGATAATTGAGTACGGAGAGCATTTTAGGAGGAAGAATATGAATGTTTCAGAAAGTGATGTTACGGTTATTGATAAGGAATGGTTTGCGCTAATTTTGGAAGCAAAAGAACTTGGATTATCCGTAGAAACGATCAAGAGTTTTCTAAAACAGAATGAGGTAAATGGTATGAAAGAGCAAAACTGATTATTACAATGTGATTGATCACACTACATAAATGTATTCAAAAAGGGACTAATCTTAGCCCCTGTTTTCTGTACGATTGTTCTCTTAATGGCTAATTAAAAGTGCCTTCTTTTACCGCTTGTGGCAGTGGTTTTTGCTGCTGGCTTAAAAAGAAGAAGACACCGAGCAGGACGAGCAGGCCGCCGACAATTTGCCAGCTGACGAGATGTTCATTTAATAATAGGACCGCTAGAATGGTGGCACCGACGGGTTCGCCTAAAATACTCATCGAGATTGTTGTCGCATTGACGTAGTTTAAAAGCCAGTTATTGATCACGTGACTGACCGTTGGAACGGTGGCGAGTAACAAGAAGATGCCCCATTCCTTGGCAGGATATCCAGTTAAGGAAACTCCTGTTGTGAGGTTATAGATGGTAAGAATAATTGAAGCCGAGAAAAATACGCAAAAGCTATAAAGCCAATGTGATACCTTTTTGACGATCGTCTGACCGATTAATAAGTAGCCAACCACTGAGATGACACTGAAAAACGACAGCAGGTCCCCCATGATTGCATCGTTGCTTAAACCGAAATCCCCCCAGCCAATCATCATCGCTCCGATAATGGCAATACCCATGGTCATCAATGCGGACAAGGTGGTTCGTTCCTTAAATAGGAGAAAACCTCCGAGCAAGGAGACAATTGGCTGCAAGGCAAGGATAATGGTCGAGCTTGCGACGGTTGTTAATTTCAAGGACCCGAACCAAAGGACAAAGTGCAGGGCTAGAAAGAAGCCTGAGAAAAATAAAAAGAACCAATCTTTTTTCATGATATTATTAAATTCACTGCGTTTTTTCCAGACGATGGGAACCATTAAGATACTAGCAAACCACATCCGGTACATACTCAAAATTGAGGCCGGTGCGTCTGACCATTTGACAAATATAGCCGAAAATGAGATGGCAATGATTGAAATGGTTAGCGGCAGCCCAATCGATCGTGACCCTATTTCTTGTTGTTTCATCATATCCCCCTTTGCCTTTTGACAGGACTTTTTCATAATATAAGAATTTCGCAACCCGAAAGTCGTGGCAAATATTTTTTATTATACCACATGGTGTCAGGCACCAGCGCTGCAAAAATTTGCCTTGATCTGCCATTGACGAATGTTGTGGTGTTCTATATGATATGAAGATGAGAATGCCCGTACTTGCGGGAGAGGTTCATAGCTGATACCCTCTATAAAAAACTATGGATACATGACTTTAGGCCATGTCCATACTGGACGTGGCTTTTTTGTGGGATCCTTTTAGTTTGAAAAATAGAGCTGCTGCGGGAAACTCTACTTTAGTGAAGTATCGGGACAGATTACAAGGGGGTTTTTGTATGTCTGGCAGAAGCCATGAAGAAGGTTTAAAGGATTTAACTTTATTAGGTAATCAAGGGACTACCTATTCATTTGAATATGCTCCAGAGGTATTGGAGGCGGTCGATAATCTTCATCCAGATCGTGATTATTTTGTAAAATTTAATTGCCCGGAGTTTACTAGTTTATGTCCGTTGACGCGCCAGCCGGATTTTGCGACGATGTATATTTCATATGTACCGGATCAAAAGATTGTTGAGAGTAAGTCATTGAAGTTATATCTTTTCAGTTTCAGGAATCATGGGGATTTCCATGAGGATTGTGTGAATATCATCATGAATGATTTAATTAAGCTGCTTGATCCGAGATATATTGAGGTTTGGGGAAAGTTCACTCCACGCGGCGGGATTTCGATTGATCCATGGTGTAACTATGGAAAGCCGGGAACTAAGTACGAGGAGATGGCCAATTTCCGTTTGATGAACCATGATCTTTATCCGGAGAAAGTGGATAATCGATAGAAAAATGAGGCCGGGATTCCGGCCTTATTTGTATTGTGGTTGCGATCTGATGTAGAGGAGACTTATGGAGTTTTAATACATCTTGGACAGTAACATGTTCTTATCCGCCAGTAAGCGTTTTTTTTTTTTAAATTTTTTTAAAAAGCCACGGAACCTTTCCGTGGCTTTTTGTGCTGGGTTACCATACGTAATCGTTATGGTCATCATCTTGATAGTCATAGTCTTCATCGTCTGTTCGTCTGTTTTCGAGCCATTCATCGTCGATTATTCCGCTGAACATGATTTCATTTTGAACCTCTTCACTATTCCATTCGTGATCGAGCATATTTCCACGAAGATTCGGGTCGTTTGTCATCTTTTTTTCACCTCCTCTACTATCATTGCCAATTTTCTCGTGACTATAATATTAAAGGTGGGAGAAAAAGAAAGAATCGTTAAATCGTAGAATTGTGGGGCAGTTCCAACGGATTCCTTCCATCTTACCGCAGAGAACGCTTAAAGATTAAAGAAAGCTTGGTGTTATTAGTGGAAATTGGTGGTTTTAATATATCTAGGAAGTTGTTTTCTAATGAATAAAATTTATAATTCTGATGCCAGACACCCTGCTGAGCGATTTCAACAGAAGTTAATAAAGGGAAGGAGCAGGGGAGATTTTACTCATCCAAATCAATTCAAAATACTATTTGGACATGGTTAAACATATTGTTAGATATATAGCTTGGAACGTAAGGAGATAACCATGGCTAAAAAATCTAGACTTTCCAAAGGTATGATTATTGGTATCGTTTTGATTGTTAGTATCTTAATTTTTCTGGCAATGGAGTTTGCTTTCTTTTCTCCTAGCAATCAGGCAAAGGAAATGGTCGACGAGTTTTATAGGTATGAAGTTGACGGTGATTTCGCGAATTCATGGAATCTATTTCATTCTGCTATGAAGGAAAAGTTCACTAAAGGAAACTACATCCAGGATCGTGCCCATGTGTTCATGAACCATTTTGGCGTGGAAAGCTTTACCTATACAATCGGCAAGCCGGAAGAAATGAAGAAGTGGAAGATGTCTAAAACAGGACCTTTGCTGAAAAATGTATACACGGTTCCTGTTACCCAAACCTATAAAGGGAAATATGGAAATTTTGATTTAAAGCAAGAGGTTTTTGTAGTAAAAGAAAAAGGTGAGTGGAGGATTATGTGGGATTATAATCAGTAATTTAGTTCAAAGAGAGGTGATTCATGCTCTCTTTTCTAATGCTAAGGGGACATGCCTTAGGTATATTCGGTGAAATGGCTGGACAATTCTCGACAATATACTTAGGCAGTTGGAGGGGAAATCCTAGCCTTGACAAGGCTTAAGGTGAAACTAATCAAACGTTTAATTAGTATTCTCATAGCTGATTTTGTAGAAATTTCTTCGGTTGACAAGGTTAAAGATATGGATTATCCTAAAATTAATTAAGTATTCTGACACATCATATTTAAAGCGCTTACAAATCACCTGTTTTCAAACTTCCAAAAAGATTATCTTAACTCTATTCCTAATGGTATATACCACTACGAAAACAAAAATTTACAAAAGAAGTAGAAATACTATATCCTTTGTGTATGGTATTGAATATCTGCATAAATGGGAGAAATTAGAGATGAGTAGAATGATAAGAGATGAAGAGGCAACTCCATTTTACAAACAATTAAGGAATAAAATTCTTGAGGAAATTGAGAGTGGGAAACTTAAACACGGTGACAAACTTCCTTCGGAAAGGGAATTGGCCGAGCAGTTTCAAATTAGCCGTATGACCGCAAGACATACCCTGTCGATCCTGGAAAGGGAAGGTGTGGTAGAACGGCGTGTAGGAGCGGGTACCTTTATCAATCAAAGTAAAATTGAGATGGATTTTGTTACCTTTAACAGTTTTACCAAAAACATGTTGAGTAAAGGATTGATTCCGAGTACACAAATCCTGTCCATTCGTAAAATGGAAGCCCACGCTCATTTAGCGCAAAAATTAAAGCTTCCCTCGGGGGAAGTGATGACTGCTATTAAACGGCTTCGGCTTGTTAATGAGACACCGATCTCGATTGAAGAATCGTTCCTGCCAGAGAAGCTTTGCCCAAGGCTTGATGAAATTATTACGGAAAATGATTCGTTGTATGAAATTTTAGAAAGAGAGTACGGGATTGTCCTTGTCATGGCAAAAGAGTACATGCAGGTGACCGTGTCGGATGAAAGTGAAAGCAAGCTGTTAAAAATACGTTCCGAAAGTCCGTGTATCTTTCAAGAATCCGTTGCTTTTGATAAAAATGAAAAGGAAATTGAATTCTCCACTTCGTTAACAAGAAGTGACATTGTGAAATTTTATTCGGAATTAAAGCTGAAATGAGGCAAAATCATTTCAGTTTTTAAATAAACCAAATGGTATATACCAATTGTGGTAATTGGAGGTTTTTTCATGAAGGTAATCGGCATTGGCGATAATGTGGTTGATAAATATGTTTATAAAAAAACGATGTATCCAGGTGGAAATGCTTTAAATTTCAGTGTCTATGCAAAGCAGTTAGGGATTGAAGCGGCCTATCTTGGGGTGTTCGGCAATGATCGGGCTGCAGAGCATATTATTGCCACCTTAAAAAGCTTGGAGGTGGATATTACTCATTGTCGGCAGCATGAGGGGGAGAATGGATTTGCCGCGGTTGATTTAGTGGATGGAGACCGAGTGTTTATTGGTGGGAATGGGGGCGGTGTTCAAAGCGATCATCCGGTTGTCCTCAGCGCAGAAGACTTGGCCTATATTAAAAGCTTCGACATTGCCCATAGCAGCATCTACAGTGATATGGATTCAGAGTTACATAAGTTAAAAGAATCCGGAATCCTGGTATCTTATGATTTTTCAAGTGATTATACCGATGCGTTGCTCGAGAGAAATTGCCAGTATATTGATATCAGTTTGCTAAGTTGCGGGCAATTGGCCGACGAGGAAGTTGAGAATCTATTAAAACGTGTCCATTCCTTTGGGAGTCAATTAGTTTTGGGCACGATGGGCTCACGCGGCTCGATCATCTATGACGGCCAATCCTTTTACCGACAAGAGCCGCACCTTGTGCAGCCGGTTGATACGCTTGGCGCAGGGGACTCCTTTTTTACCGCGTTTATCTTATATTATCTTTCTGAAAAAAAGGTGAATCCTGATGTGCAGGAAGCTGTCCTCCTGAAAAATAGTTTGGTAGAAGGAGCGAAATTTGCGGCAAAAACATGTCTTGTTGATGGTGCATTTGGTTATGGGATTCCCTTTTAATTTCCTAAAAGGGATTGAAATAAGGATAGAAGGGTAGGGAGGTGAAAGGATTTTAACTGATTGATCATTTAAAAAAATAAGGGGGTTAATGAAATGAGAAGGAAAATAAACGTTTTATTAGCAGGACTGTTGGTGTTCGCGCTGGTACTTACGGGGTGTTCTAGTTCTTCTTCCACCAATGAGGATTCGGGGAAAGTCGTATTAAAATTTTTGCATAAATGGCCGCAGCCAGAATACGCTCCTTATTTTGAAGAAGTAGTCAAAGCATTTGAAAAGGAAAATCCAGATATCAAGATTAAAATGGAAGCGGTTGCAGATGAACCGATTAAAGACAAACTCCGTGTTATTTTAGGCGGTAACGAAGTTCCCGACATTATGTTTTCGTGGTCAGGTGAATTTGCCAGAAAATTCGTCCGTGCTGATGCAGCTTTAGATTTGACTCCTTATTTAAATGAAGATACATCATGGAAGGACAGTTTTATTCCGGCATCTCTTCAACCTTTCACATCCAACGAAAAAAATTACGGTATTCCTCTTCGCTTCAATGGAAAATTCTTTGTTTACAACAAGAAGATTTTTGATAAATATCAACTTCAGGCACCGACTACATGGGATGAATTTTTACAAGTGTTGGAAACCCTGAAAAAGGGCGGAGAAACACCTATCATTCTCGGAAACCAAGGCCCATGGGCAGCGATCCATTACTTAACAGGATTAAACCAAAAGATGGTCGCACAGGATGTGAGAATGAAAGACTATAATCCTAAATCAGGAGAGTTCACCGATCCTGGCTATGTGAAGGCGATGCAAATGTTAGTAGATTTGAATAAAAAGGGTTATTTTATGAAGAATGTTAATTCTAGTTCCCATGATATGGGACAACAATTATTTGCAGCTGGTAAGGGAGCGATCTTCTATGTGGAATTAGAAGAGTTCCAAACGGTCGAGAATAATATGAAAGGAAACTGGGGCTTCTTCCCAATGCCGTCCATTGCAGAGGGTAAGGGCAGTCAAAGTTTCATTACTGGTGCACCGGATGGATTTATCGTTTCTTTGAAAACCAAGCATCCGAAAGAAGCGATTAAATTCTTAAAGTTCTTAACAAGTAAAGAAAATGCCTTGAAGCTTGTGAAGCAAATTGGCTGGCCAAGTCCGATTGATGGGGCCACTAACCCGGATACGGCACTGAAGGAAGTAGCTGAAGGTGTGGATTACATGAAGAAGGCGGAAGGTATGGCCGAATGGCTCGACACAGACGTCCATGCCAAGGTAGCAGATGTGTATTTATCCAATATCCAGCTGTTGCTTGACGGGTCAAAAACACCGGAAGAAATTATCAAAGAAGTTCAAAAAGTAGCTAAGCAAGTACAAAGTGAAGTGGAATAAGAAAAGCGAAGTCCACTAGCCGCTGGGCGCTAGAGCTAGACAGTTTTCAAAGTTAATACATGATACATTTAATTATTGAGACAGGGTAGGCAGGCACTGCTTACCCCCTCCTAGGAGGAGTTGGGGATGACAAAAACATTTCGAAGCAGTCGAACCGCTATACTATTTATAATGCCAGCGCTCCTTTTCATCCTGTTTTTTGTATTTTTACCGATCGTATTAAATCTTTATAACAGTTTGTTTCGGTGGAATTCCTTTGAGGCTGGAAGAGTATTTGTTGGCTTAGAGTATTATGGCAGACTTTTCAAGGATCCAATCTTTTTTACCGCCTTGAAAAATAATTCTCTGTACGCGGTTATTTCGTTAATTTTTCAGGTCGGTTTGGGCTTAATTATTGCCGCCATTTTAGAAGATAAATTGATTAGAAAATTTCAGCCCTTTTTCCGGACCGTCTTTTTTATCCCTTCCGTTATTTCGATTGCTGTTGTTGGGTTATTATGGCAGCTTCTTTATAACCCAGAAGTTGGTTTAGTGAATGGGGTGTTAAAAACAATCGGTCAATCAGAATGGGCCTTATCTTGGCTGGGTGACAGTAAGACTGCAATTTATGCCGTTGTAGCTGTTTCGCAATGGCAGTATACCGGTTATATGACGATGCTTTTCTTGCTTGCCATGCAAAAAATCCCTTTTGAATATTATGAAGCGTCAATGATTGATGGGGCTTCTAAGATAAAAACGTTCATTTATATCACCTTGCCACAAATGAAGGAAATGATTCTTGTCGGTACGGTGATTACTGTTATTGGTGCGTTCAAAGTCTTTGATGAAGTGTATGTGATGACCAATGGGGGACCTGGTCGTTCAACCGAGGTCTTAGGCACGATGCTTTATCGGGCCGCGTTCCGAAATGATGAAATGGGCTATGCATCCACGATTGGGACCATTATTTTTGTCATAACCCTAACCCTTTCCTTAGTTCAGTTAAAAATAGGCAAATCAGGGAAGGAGGCGTAAGGCAATGATAAATAATAACCCTTTGGTAAAGACGAGTAATAGGAATGAAATCGGGACAGGAAGTTCACGGATGTCCCTGAAGATTAAGAATCGAATTTTCCAATCTGCTGTGCTTGTCTGGTTTGGGATCTTTTCGTTGATTATCATCTATCCAATTATCTGGCTCGGTTTGAGCGGACTAAAATCGAATGCAGACTTTTTCTTGCACACATGGTCGTTGCCGGAGGATTGGCTGTGGGGAAATTATCAGGCAGCATGGGATGCGGGGATTGGTCAATTTTTCCTAAACAGTGTGTTCATAACAGTGGCTTCAGTCGTCTCGGTGTTACTGCTCGGGTCAATGGCCGCCTTTGGGTTAAGCCGCTTTCAGTTTAAGGGGCAGAACATTTTTCTGCTTCTCATCCTAAGTGGTTTGATGCTGGCGCCGCAGGTCAGCTTAATTCCACTGTATAAATTGCTGCAGGCGGTGGGACTTTACAACACCTACTGGGCGTTAATCCTTCCGTATGTTGCGTTTCAATTGCCGTTTGCGATTTTCTTAATGCGGTCCTATTTTCTATCCATCCCGAAAGAGCTTGAGGAGTCGGCCATTATTGATGGGTGTAATACGTGGCAGGTGTATAGGCATATTATTGTTCCGATGGGGAAACCGATTATTGCCTCGTGTGCTTTATTAACAGGGATGAACGTCTGGAATGAATTTATGTTCGCGTTAGTATTTGTGGAAGACTCTTCCCTGAGGACGATTCCAGTTGGGCTGATGAATTTGCGAAGTCAGTTGAATACCAACTTTGGGATTCAATTGGCGGGATTAGCGATTTCGGCGCTGCCAATGATTATTGCGTATATCATTTTCCAAAAGCAATTTGTCCGCGGACTGTCTGCTGGCAGTGTGAAAGGGTAATTTTATCCAAAGATGTTGGTTGAATTGAAGGTTTTTAAACAGAATAGGAAAGGGTGGATTGCTTTTCCTATTCTGTTAACTAATCAGTTGGTTTTTCATGATTGGTTTAAATGGTATATACCAAATGAGTATTTTGGTAAATATTAGGATGTTAACGAACTTTCTACGTTGGAGGGATTGGATGGTAAAAATCAAACGGTCACAAATAACTGGGATGAATTTTCACTACCTGCACTATCCGCTGGACTATTTTTTAGATGCGATGGTGAAGTATGGGTTTGAAAAAATTGAACTGTGGGGTGCCGCACCGCACCTATATGTGGAGGATTTATCCTTAACTGCAATCCGCGCCATTAAGAAAGAGATTGCCCGGCGTGACCTCGAGGTCGTTTGCTTTACACCTGAACAGTGTATGTACCCTATTAATCTTGCGGCAAAGGAGTCAGCGATTCGTGAAAGAAGTGTGGCTTACTTTAAAAAGTCAATCGATGCCGCTCTTGAATTAGAAGCCCCGATGGTGTTAGTAACGGCCGGGTGGGGGTACCGCAATGAAAGCAGACGGGAAGCCTGGAGCCGGACCCAAGATTCATTAGAGCAGCTTACCGCCTATGCGGAGAAACAAGGAACCGTTCTGGCCTTGGAGCCACTACAAAAAATCGAGTCCAATCTGATTAATACTTTGCCTGATCTAAAAGAAATGCTCGATTCAATCCATTCACCTGCTCTGAAGGGAATGGTCGATACCATTCCGCTTGCGGTTGAAGGAGAAGCGCTAGCTAGCTACTTTGAAGAATTACGCGAGGATTTTGTCCATATCCACTTTATGGATGGGGACCCGGGTGGACACTTAGCTTGGGGAGACGGCAGCCTGCCATTGGAAAAATACATGAAAACCTTAGGTGACCACAATTACAATCGCGCTCTTACGTTGGAGTTTACTTCTTCTCAATACTTGATAGATCCAAATCAGGCCGTTGAAAAATCGTTACGAAGTCTTGCACCCTTTCTGGTGTAAAAGTGGAGGAATTGTTCCGAATCGGGTGACTAGTTCAGCGATATAAAGGAGTTTATCCTATGTCTATATGGAGGAGTTATCCTAGGAATTTAAAAGTTTTATTAATAGCAATGTTAGTCAATTCGACAGGTATGGCTTTTCTTTGGCCCTTGCATACCATTTACATGACCCAAGGGATGGGTAAAACACTATCTGAAGCGGGATTTGTTCTAATGCTTCATTCCGGGGCTGAAATTGTTGGCAGTTTTCTTGGCGGCTATTTGTATGACCGCATCCGAGGGAAACGAACCCTGCTCCTCGCTGTTCTAACATCAGCATGTCTTATTTTCATTATTTCAATAAGGTTATCATGGCCTATCTATATTCTAGCGATGATTCTTCTTGGATTAGGGATTGGAACCATTTTCCCTCCCATTTATGCACTCGCTGGGTTTGTTTGGAAGGAAGGCGGCAGAAAAAGCTTTAACTTAATTTACCTTGTTCTCAATTTCGGTGTAGCAGTAGGTACCGCTCTCGGTGGAATTGTGGCCCAATTTTCGTTTCAATACGTCTTTTGGGTGAATGGGTTCACCTACCTCCTGTTTATTTTCATCGTTTGGTTTGCTCTTGATGAGAGGGAACCCATTTATGAAGCAACTGTAAAAAAGGATACGGCCCTGACGCTAAAAAAAGAAGTGCGTCCTACGAAGCAAAGCTTCCATTCGTTATTCATTCTTTGTTTAGGGTTTATGTTTTGTTGGGTTACGTATATCCAATGGCAAACGAGTATTTCTAATTATATGCACCAGTTAGGTTTTCCGTTGTCAGCGTATAGTGCTTTGTGGACAATCAACGGTTTACTGATCTTGTTTGGGCAGCCTTTGATCCAGTGGTTCATGGCCCGACTGAAGAGTCCGGTGAAGTGGCAGCTTCTATCCGGTGTGATTTTTTTTATGCTAACCTTCGCCCTCCTGTCACACAGCCAGTCGTATGGCGGGTTTGTAACGGGGATGGTGATTATGACAATCGGAGAAATTCTTATTTTTCCAGCCGTGCCAGCGATTGCGGATCGACTGGCACCCCTCAATAGAAGAGGTATGTATCAAGGTTTAGTCAGTGGTGCTGCCAATGTGGGCAGAACGATCGGGCCTTTGCTGGGCGGGCTGCTGTACGATGGGTTTGGGTCCTTGGTGCTGCTGTATTCTTGTATTTTAATTTGTGGTTTTGCCTTGATTTGTTTTGGTGCATATCAAAGGCTCCAATATACGCAAAAGGAAGTTTCAACCGTAAAGTCAATAAATAAAGGAGGATAAAGAATGTTAGCAGACGTTCAAAAGGCTTTAGAGGTTTTTAAAGAAAGGGACATTAATCGTGTTTATTTCGTAGGATGCGGGGGCTCTTCTTCCCTCATGTATGCAAGTAAATACGTGTTAGATCGTGAAAGTGACACCATTGATTCTGACCTATATAGTTCCAATGAGTTTGTGCACCGTAACCCACGGAAACTCAATGAGAAATCGTTGGTGATTTCGTGCTCGCACTATGGAAAAACGCCAGAGACGGTCGAGGCAGCCCGCTTCGCACGGGAAAAAGGTGCGATTACTGTTTCGCTAACCTTTGATGCGAAATCACCGCTTGCCCAAGTATCTGAATATGTCATTGTTTATGAAGATGGGAAAGAAGCGAAGTTTGTAAACGAGGCGCAGGCTGTGATGTTGGAGCTTGTTTTTGGACTTCTGGCCATCAAAGAAGGAAATGAAAAGTTTTCAGAGGTCGTTGCCTCCTTAGAGAACCTAGACCCAATACTCGTATCAGAGAAAGCAAAGTTTTTAGCCTCGGCCAAGGAATTTGCTAATTCCTATAAGGATGAAAAAGTGATTTACACCATGGCGAGCGGCGCCAATTATGGGATTGCCTATTGGTTTGCGATTTGCCTGCTGATGGAAATGCAGTGGATTCATTCCCACGCTCTCCATGCCGGGGAGTATTTCCATGGGCCATTTGAAGTGTTGGATAAAGACGTTCCAGTGATTCAGCTGTTGGGTTTAGACGAGACTCGTCCATTAGAAGAACGTTCATTGGAATTCACCCGACATTATGGCGAAAGACTAGTTGTTCTCGATGCGAAGGAATTTGACCTAACAGGCGTGGCCGAAAGTGTCAAAGGCTACATCGCCCCACTCGTCCTGCAAACCGTCCTGCGCCAATACGCCGAAGAACTAGCCGAAGCCCGCAACCACCCACTAACCACCAGAAGATACATGTGGAAAGTACCTTACTAATACAATTGTTGGAGTCATTGTCGGTGTGATTCATTGTTGGTGTCAGGCACCAAAGAAAGACACTTTGGCTATTTGTCCGCTGTGGGTGGACAGTTGGGGGATGGTCCTTATTGTTCGCGAGACGAGGACAAATGTCCATGAATGGTGTCAGGCACCAAATGTTTCTATATAAATTTGTAGTCCCAAAAATTCTAATTTAAATTTGGAGGTAATGTTGGATGTTGAAATTTGATGCTGATTTATATTTACAGTTAGTTGGGCAAGAGGCGATGGGGAAGAGGGAAGAGATTGAGAGGGTTGTGGATGGTATTTCGGCTAAAGGTTTTAAGAATATTTTCCTGATCGGTTCCGGTGGGACGATTGCGATGATGTATCCATATGAGTATATTTTAAAGTCAAATTCATCGCTGGAGGTTCATGCTGAGATTGCGGCTGAACTCCTTGTTATGAATAATCGCCACCTGACAAAGGATTCGGTTTGTATCTTTGCTTCTGTTACTGGAACGACAAAAGAAACCGTGGCTGCTGCCGAGTTCTGTAAGAGCATGGGGGCAACAACGATTGGTTTAGTGGCTGAACTTGGCACTCCATTGGCAGAAGCCGTTGATTATTGCATCTCAACTGGTCACGAAAAGCATTCCTTTGACACGTTCTTTATTCATTTGCAATTGCTTACTTTCCGTTTTATTCATAACAATGATGAATTTCCGCAATATGATCAGTTTGCCAAAGAAATTGCCCTTTTACCACAAGGTATTGTTCATGCACTCGAGGATTTCGATGCCCGTGCTGAGCAATTCGCTATAAAGCACAAAAATACAGATTACCATATGCTGGTTGGTGCGGGGAACCTTTGGGGGAATACGTATTCCTACGCCATGTGTATCTTAGAGGAAATGCAATGGATTAAGTCCAAATCTATTCATGCAGCTGAATTTTTTCACGGAACGCTGGAGCTGGTTGAGGAAGATACAAGTGTCATTCTATTTAAAGGAGAAGACGAAACTCGTCCATTGGTGGAACGTGTGGAAAGATTCGCAGAAAATATCACAAAGGAATTGTTCATCTTGGATACAAAGGATTATCCATTGGAAGGGATTAGTGACGAATTCAGAAAGCACTTTGCCGTATGCCTTAACTGGGCACTAACAGGCAGAATCAGCGTTTACCTTGAAAGGGAAAGAAATCATCCGTTAGAGATTCGCAGATATTACCGTAAAATGGCCTATTAGGAGGTGGGATGTTTGTTTAACTTTGATGTGAAAAGATATTTAGCCATCCAAAATGGAGCACTGTCTCTTAAGGATGAATTTGATCAGGCTATAGATTCGGTGATGGAAAGAGGTTTGAAAAATGTATTCTTTGTCGGTACTGGCGGAGCAGCCATTCTCATGTACCCGGCTGAATATATTTTAAAAACTCATTCAACTTTACCTGTTTTTACGGAAATCGCTCCGGAATTAATGTTGATGGATCATCAACATTTAGATGAACATTCATTAGTTATTTTGCCTTCTTTGTCTGGCACGACCAAAGAAACAGTGGAGGCGGCGGCGTTCTGTAAGGAAAAAGGTGCGACAACGATTAGCTTAGTGGGTCATGTTGCTACACCGTTAGCGAATTTAACCGATTATACCTTTGTCAATTATGCGGCAGATGATACCTCCTGTGAATCGTTTTATATCCAGTCCTATTTACTAGCGTTCCGCTTGATGTATAAGCGAAATGAATTCCCGCAATATCAACAATTTGTCGAGGAAATGATGCATTTACCAAGTGCACTTCTAAAAGTAAAGGAAGTAGTTGAACCTAGGGCTGCCGAGTTTGCCCGAAAACATAAGGAGACCCCATACCATATCCTTACGGGGACAGGTATCGATTGGGGTCAAACCTATTATTATGGCATGTGTATTTTAGAGGAAATGCAATGGATTAAAACACGGCCGGTACATGCGTCCGATTTCTTCCACGGTACATTGGAATTAGTGGAGGAAGATACGAGTGTTATTCTACTAAAAGGGGAGGATAAATCCCGTCCGCTCACAGAGAGAGTCGAGCGCTTTGCTGAGCATTACACGAAGGAATTAACGGTTTTTGATACAAAGGATTATGAATTAGCTGGCATTTCTGAAGGGTTAAGAAGTCTTGTCTCTCCGATTGTCTGCGCGGCTTTCCTTGAGAGAGTCAGCTGTCATTTGGAACAACAAAGGGACCACCCGCTGACAACCAGGAGATACTATAAAAAAGTGCCATTTTGATAGAATAATTGTTTTGTGATGCGGCCTTCACATTGATGAGGGCTGCTTTTTTCTGTTTAAATCATTATAAATTCTGTGTTAATGTTAGTATATAATTAACAATATTTTATAAATAAGCAAGGAGATACCATTTCAAATGAGGAAAATAAAGGGATCAAAAATTATTCGTATTTTGTTCGTTTTTTATGCGTTGGTGATGTTTAACCAGCAAGAAGCCTCTGCAGCAGATAATCCGTGTGCAGCCGTAAAGGCCGGAACAAAGGTGATGTGGGGGAAAGAAGCAATTAAGCCTTATCAGGTTGGCAGGGTAACTTTTTTGAAAAAGACCATCCTTTATAAAATCGATGGGAGCAAGAAAATCACGGTGAGAACAGCAAGGGCCGGTGAGAAAATTCCTGTTTATGCGATCCAAACTTCTCAATTAGATTTAGGAAACGGGCTATTTGTTGCACGTGACCAGAAAGTTAAACTAGAAAAAGCAACCACAAGACAGAGGCAATTAGCAGTGTGCGTTCATGAAATGAATCTCGAAAAAGCTGCCGGACAAATGATTGTTGTCAAGGCCTCAACCCGCGATAAAACAAAAGCCATCTTGCAAAGGTATGAAAAGAAAAACGGGAAATGGGTGAAAATATCCTCTCCAATGCAAGCGATTGTCGGTAAAAAGGGAGTCGGGAAAACTAAGGAAGGAGACAGCCTAACACCAAGAGGGACGTATTTGCTTGGAACGTCGTTTGGCTGGGGAACCAAACCTTCTGGAATAAAATACCCATTTCGTAAAGCGACTAAAACCGATTACTGGGTCGACTACTCAAAATCGAAAGACTACAACAAATGGGTCCAATATAATGGTAATCCCACGTGGAAATGGAAGTCGTATGAACGGCTGACTCACCCGCTCTACAAATACGCGGTGGTGATTCGCTATAATGATGATCCTGTGATTAACGGAGCTGGAAGTGCTATCTTTTTACACATCAAAAACAAGTCCACTCGTTATACATTGGGATGCACGGCTATCTCTGAAAATGATCTATTGAAGGTAATTAAATGGTTAAATCCTAAAAGTAAACCGATTATCAAATTCGAGGGTTGATCATTTTGGAACTTCCCTTTTATAAAGGCTATGAATTTACATTTTTAACAAGGGTGTTAACCACTAATTGGTTTTCGCCTTTTTTAACATAAATAACTTCCATTATAACCCGGTTTGCCTTGATTGGTGCACCGTAAGTAGACTCCGTGTCCCTGATGCAAAAAGAATACCGATTAGATCGAATCCGATATCAAACATTCTTCCATCACGAGTGAAATATAATTGCAGGATTTCAGTTAGCAAAGCAAAGGAAATAGCTAGAATAAGAATGAATGCTTTTGAATGGAATTTAGTTTGTAGTAATAATGTCAAAATGAGAAAGGCAAAGGCATGCCCACATTTTTGAAGCAGGAAGTCACGGCTGAGCTCGAGCGGTAAGGGGAATAGCAAATCAGAAAAATTCGGATGACCGACCCACTCAAAGCGGACTTCGCCAGATGCCATTAATTCAGAAAAATCGGCGGTACAGGTCAAAATCAAGATTGCAGCTGCCCATAATAAAATAAATATTCCGCGCATGGTGAGACCTCCCTTTTTATATCATTGTGGTCTCGTTTCTTCGGTAATATACCGAATCGAGGGGGCGGAATGAACTATCTGACAAAGGAAAAGACCTCTTTTAAAAATAAAAGAGGTCTTTCGTTTGGGGAAATCATCCAAGTAAGTCACTGAAATGGAGGAAGACAATCTGGGAAGATGCTGGAGTTGTTGCTTCTCTAGCTATTAATTATCCGGAATGGATCATTTTTTCATAGAGATTTAGAATGGATTGCCCGTATGTGGTACCTGGAACAGCCCATTTTCCGTTTAAAGCGGTCCATGTTGGAGCAGATCCTCTGTCGACTAGATGAAAGCGGGGATCAACCAATGGATATTGATCTGGAAGTGGCTTCGCTGTCGCATAGGCATACAAGTGTTGAAGTTGTGCAAGTACACCTTCTTCTTGATTTTCAAAGCTTGCTCCGCGAGTATCTCCTCCAGTTGCTCCTATCCCTGAGTAGTTGTTTTGTTCAGGGTTGACGACTCCGGTAAACCGAAAATAGTCTGTTTCGTGGATGGCTTGTGCAAAGGCGACATCACCTCTAATGCCGTAATATTTACCTAATGTTTGGTAAAATTGACCTAATTCCGGCGCGTTAGGATTGACCTTTTTCACAAATTGATTCATCTGTTCCGGAGTTAGGAAGGTCGGACCTAAAATGGTAAATTGACCGGGGTCGGCGATGATGGGGGATTCTTTTGTACTGTTGGCTGGAGCCGGACTTGGGTTCGTGTTCTTATTCGTGCCGCCTGCAGTATTCGTTTCTTTGCTGGTGGTGGTTGTGGCGGGTTTTGCTGTTGTTGTTTTACTGGTGCTTGTGGTTGGTTTTTGAGCAGCCGAGTTACTGGTACTCGTAGTTGGTTTTTGGGTAGCTGATTTACTGGTACTCGTAGTTGGCTTTTGGGTAGCTGATTTATTGGTGCTCGTAGCTGGCTTTTGGGCAGCTGATTTATTGGTGCTCGTAGTTGGTTTTTGAGTAGCTGATTTAGTAGTCGTTGTACTGGCTTTTTCAATAATTATGAAGGCATCCCTATATCCTGCTTTTTCGATTTCTTTGAGACGTTTTTCTGCGTTTGCGTTGGTCGTATAGGTTGCCACTTTCACTCGGTACCAGGTTGCTCCAGATATTTTAGTGGTAACAATTGAAGTTTTAATGTTTTTCTTTTTCAGTTCAGCTACCCTGTCTTGTGCATTTTCTTTGGATTTATAGGATCCAACATAGACGGTGTAAACTGTTGTTAAACTAGATTGGGGTGTTTTCGGTGTAGTTGTTGTTTTCGGTGTTTCCTTCGTTGCTTTGCGTTTCAGACCAAAGGCCTTTGCAATTCCGTTGACATGGCCTTGAGCTACTTTTTGCTGCCAGGATGAATCTTTCATTAATTGGGCGTCATGTTTATTACTGATAAAGCCGTTTTCCGTTAGGATTGCTGGCATATTTGTTTCTCTTATTACATGGAAATTGGCCTTTTTTTGCCCGCGGTCTTTTAGCTGATTCACTTTCATCACTTCCGCATGAATGATATCTTGGACTGTGGCTGCTCTACTTGAGTTAGAGGCGCCATTGTATATAAAATCCTCATATCCTTGGGCTGAACTGTCAGCAGAGTTGATGTGAATAGCCAGGAAAAAGTCTGCGTCCCAGGCGTTGGCTTCGCTTGAGCGCTGTGCTAAGCTTTTGGTGGTATCGCTTGTACGACTCATCTTAACTTGAACATTTTCATAATCCTTTAGGATGGTATTTCGTATTTTAAGCGCAATAGCTAGGGTAATATCTTTTTCATCCAGACCATTCCCTTGGGCTCCGGGATCATCACCGCCATGACCAGGGTCTAAATATAGCTTCATACTTACTCCCCCATTTCATTTAAAATACGTTCATATATATGTTATGGCAAATCCAATCCAATGGCTTCTATCTGAACCTTAAAGAAGAAAAACCCTACAAAAGGCCTCCCAGCTATTCGCCATTAAGGGGACTTTTGTAGGGCAATATCCTTCGTAATGGTTGTCCTTCTGTGGCGGACAAGTGTCCACGGATGGTGCCTGACACCATAACTGTAACACCATAACTGTGATACCATAAATGCCACATTAAATGCCTGCTTATTCTGCAACTAGGAAAGCATCGTTGATTCCGGCTTTTTTTACTTCTGCTAAACGGTCGTCGGCATTTTCTCGATTGGAAAAGGGTCCAGCTTGAACTCGGTACCATGTTTCGCCCGCTATTTTTGTGTTATCTACGAATGATTCGATGCCTTTTGCCTTGAGTTGGTCTACTCGCTCGTCCGCATTTTCTTTTGATTTGAATGAACCGGCAATTACTTTGAAAAGCGTTCCGGAATCTGGTTTCGGCGGGTTGTTTGCTTTCCGTTTTAGGCCAAAGGCCAATGCAATTCCGTTGGCGTGACCTTGAGCTACTTTTTGGATCCAAGAAGACTGTTTCATTAATGCGGCGTCGTGATCGTTACTGATAAATCCATTTTCCGTTAAGAGTGCTGGCATGTTTGATTCACGTAACACATGGAAGTTAGCCTTTTTCTGGCCGCGGTCTTTCAGTTGATTCACTTTCATGACTTCGGCATGGATGATATCTTGATATTGGGCTGTCTTAGAAGTGTCAGATAAGCCGCTGTATATAAAGTCTTCATAGCCCAGAGCGGTACTAGGTCCGGAATTGATATGAATGGCTAAGAAAAAATCTGCGCCCCATGCATTGGCTTCACTCGATCGCTGACTTAAGCTTTTTGTGGTGTCGCTGCTCCTGCTCATATTTACGTCAATGTTTTCATAATCATTTTGTAAAATGGACCGTAGTTTGAGCGCGATAGCTAACGTCACATCTTTTTCATCTAATCCATTACCTTGGGCACCTGGGTCTTGTCCGCCATGACCTGGATCTAAATAAAGCTTCATTTCATCCTCTCCATTTCTAAAAATTGATTATTTATACATGCTATGTCAGTATGGACAAATAGGTAAGTGCTTGTCACAGTAATTATTGCAGGATTTCACCAACAGTTGATTTTCTTAGTTACCGAAAATGTAATTGTACCAGTCTTCGGTAAGAAAGAGAGCCTTTAAGTGACCGAAACCTCCACCTCCTATTACACTCTATATAAAAAAAAGTCGGCAAAAGGGACACGGTCAGAGAAAATAAATATGGATGATTTATTTAAATAAAGTTGATTAATGCTATACTTGGGGAACGGATTTGGTTTCTGAAAGGAGTTAATCATCTTATGAAGTATTTGAAATCACAAATGCAGCAACTAATTAAGGATAATAAAGAATTGCATACACGCTTTAAAGAGTTAAAAGTAGAACACGGGCTTGAGAAAAATACTGCCCTAAAGGCATTGTACCATTCAGAAGTGGCAGACGGCGGAAAGTATCAATTAGCGTACCAAGCACTTGATCTTCCTAAAAAATAGGTAACATAAAAAGAGTGTCAGGCACCAAATTGGTGCCTGACACTCTTTTACCATTAAAAAGCGCTCCTTCTCAACTGTGAAGGAGCGCTTTTTATATTAATGTTGTAAAAATGCAAGTTGGATAAAGAACAAGACAGCGAACACGTACAGCAATGGATGAATTTCACGCCACTTACCTTTAACCAGTTTTAAAAGCGGGTAGCTGATGAAACCAAGTGCGATCCCTGTTGCGATGCTTGATGTGAGCGGCATGCTCAAGACGGTCAAAAAAGCAGGGAAGGCTTCATCCAGCTCGTCCCAGCGGATTTTTGCTATGCTTCCCATCATTAGACTGCCGACAATGATTAAAGCCGGTGCGGTAATCGCAGAAATCCCGGAAACCGTACTAACGAGTGGACCAAAGAAGGTGGACAGGATGAAAAGGATCGCAACCGTTAGGGATCTGTCTAGCTCCAGCGCCTAGGGGCTCGGGGTCATAAGCCAATCCGTCCTGAAGGTTAAAAAGCAACCTTCACGCCGGCTCGTCTTATGCCTGTCGCTCCTGAAAAAGGCGCTTGCGCTTTTCTAGCTCAAATAAATGTCTTTTCCAAGCTAGGGGTAGGGGCTGGACTCGTGAATTTATTTTTGTGAACGAACTTTTCTTTGTACATCTCCTGGTCGGCCATTTCGAGAATTTTTTCAAGCGTTATTTCGGTTCCAGGTTTATAGTGATAAAAACCGTAACAAGCAGAAATTGAATAAGGCTTTTGATTGGTAACATTAATATCCTCGAACCCACGCTTAATGTTTTTCACCAGCTGCCGGGCGTCCTTCATCTGCTTTTGAAAGAAGACAATGATAAATTCATCTCCGCCTAATCGAAATAATACGTCATTGTTTGTAATATGACGATTAATCGTGTCGCAGCAAGTCTTAATTAAGTCATCACCTGTTGAGTGGCCGAAAAGATCATTGGTTATTTTTAAATCGTTAATATCAATATAGCAGATAATGAATTCTTGAGATTCTGCCTCGCCGCTCATATGCCTACTAAGCAATTCCATCCCACTTCTTCGATTTAACACTCCAGTAAGCATGTCATAAGAAGCGTGTTTAAAAAGTTCTTCCTCATTTTTTTTCAGGTCGGTGACGTCAGTGACGCCGATCAGGATACAAGCTTCATCCAAGTAATCTATCAATTCTAAACTCAACATGACCCATTTCCGGATATCAGGAGTGATTTGTTGCTCCACGCAAAAGTTTTTTATACTTTTTTGCTCTTCCAGACGCTTTAGGATGTCTAGTTTTTCTCCGATGTTTTGAAACAAGAATTTTCCGTCTATTTGAGTCATATCGTTACCTTGGAGTTGGTAGTATTCAATGGCGTGTTTATTCATCAGCAAAATTTCATCATTCTCTAGCTTTTTAAGGATGATCGGGTTCGGATTTAGGTTGAATAGACGCCTGAAATTTTCCTCATTTCTTTCTAGTTTCATTTTGTTTGAAAAATCATTTTTACGAAATGAATAGAATGATAGGGCAATCATGAAAGAAATGACGACGGTTCCAGTTGAATTAATCAACTTTGATAAAAATGAGAAGTGCTCATGTTCGATAAGATATAAACCTGTAATGAAAAATATATGTATACCCAAAAACAGGATCAATACGTTTCTTGGCTGTACTGGGAAGAAGACGGCAACTCCTAATAAAATAATGATATAGGAGTATATATTTCCAGTAAATAATTGACTATTAATAGAAGAGGCTGCCCCGATTAATAAATAGAAAAGGATATAACTAGTAACAACGAACCCCTTGGAAATATTTTTATAAAAATGATAAATGAATAGAATCAAAAGGGAGATGATAAGACCAATGATGTGAATGGCAGAAAGATTGAATTTAAATGTAGGGCTGCTCAGTTTATTAAACAGGAAAAAGTCAACGATGAAAAAACAAGGATAAGTAGAGATTAACATATAAGAAACGAGCGTAATTCGCTCAAATAATACATCGTAGTTACTATGAATAAACTCTTGATTCGGAGGAGAATTCTTATTCTTTCTATTAAAAAGATTGATTGAAAAGGACCACAAATAGTTCACCCCTTTTTTTACCATTACCTCGAGTATTTTAGCATAGATTGGAAGGTCTGTCATAAAAAAAGCGGTGTCAGGCACTAACAAAATATGCCTATAAAATATTGGTGTCAGGCACCACTTAAAACATGAAAAAAAGCCCCATCGCTTGTAGGTAGACGATACAGCAATTGGGCTTTTACGGTTTGTGATTTATTGGTTTAGTTTTATTTCTTCTGTTCGTTTTTCGCCGTAGATGCCCTTTGACTCGATAAATCTCTGGATTCTTTTCAGGGCTTCTTGCAGCTGTGACATGGAGGCTGCGTAGGAACAGCGAATATAACCTTCTCCACTTTCTCCAAACACATTGCCGGGCACGACTGCGACTTTTTCCTTCATCAGTAGTTCTTCGGCGAATTGTTCGGAACTGAGGCCAGTTGCTTTGATCGAAGGAAAGACATAAAAGGCTCCCCCAGGTGTGTGACAGTCCAAGCCGATTTTATTCAAGGTATGCACGACATAGTTCCGTCTCATTCGATAGCTTCGTTTCATCGCTTCTACTTCATGAAAAGTATTCCTTAGTGCTTCAATAGCGCCGTATTGGAGCATGGTCGGAGCACACATCGTCGTATATTGAAAAATTTTCAACATGACCTCAACAAATTCCTTAGGGGCAGCGAGCATGCCTAATCTCCAGCCGGTCATCGCAAAGCCTTTTGAGAATCCATTGATTAAAATCGTTCGCTCGTACATGCCTTCAATTGTTGCAAAGCTTGTATACGTTTCTTCATAGGTTAATTCTGCATAGATCTCGTCGGAAATAACAATTAAATCATGTTTTTCAACAATGGCGGCAATTTCTTTCAGTTCTTCTTTGTTTAGGGTACTGCCCGTTGGATTGTTGGGCGAGCAAAACAAAATGGCTTTCGTTTTTTCTGTAATTTCCCCTTCTAACTGCTCGGGTGTTAATTTAAAACCATTCGCAGGCGAGGTAGAAATGGCGATTGGTGTCCCGCCGGCAATCGAAACCAAGGGAGCATAAGAAACAAACGCTGGTTCAACAATCAATACTTCATCACCCTGGTTTAGAATGGCGCGAAAGGCTAGGTCGATTGCCTGGCTTGCTCCGACAGTGACGATAATTTGGTTTGTTGGATCATAATTGACTGCAAATCTTGTTCCGAGATAATTAGAGATCTCCTGCCGCAATTCTAGTAAGCCAGGATTCGCGGTATAGGCGGTATTGCCTTGTTCCAGCGATAAAATGGCGGCCTCTCTAATGTTCCAAGGCGTAATGAAGTCTGGTTCGCCAACGCCTAAAGAAATCACGTCTTTCATACCGGCAGCTAAATCGAAGAATTTTCTGATCCCAGATGGCTGTAATTCTCTAGCAGTTTCAGATATATAGTGGGAGTAATCTTTTCTCATGGTGTAATCACCATTCTCCTGTCTTTCTCATCGCCGCCGCCAAAAATCACCCCATCATGTTTGTATTTTTTTAACATGAAATGGGTTGTGGTTGAAATGACATTATCAATCGTTGATAGTTTTTCCGATACAAAGGACGCGATTTGATTCATGGTTTGACCTTCAATGGTGATCGATAAATCGTAGGCACCACTCATGAGGTAAAGAGATGTTACCTCTGGAAAACGATAAATTCTTTCGGCGACCTCATCGAATCCAACTCCGCGCTTCGGTGTTACTTTAACATCGATCATCGCAATGATATTTTCCTGCCCCTCGACTTTGCTCCAATCGATTAAGGCCGGGTAACTGACAATTACTTTTTCTTCTTCTAATTTTTTAATGATATTTCTTACGGTTTCTTCACTGCTCATCACCATTAAGGCGATTGTTTCTTCTGAGATTTTGTGATTTTCTTCGATCAGTCTTAATATTTCGAGTTCTTCATTACTTAATTTCATCGGGTGCCTCCAAATTTATATTTCATATTAATGATTTTATAGGAGGAAGCTTTTTAACTCAAATGAAAGTGGAGTGATTATTCGATTTTTTTAAAATCATTTAAGAATTATAAGAACAATGGATTAGCAGATAAAAAAAGAAAGGTTGAAATGGACTAGTCAATTTAAACGTTTTGCTAAATTATTGTGAAAATTATAAATAATTAGTTAATGATTGTAAAGAATGAGTGATTCTTCTTCTTTTTCTCACAGATTTTTATATCATGAGATTGTACTAAAATTTGAAACAATCAAGGAGGAAGAAAAAATGAAGGATCTAAAAAATTGGATGTTAGTGTTAATGGCGTCTTTCATGTTGGTAGGAGTTGCCTCAGGTTGTAGCAATACAAAGACAGATGCGGATACAGAGCAAAATCAAGATTCAGGCGATACTGGTTCCCCAGACAGCGGAACTGAACAAGAGTCAGGAAAATAAGGGAGATAATAAAAAAGTAACCAATCAGAATTTACAATAAATCATGCTCTAACTGGGAAACTCGTATGTAAAAACGAAATTTCTACTGGATTAAAAAGAGCAGCTAACAGGGTGACCTAAACTTTTAGGCACCTTGTTTTTTTTACTTATTTTTTCTGGGCATATAGGCAGATGTCGACTTAGTTAAAACTACTAAATGAGAAAAACAACCCTAAAATTTTCCTATTTTTCTTTATATTTCTTTAACTCTACTTAACTTCTATTTTACAAAGCGGGAGTAGGATGGAGCGTGTAAGGACTACATATTAATAAGGAGATGTTTTTATGAAACGCAAAAAGATACTGGCCGCATCGCTGGCTACTTTGCTTCTTGGTTCAACGTCAGCCTATGCAGGTTACACACAATTTGTTGGACCTAAGGCAGATGGAACGGCAGTTACCTCTCATGGGTGGCCCGTTACTCCTTCTGGTAACCAAGTAACGCTTGGTGATTTCCCAATGGGTGGTGTATTAAGCCCGGATCACCGTTATCTTATTGTTTCCAACGATGGACAAGGGGAACAATCTCTTCAAGTGGTTGACGTTAACACCCAGAAGGTCGTACAGACCATTCCATACAAATCTCCTGAATCCCTCTATTTTGGAGTCGCATTTAGCAGCGATGGAAAAACCGTCTATGCATCAGCAGGAGGGAATAACAAGATCCGTGTCTATGGATTTGAAAATGGAACGTTAACTGAACAATCTCCAATTATGCTTAAAGATAGCAGCAAAACAAACTTTTATCCTGCTGGAATTTCCGTTTCAAGGGATGGAAAGTCGCTCTTTGTTGCGAATAATTTAAATCATTCCGTTTCAAAAATAGACCTTGCCACAAATCAAATCGTAAAGACAACCGCTGTTGGGAAACATCCGTATGCAGCTGTAATGAGCAATGATGGGAAATCCCTTTATGTCAGCAACTGGGGTGAAAGCAGCATTAGTGTGGTCGATCCAGAAACGCTGACGATCAAAAGCACCATTCCAGTAGGGCTGCATCCGAATGCGATTATTGAAAATGCGGCGAACGGCATGATCTATGTATCCAATTCCGACAGCGATTCCGTTTCAATCATCGACACGAAACAACAAAAAGAAATCAAAACCATTTCGCTTAGCCCATATAAAAATGCTCCTGCGGGAAGCCAGCCTAATGCTCTAACATTAAGCGAGGATAGCAAAACTTTATACGTTACCAACGGTGGAAATAACGACGTAGCGGTCATTGACCTGCAAAAAGGAGAAGTGAAGGGGTTAATTCCAACCGCCTGGTATCCAAGTTCTATCTATTTACATGATGACAAATTGATGGTTTTGAATGCCAAGGGCCTTGGTGCTGGTTCCAACCGAGAAGGCCAGTACATCGGTAATATGATGAAAGGAACCATGTCTTTTATCGATGTTCCGGATGATAAACAGCTGAAGAAATATACGAAACAAGTAGAAAAGAATAATGAAGTATATAAACCAACAGGATTCAGTGGAAGTGAAAAATTCCCAATCCCGCGCTTTGAAGGACAAGAATCACCGATTAAGCATGTCATTTATGTTATCAAGGAAAATCGTACCTATGACCAAGTATTTGGTGATATGGAAAAAGGAAATGGCGACCCGAGCTTAACCATCTTTGGTAAAGATATTACACTGAATATTCATAAGCTGGCCGATCAATTTGTTTTATTAGACAATTTTTATGCGAATGCTGAAATCAGTGCTCAGGGACATAACTGGTCTACCGCTGCACAGTCCAACGACTATGTAGAGAAAAACTGGCTTGCAAACTATTCAGGTCGTAACCGCGGCTATGACTTTGAAGGAGGCAATGAAGCGGCCTATCCAAAAGCGGGATTCTTATGGACGAATGCAAGTCGCTCGGGTGTATCATTCAGAAGCTATGGTGAATTCGTCAATTATGACAAAAATACAGGGAAATATGTAGCAGCTGAAGCTAGCATGGGCAATAATTTTGACCCTGACTACCCTTCCTATAATCTTAAAATTTCAGATCTTACCCGCTTAGATGCGTGGAAAGAAGAATTTAAGCAATATGAAGCGAATGGGAATCTGCCACAGCTGCAAATCGTTCGCCTGCCTAACGACCATACCCTTGGAACAAAACCAGGAGAACTAACACCACAAGCCATGGTGGCACAAAACGATTATGCGCTTGGTCAACTTGTCGATATGGTTAGTAACTCTTCTTATTGGAAGGATACTGCTATTTTTGTTACCGAAGATGATGCACAGAATGGTTGGGATTCAGTGGACGCTCACCGGACTACATCACTTGTGATCAGCCCTTACACCCAAACAGGCAGAGTAGACAGCACCATGTATGATACAACATCGATGCTTCGCACGATGGAAATGATTTTAGGTATGAAACCTATGACACAGTTTGATGCATCAGCGGTGCCAATGGTCAATTCGTTCACCCAGAAACCTAACTTTTCTCCATTTAAGGTGGAAGAACCAACTTATCCACTTGATCGTAAAAATGGAGAAACGGCACCGATGGCTCAAGAATCTAAAAAACTAGATTTCTCTGGAGTTGACCATGCCGATTCGGAAAAATTGAACAAGATTCTCTGGAAAGCTACAAAAGGTGATAAACCTTATCCAGGCGAAAAAAAGAATAATTAAATAATGTAAGGAGGGTGACCCTAAAGCAGGGTGTCAGGCACCATTCATAAAATGCTGTAAATTCGCCACTTTTAATACAGTATTCTGTCAGTGAGACCAGACACTATGGGTAACCCTTTTATTTTTGCAATTATAAAAATTACTATTTTAAAAGGATGGTTTAAATAATGATTCGATTTATTGAAGGATCGATGAAACGGTCCGTATTGATCCTAACATGTGTGGTTCTAATTATCGCCTGGGGTGCCATGTCTGCCGTGCAGATGCAGCGGGATTACTTACCTCCGATCAACAATACTGCCCTAATGGTCACGATTCAAGCAGATCAATATCAATCTGATCAGGTCAAACAACTCCTTACCGCAAAGGTTGAGGAAGCGGTCGGATCTGTTGATAAGCTTGATTATCTGGAAACAAACTCATTTGATGGCGGTTTAATGGCGAGCCTCTATTTTCCAGGCCACACCGATATGGAAAAGGCAGAAACTGAAGTGAGGGCGGCGGTTAATAAAATTAACTTGCCGAACGGTGTGAAAACGCCGTTGATTACACGGGTCAGTACGAACTCTTTTCCGGTCATGCGAGTAAGCTTGACGAGTGCTGCCGGAAAAATTGATGAAAATCAATTACGTACATCTATTCAAGATCAAGTGGCCAATGAAATCAAGCGTGTTCCAGGAGTAAGAGAAGTACGTGTCACCGGGGCAGGGACTTCCGGATACGTGTTGACTTTGAAAGCAAATGCCCTCCAAAAATATGGGTTAACCATAAAAGACGTACAAGATGCTCTTGCTTCCATTCATCCAGAATGGCCGCAGGGAACCATCAAAGAAAAGGGCGGACCTGATGGCCAAATCTCCATGCCAATCCGTGTGACTGATTGGACTCTTAATAGTGATGACTTAAAAAGTGTAAAGATTCCTGTTAGCGGGGGGATCACAGTAAGTTTACAGGAAGTAGCAGACATTGAGAGCAGTATTGTTGACTTACAGACGATTTCTAGAACAGCGGGGCAGCCGAGTGTTCTACTCGATGTTTTAAAAACACCTTCTTCAAACATTACCGATGTGACTGAACGAATCAACGAAAGGATTAAAGAAATACCAGAAATCAAGTCAGGAACAGTCGATCTTTCTATTCTTTTGGACCAGGGAAAAGACATAAACGCTGCTTTGAAGGGTCTGATTAAAGAGGGGTTATTGGGGATTTTGTTCTCGATCATCTGTGTATTTTTATTTTTCAGGAATGTCCGGTCGACATTGATTATTGCCTTATCCTTGCCAATTTGCCTTCTTGGTGCAACAGCGATCTTAAAAGCGATGGATGTTAGTTTGAATATCTTAACCATTTCTGGATTAATTGTTGCGATGGGCCGAGTCGTAGATGATTCGATCGTTGTCATCGATAATATGTACAGGAAACAAATGGAAAAATACAACGGACAGATATCAGCTCGGAACTTGGCTAGCGGGGTAGTGGAAATGATCCCAGCGATTGTTTCCTCCACTGCAACCACCGTTGCTGTGTTTCTTCCAATTAGTATCATCGGCGGGATGATTAGTTCGGCTTTTTCTGGATTTGCCTGGTCAGTTGTCATCGCCCTAGTGACATCTCTTGCCGTTTCTATTATTGTCGTCCCAGCGTTAGCTTACTTATTATGGGAGGAATTGCCAATAAATAAGTCAGTAGAAATGGAGAAAAGGGCGCAAAACCTTCTTCATTGGGCATTTCTGAGGAGAAAAGTGGTAGTAGGACTTGCTGTGGTGCTTTTTGCCATCACCATAGCAGAAGCCGTATTTCTGCCGGTTAACTTTTTTCCAAGAGGAAATTCAAAGGATATAGCCATCCAGGTCGAGCTCCCTGAAGGTGTGCAGCTATCTGATGTGGATGCGGAAGTAAAAAATATCGAAACCATCTTAAAAAATGATCCTGAGGTAGATACCTACACTTCGACTCTCGGTTCGACATTTACACCGATGTTTGATGATGTCTTTGATGAAGGCGGCGGTTGGATGCAAAAGCAGAATATCGCCAATATTTCAGTTGGAATCAAAGATAAAAGCGACATCGATTCATTTGTAAAAAAAATGCGCCAGCAATTTGGCAGATTATCCACAACTGCCGTCTATACCGTTTCTAATCAAAATATTTCTGGAGATGATTCCCGCTTAAAGGTCATTTTAACCGGGGCTGACCAGCAAAACCTTGCCAAAGCTAGCATTATGGTAAGAAGTAAACTTCAGATGATCCCTGGTTTAAGTATTGAAGGAGCGGCAAATGATGCCGATACATCAATGAAACATTATCTTTCACTTAAGCAGGAAGAAATTCAACGCTTGGGTATAAATGTCGATGAAGTTCTTAATCGGATTGATCGCTATTTACCTAAAGACGTTAGGATGGCTGTTTCCTCCGGTGACCTGACTACCCCAATTGCCCTTCGGTTAGACAATCAGGAAAGTCTAGTTGCAGCTGGTGACCCGGATCCTGAAAAAACGATTCTATCAAAAATTGGCCATGAAATGTTTACTGCCAAGGACGGTTCAAAGGTGTCGTTGGCGGAAATTACAACCTTGGAGACCAGTTCCCAAACGGTGATCAGTGAGCGGGAAGGTCGTCCATTTGCTGCCGTGACGGGAAATATTATTACTCGCGACATTGGAAAAGTTACAAAACAAGTAAATGAAACAATGAAAGGTTTGGACCTGCCTTCTGGCATTGACTATTCGCTTGGAGGGATCTCTCAGCAAGTCAAGCAAATGGTGATTGAGATGAGCCTTGCTCTGGCCCTGTCTCTTTTGCTAGTCCTGATGATTGTAAGTGCAGTTTTTCGCGGCTGGCATGCACCGGTTTCGGTCATCGTGTGCATTCCTTTGGCGTTAATAGGATCGGTTTGGAGCATGGCCCTCATCGGAATGGAGTGGAATCTAGCCGCATTGATTGGAATATTGATGCTCGCTGGTATTGTCGTCACCAACGGAATTGTCCTTGTCGATAAAATTGAACGTAACCTTTCAGAAGGGATGGAGCCCAAGCAGGCGATTCTGGAAGGAACCTCTACAAGGGTTCGACCCGTGTTAATGACTGCAGGAACTACCATCTTAACCTTGCTTCCCTTAGCTTTCTCAGGTAACGGGAATACGATTATTTCACAAACTCTTGGTGTTGTGGTCGTGGGCGGCATGATTAGCTCGACACTGATTAGCCTCGTGGTGATCCCGATTATGTACGATTGGCTGAGTGGAAAAGTCAGAGAAATAAAGACTAAGCAGCACCCTTTATCAGCTTAAAATACTAGAAAGAAAATATCACCTGCTTAAGAAGGCCGGTGATATTTTTATTTAATGAAAGAAAGGTAGGTTTTAAGAAAGAAGGACAACTAGCAATTCAAATTTACAAACAACATGATATCTTTACAAAACTATACAAATCATTAATACTCGGTTAACAAAAAAGGATTAATCTAAAACACGTAAACAACAACATAATTCATAGGGGGATTTAAAGATATGAAAAGTTTGAAAAAATTAAGCCTGCTTACATTGCTAGCTGCGTTAATGGTTTTCATGGCTGCTTGTGGAGGCACAACTTCTACAGACAAGACAGCAGGAACTGCGAAGAAAGAAACGGCAAAGACTGAAGAAACGAAAGAACTTTCTGGCTCATTAAGTATTTCCGGCTCCTCGGCAATGCAGCCTTTAGTGGCAGCGGCAGCTGAAGAATTTATGGCTAATAATCCTAAAGTTGATATTCAAGTAAATGCTGGTGGATCTGGTACAGGCTTATCACAAGTTGCTGAAGGATCCGTTCAAATTGGTAACTCAGACGTTTTTGCAGAAGAAAAAGAAGGTATCCCGGCTGATCAGCTTGTTGACCATAAAGTAGCTGTGGTAGGTATGACTGCTGCTGTTAACCCTAAAGTAGGGATTAAAGATATTAAAAAAGCTGATTTAATTAAAGTTTTCACTGGAAAAATCACAAACTGGAAAGAACTTGGCGGTGCCGATCAAAAAATCGTTCTTGTAAACCGTCCTGACTCTTCAGGAACTCGTGCTGTATTCAATAAGTTTGCCCTTGATGGTGCAACACCTGCTGAAGGAATTACCGAAGATTCTTCAAACACAGTTAAAAAGATTATTAACGAAACTGACGGTGCCATTGGTTACCTAGCATTCTCATACTTTACTGACGAATCTGTTACTCCTCTTGCCATCGATGGTGTTGAACCAACTGCAGAAAATGTACAATCTGGTGAATTCCCAGTTTGGGCTTATCAACATTCATATACTAAAGGTGAGCCAGATGAGGTATCTAAAGCATTCTTCGATTATATGATGAGTGATGATGTTCAAAATAATTTATTAAAAGAACAAGGCTACCTGCCTGTAATAGAAATGACAGTCGAACGTGACGCAGAAGGTAATCAAAAAGATATTTAAGATATAAAAAAGCCTTAATTCCATTTAGTCCATGGAATTAAGGCTTTTTTATTATTAAAATAAGATTGAACCTGGGTGTCAGGCACCATGTGAAATTTTCACATGGTGCCTGACACCCTTCATTTTATTCTTAAGGATAAGTTAAGGAACCGACAAGATAATAGGCTCATCAAATAAAAACTTCCCTGGTGTCGGAGTGCGTAATACAGCAGGGAGCAAAAGGAGTATATAGGAATGAAAAAGTTGATTTGGATTCTCATAAGTGTTTTGGTGATTGGCTTTGTCGGGTTTCAGTACTATAAATCGAAAACAGTCAGCACGGAGACAACGGCTCAAACTCGAACCGCCGTTGTTCAACAAGGCAAACTCGAAGTGAAGATTAGTGGATCTGGCACCGTTGCACCAGTGACTAGTGAAGACATTAAATCGACGGTCGATAATGATGAAATTGATGAAGTGTTAGTTTCTGCAGGAGATACCGTAAGTGAGGGAGATGAGTTGATTACCTTCACAGATGATAGTGACTCGATTACGGCCCCAGCCGATGGTAAGATTACAACCATTTCCGTTACAGATGGAGAACGGGTTACCAATGGACAGGTTATCGCTCATCTCACCGATTACGAGAATTTACAAACAGTGGTTCAAGTGGATGAACTAGACATTACTAAGATTAAAAAGAAACAAACCGTTAGCATAACCGTGAGTGCCTATCCTGACACCACTTTTACTGGAAAGGTAACGGATATTGCAGCAGAAGGAACCTCTGCAAACGGGACATCCACTTTTGATGTCACCATTCATATCGATCAACCTAAAAACTTAAAGGTGGGGATGAGTACAGAAGCTAGTATCCTCACCGAGAGTAAGGAAAATGCTCTTTACGTTCCAGTTGATGGGGTGTATTCAAGCAATAATGAGAAATATGTTGTTGTGACTTCCACTTCTACCGATGCTAGTTCTGCAAGTAGTACTAGCCAGCAAAAGACCGTGAAAACGGGCATTTCGACTGATGATTATGTAGAACTTACAGAAGGGGTAACGGCAGGCGAAACGATTCAATTACCTGCTCTTGCAACTAGTAGTTCTTCTAACAATCAAAGCGGTAGGATGCAAGGCGGCATGGGCGGAATGGGAGCAATGACTGGCGGTGGAATGCCTCCAAGCGGCGGTGGACAGGGACAAACTAGCACGAGCGGAAAGGGTGGCAATTAATGAGGACTCCAATTATTGAGATAAAAAATATGATGAAGTCCTATAAACTTGGCGGTGAAACGGTCCATGCCCTCAATGATGTGTCATTAGAAATTCAAAAGGGCGAGTTTCTAGCGATTATTGGCCCATCGGGATCGGGAAAATCGACATTAATGAATATGCTCGGCTGCCTTGACCGACCCAATAAGGGTACCTATCACCTAGATGGCAAAGATATTGGAAAAATGGACGATAACAGCTTGGCAACGATTCGTAATGGTAAGATTGGGTTTATTTTTCAAAACTTTAACTTATTAAGTAAGCTCACAGCACTCGAAAATGTAGAATTGCCATTGTTATATGCCGGTGTATCAACACGAGAAAGGCGCGAGCGCGCTTTAGACGGATTGGATAAGGTGGGCTTGAAGGATCGTGCCGGACATCTTCCGACCCAACTTTCCGGGGGTCAGCAGCAAAGGGTTGCGATTGCGAGAGCGCTTGTTGGGCAGCCGGCGATTCTCCTCGCCGATGAACCAACAGGTGCACTGGATAGTAAAACAAGCAAGGAGATTCTTTTTTTAATGAAGGAATTGAATGAATTAGGACATACGATTATTTTAATCACACATGATCTAGAGATTGCGAAACAAGCAAGAAGAATGGTTAGTATTCAGGATGGCCAGCTTTTTGAGAATGGGGGTGTACTACTTGGGAATCATGCAATCTATTAAGATGGCCCTTCGGAGTATTCGAAGCAATAAACTCCGGGCTGTCTTGACGATGCTCGGCATCATTATTGGGGTCTCGTCTGTCATTGTGCTGGTGTCGATTGCGCAAGGGTCAGCGAAAAACGTCACAAGTCAAATCAATCAATTAGGAACGAACCTTTTGACCGTTAATACCTATAGTACCGATATTGAATTAACCGAGGATAAAATTAGTGAGTTAAGTGATATTGATGGAGTCAAAGCTGTTGCGCCGGTTGTTTCGGGTCGTGTTTATGTGAAGAAGGAGCGGACCTCATCACAGATTACCTTAACAGGAACAAACGCCGCTTATTCAACGGTACGTGATGCGAAGGTTAGTCAAGGTCGCTTTATTACCGATCTGGACGTAGAATACCGCCAAAAGATTGTTGTTCTTGGCTCGGATACCGCTGCGACGTTTTTTGGCACAGAGAATCCAATCGGCCAATATATCCAGGTGTCAGGCACCTCGTTCAAAGTTGTCGGGGTTTTAGCTTCGAAAGGGAGTTCACTCGGGCAGAGCGGGGATAATGTAGTCATCGTCCCATTAAGCACGGGTCAACGTTTAGTTGGCAGTATGACAATAAGCACCGTTTATTTGCAAGGGAAAAGCGAGGATCAAATGGATTTCGTCATGAATGAGGTTAAATTGTCACTGGCCAGTATGTATCCCGGCAAAAGTGACTATTATGGCGTAACGAATCAGCAGGATGTGATGGACACGATGAGTTCGGTGTCCGACACGATGACGATGATGCTTGGAGGAATTGCAAGTATATCCTTGCTTGTCGGCGGGATCGGCATCATGAATATTATGCTTGTGTCCGTGTCAGAACGGACGAAGGAAATTGGAATCAGAAAAGCGATTGGCGCGAAAAGGCGTGATGTGCTCTTACAATTCTTAATTGAAGCGGTTGTCTTAAGCTCGATGGGTGGATTGATTGGAATTTTATTCGGATTAGGATTAGGAAAGGTTGTCTCATCACTGATGAGTTTAAGCATCGCTTACTCCCCAACCGTGATTCTATCATCGTTCTTATTCTCGCTTGTGGTCGGGGTCGTCTTCGGCGTATTCCCTGCCAACAAGGCATCCAAACTAAATCCGATTCAAGCACTTCGCTACCAATAAGGACGATAAGGATTACCTCTCTCATTGGCGATGGCGAAATTTTGATCCGCAAATAAAACTAGTAAATTCGCAAATAAAACCGACTTATCCGCAAATAAATCCAGTTAATCCGCAAATAAATGCCGATTTTTCGCAAATAAACTTGATTTTATTAAAAATTAGTAGTTCAAAGCGGCAATTTACAAGAGAGTATCTATAAAAATATAACAAAATGAGGAGAATTTTAAATGAAAAATACGAGAAAAGCCCATTTATGGATTGGTTTAATTTGTTCTATCTTTATCCTAATCGAGTCAATTACGGGTTTGTTAATGAACGAGCCGTGGTTAATCGGTCAGACACAAATGGAAGGAAATCGAGGCAATTTCCAGCCGGGTCAATTTAATCAAGGTGTAGGACCACAAGGTGCAACCACAAACTCAAGCCAAACAACTGGGCAAACTCAATCGCAGAATCCTGCTAGCAATCAAACGCAGACAAACGGCCAAACTCAAGGACAAACAGGAACAAACGCAACTGGTCAATTCCCTGGACGCATGGGCGCCGGCGGCCCTGGGGGAGAAGGCGGAGCGAGTTCGATCACAAGTATCATTAGAGGTCTTCATGAAGGGAAAATCGGCACGACTAATGTGAAATGGCTGGTCGACCTAGTTGCACTAGCGATGATCTTCTTAACTGGTTCCGGGATTTACTTATCCTTAAAAGTCCTTCGTGTAGATATGATGAGGAAAAAACGAAAAGCAGACGGGAAAGTGGCATAAATTTTTTGTCAAAAAAAGAGCAGTAGACCATGAAGAAGGTTGTGAATTCTGCCCAGATTGGTGAGGATGGCGACGGCAAAATATTTATTTACCCGAATCAAGAATCATAGTATGAGTAATGGTTTATTATCTGGCTTAGTTGCACCATTGTCTTCCGGCTAACAAAGGATAGGTGAGGGGGGCCGAGTGCATACTTGTCTGTTTAATTTTGAAGAAAAATCGGGAGTCACAGTTGAAAATACTTCTCAAGAAATCTATTAAAGTTGTTTGATAGAAAAATTTAAGCTGCTTATCTACAAGTAACTATATGATACTTGTAGATAAGCAGCTAATTTATTGTACAAAAATAAACAATTAACAAGAAAAGAAATACGTTTAAGATATCTCTAAAACTATGGTGTTTTAATTATGTTGTAAGACTAATAAAACCTGCTTTATTTAAAGTTTTTCAATAAATCTTATCTTGGCATAAGAGGACTTCAGAAAAATAATCACGATATAGGCATAAGGGGCTAATTCTCTAAATATATTAGACTCGTATGATTTTTTAACAAGTTTATAGTTGAAGGGAGAAATGGTATGAGGAAGAAGATTACTGCTTTAATGGTAAGCGTGGGGTTGTTATTTTCTAGCATTCCTGCGCTTGCTACATCAAATGAATCTGGGAACGGTGGCACACAGAATTTCAAAAAGGCCACACAAAAGGTCAATCCCGTCATTCAGATTCAAGAACGGAAGTCACAAAGCGATAAAGCCATGGCTACATTTAAAAGCAGCAATGGTAAAAGCTATAAAGAAGGGGAAGTAATCGTAAAGTTTAAAAATACTTATAAAACTGAAAGTTTAGGTGTTTTACAGACGAAGTTCAGCTTGAAGACGAAAAAGAATTTAAATCAATCCAATACAAAACTCATCAGCTTCAATGCTAAAATTCCAATGCAGGATGTACTGAAATCTCTTAATGCCTCTCCGCAAGTCGAGTATGCGGAGCCTAACTATATACTTAAAGCTGATGCTGTATCAGATCCTTATTATGGGGAATTATGGGGATTAAAAAATACAGGTCAGTCCATTTTGGGGGTTCCTGGTAAAGCCGGAATTGATATTGGAGCGGAAGCCGCATGGGCTGTGACAAAGGGAAGTACGAGTTTAGTCATAGCGGTCATTGATACTGGGGTAGATATCAATCATCCTGATTTGAAAGCGCAGATCTGGAAAAACCCTGGAGAGGTTGCTGGAGACGGCATCGACAATGACAAAAACGGATATGTTGATGATGTAAACGGCTGGGATTTCTATAATATCGACAATACAGTTTTTGACGCGGCAGATGGGGATGAACACGGTACACACGTTTCTGGAACAATTGCAGGAACAGCCAATACATTAGGGGTTATTGGGGTAGCGCCAAATGTAAAGATTATGCCGCTGAAATTCCTCGGTCCTGATGGAGGCTACACGTCTGATGCTATTTTAGCAGTAAATTATGCGAAGGCAAAAGGAGTCAAGGTTACCAACAACTCGTGGGGTGGAGGAGGCTTCAGCCAAGCCTTGTACGATGCGATCCAAAATTCTAACTCCCTTTTTATAGCGGCAGCTGGAAATGATGGAACAGACAATGATTCTTCACCGCATTATCCATCTAACTATAATTTACCGAATGTTTTGTCGGTAGCTGCCATTGATAATACAGGAAACTTAGCATGGTTTTCCAATTATGGAGCTACAACTGTTGATATCGCAGCGCCTGGCCAGGATATCTTAAGTACAGTACCGGCAACAACGCCTGGAAATTACACCAATGCTTACGATTATTTCAGCGGAACATCAATGGCTACTCCTCATGTCACTGGGACAGCAGCATTGTTCTTGAGCAAGAATCCAGCCGCTGCTCCTTTAACTATGAAGGATGCTATTTTGAAAAATTCAACAGCTCTTTCCTCCTTGAAAGGTGCTGTATTAACGGGTAGTATGTTAAGTGCAAACAAGACAGTCAATTTCCAACCGGATAACGATATACCGGGCTTGCCGTTCCCAGGCACCAGTGTAACAAATACTGTAAGTTCAACAAGTGATCTAGATGATGTTTACGCCATCAATATGCTGAAAGGCGAAAAAGTCACGATTACCTTGTCCGGTGCAACTGGTACGGATTTTGACATATATCTATATAACAGTAGCGCTAAAACGGTAAAAAGTAGCGCAGGTATTGTTGCTTATTCTGAAAAAACTGGGACATCGAGTGAGACATTTACGTACATTGCCCCAGCAGACGGCACCTATTATTTGGATGTATACGCTTATAAGGGAGCAGGAAGTTATACAGCAACTTTAAAGCAGGGTTCAACAGCTGGAACGTATGAGAATACGGCTAAGGAACTGGGGTATATTGGTACGTGGAGTACTGTGTCTAATACAAGTGTATCGGGTGGATCATATGCTACCACCAATGTAGCGGGATCAAAGGCTCAGTTCGTTTTTAATGGTACAGCAGTTACAGTAACAGGCCTCAAGTATGCAACCCAGGGAATTGTGAAGGTAACGTTGGACGGAGCAAGTACGGAGGTAAACCTGTACTCTGCCTCTACGCTTTATAAGCAGTTGTATTATACGAAAACAGGACTTAAAGCAGGAAGGCACGTTCTAACGATTGAATGGACAGGAAAAGCTGCGACAGGAGTGAAAAAGTCCGCAACCGGGGTGAATCTCGATTCGATTATTGTAAAGTAATTTAGCTATAAATAACTTTTGGGGGTTGTCCGAATGGGCAGCCCTTTTTTTAGAATTTCGCGCCACGAGTACCCTTAAAGGAATTAAACCGGAGCTTTATGGCATGGTCATCAGTTTAGGTTGCTCAAAAGCACTTCCCGTTTTGATTTTATCCCCTTTAAGGTGGCAGTGTAAAATAGCCCAGATCAAATTCAATTTCGAACAGTAAGGACAACTGGCGT
The DNA here is from genome assembly GCF_018613205.1 of Bacillus sp. ISL-46. NCBI lineage: Bacteria > Bacillati > Bacillota > Bacilli > Caryophanales > Bacillaceae > Bacillus > Bacillus sp. ISL-46. Next base: position 183,209 of record NZ_JAGGQR010000001.1, read on the forward strand.
TTCCACCAAAAGATGCGTGAACGGGAAGAAGGATCTGTAGCAGATTGGAGTAATTGTTTTAACTATGGGGCCATCTGTATTTATGGATCATCGATAAAAGCTTTATTGTTAAGCAGCTGACGGGGATATTCTTCAAATAGCTTAAGTAGGAAACCCGGTTCCGGAATCAATCACAATTTGGATCCCTAATCCATTTTTTATTCATTCAATACCTTTAAAGTTTTATTGATATTTTGTGAAATGCTTTCGGTTATTTCATTTTTCAAGAATTGCGGCGCTAATTAGCTTCGCCTAATATTATTTCTACTTCTTTCACAAAATTTGGATTTTGGAATTGTCTGATCCGCACAACTAATGTAAATGGCTGGTAGACTTAGTTGCACTAACATGATCTTCCTAACTGGTTCCGGGATTTACCTATCCTTAAAAGTCCTCAAAGCCGATAAAAAGAGAAAAAGCCGTAAAAATGATGGCCAAGTAGCTTAACAGTCAGGGTGTCAGGTACCATGTGAAAAATTCACATGGTGCCTGGCACTTTTTTACTTTAACGCAAAATATACGTTTTTTCGTCAAAATGCTATAATAAAAAAGGTAATTGAAATTCTAGCTAAGGGGAAATGAATATGATTCTCGTCGTTGGCGGAGCAGGTTACATTGGTAGCCATCTTGTAAAGGAATTAGTAGAAAAAGAAGAGGTTCTCGTTCTCGATAATTTATCGACTGGTCACCGCGCAGCAGTTGATAGCCGGGCCGTTTTTGTCGAAGGTGATCTTGGCAATGAAGAAGATTTACAAATGATCTTCAAAAGTTATCCCATCAAGGCGGTTATGCACTTTGCTGCCTTTAGTTTGGTAGGGGAGTCTGTTGTGGATCCTTTGAAATATTATCAGAATAACGTGGCGTCCACACTTACCTTGTTAAAAGTGATGATGAAAAACAACGTAAAAAACTTTATTTTCTCTTCCACTGCAGCTACCTATGGAATTCCTGATGTGGAGTTGATTGATGAAACAACTCCAACCAGACCGATTAATCCGTATGGACATTCCAAACTGATGATCGAACAAATCCTGTCTGATTTCTCAAAATCTTATGGATTGAATTATGTGGTCTTACGTTACTTTAATGCAGCAGGAGCCCACGAATCAGCAGTAATTGGCGAGAGTCATGACCCAGAAACACATTTAATTCCGATTGTCCTTCAACAACTGTTAGGCCAGCGGGAAAAAGTATCTGTCTTCGGATCTGATTATGATACAGCTGATGGTACTTGTATTCGCGATTATATCCACGTGACTGATTTAGCCAGTGCCCATATCCTCGCACTCGAGGCGTTATTAACAGGGAAGAAATCGGCTGAGGTTTATAATCTTGGCAACGGTCTTGGCTATTCTGTTAAGGAAGTCATTGAAACATGTGAAAAAGTTACCGGTGTGGAGGCAAACGTAGAAATGGCTGACCGCCGTGCCGGAGATCCTGCTATGCTTGTCGCTTCCTCTCAAAAAATTCTTAGCGAACTAGGCTGGAAGGCTGAACGGAATCTGGAACGAATTATTGCAGATGCGTGGAATTGGCATCAGAAACAAACATATTAATTGGCAGCTCTGTCTACTTATGTGGGCGGGGCTTTTTTTATATTAGATTCCTGGCGGAGCGGCGGATGTTATAGATTAAAATGCAGTGAGAATTTAATGTTCTTGAAGCATTTTTTTATCTTGATTTTTGGCCTAATTTGTAGTTTGATGGTTATCACTTACTAGGTTAAGATTAGGATATAAATTTCGTTAAGGGGTTCTTTCTTATGAAGAAAACGTTGAAGGATATTTTGTATATATTGCTAGGATCACTTATTTTTGCATTGGGTGTCAATTATTTCACGATCCCGAATCATCTATCAGAAGGCGGGATTTTAGGGATTACGATCATTGCCCATTACTTATTTGATTGGTCGCCAGGTGTCGTAAATTTTGTATTGAATGCAGTGCTGCTCGCGGTCGGTTATAAATTTTTTGAAAAAAGATCGATTATTTATACGCTAATTTCAATTGCAGCGTGATCGCTATGTTTATTTTTAACCGAGGATATTGGACATCAATTAACTGAGGATACGTTTTTGGCCTCAATCTTTGCGGGTTTGCTTGTTGGAGCTGGGTTAGGATTGATTTTCCGGACGGGAGGAACCTCGGGAGGATCGACAATATTAGCTAGATTGGCGAACCAATTGCTAGGTTGGAGCATTGGGAAAGGCATGCTAATTATTGATATTTTAGTAGTGGTTGGCTCGATTTTCATCATTGGTTTGGAAAAAGCGATGTATACGCTGTTGATTGTGTTCATCGGAGCGAAGGCGATCGATTTCATTGTCGAAGGACTCGATGAAAAGGTAGCAGTGATGATTATTTCTAATTCTCCTGAACAGGTCTTGGCCAACATCACCAGTCGGATGTCACGTGGATTAACCATTTTAGACGGACGAGGGGGCTATAGCGGTCAGAACAGAGAAGTCCTTTATATCGTCATCAATAAGCAGGAAATCGTCCAACTGAAAAGTATTATTAAGGAAGTAGATGAAAACGCCTATGTCACCGTCCATAATGTCCATGAAATGATCGGGCATGGATACAAGGCGAGTAAAAAAGGTGCCTGACACCCTGAGTGGGTATCAGGCATTTTCTATATTTTCTCCACACTTACTCTCCCTGAGAAGAAGGTGGCACCGCCGCCCATATCGGCGATACGGTCTGGGGTGAGGGCGTTTACTAACTGTTTTGAGTCAACGGAATCCGCCCACAGTCCTTGCGTAACGACGACTCCAGGAAGAACATGATCTCCGACAGCCGCCTTTAGCCTGCATTCTCCTCGATCGTTCCAGACACGGACAATATCTCCATCTACAATCCCCGCCGTGAAAGCATCCTGATGATTCATATACACCTTTGGTTCTTTTTCCAAGCTGATGTGCTTTGGATTGTTGGAAAAGGTAGAGTTTAAGAAATTATGATTCGGGCCAGGAACAAACTGATACGGATGATCCCCGTCGTTTAGTAATGGTACATAAGTTGGCAATGGGAGATAGCCATCCTCTTGCATCTTCTGTGAAAATAATTCGATTTTTCCACTAGGGGTTGGCAGGTTCCCAGGAAAAATCGGTTTCAACTTGGCTTTCATAAATTGATGCTCAACTAATGCTTCGTAAGTAATTTCTTCCAAATATGGATTGCGCGGATTATCAAGGGCTTGAGTAATCATTTGTGCCTCAGTCTCTTGGAAAAGCGGTTCATTAAAGCCCATTCCGTTTGCGAGTAGCCTGAACACATCGACATTCGATTTTGACTCAGCAAATGGTGCAATAACGGGCTGCTGCAGTTGAATGTAATGATGCCAATACGATGTGTAGATGTCAGTGTTTTCAAAGGAGGATGTCGCTGGTAAAACGATATCCGCGTATTTGGCTGTCTCTGTTAAAAATAAATCATGGACCACGGTAAATAAGTCTTCCCGCGCTAGCCCATTTCGAACTTTAGTAGACTCAGGTGCGACCACGGCAGGATTCGAACCGTACACATAAAGTGATTTCACAGGAGGGTCTAGCGAAAGTAATGACTCACCAAGTAAATTCATGTTAATCACGCGTGTATGTTTATTTTTTAATAAATCCGGTCGTTGCAAGTGAGCTGTATTCGGAGCAAGGTAGGCTGAATTTCCTTTGATCGCACCGCCGCCTTTGACAAGCCACTGACCAGTGAGAGCAGGAAGGCATGCGACAGTCCGGACAAACATCCCGCCATTGTCGTGATGCTGTGGTCCATTACCGATGCGAATAAAGGATGGTGACGTCTCGCCATATATCCGTGCCAGCTTATAAATATCTTCTACTGGTACACCCGTGATCGCAGAAACCGTGATCGGGTCGTACTGAACGACATGTTCGCGCAGCTCTTCGTGTCCGAGGGTATATTTTTGTAAAAATTCTTGGTTTACTAGGTTTTCAGTAAATAAGATGTGCATCATCCCTAAAGCGAGAGCACTGTCGGTTCCGGGCAATATCGGAATAAACCAATCTGCTAATCTACCAGTTTGATTTTTGTGAACATCGATAACGATGATTTTGGCGCCATTTTGTTTGCGGGCTTTTTGAGCTAATGCGACTTGATGCATGTTGGTGCTCGCCGCATTAACGCCCCAAAAGATGAATAGTTTGGAATGAAGCGTATCCTCAGGGTCGGTTCCGATACTGCCACCCATGGTATATTTATAGCCAACCGAACCAGCAGCTGAACAGATGGTTTGATCTAACCGCGATGCACCGAGGCGATGGAAGAAACGGCGGTCCATTCCCTCGGCATTAAGCCTGCCCATGTTTCCGTAAAAACTGTAAGGAAGAATGCTTTCCTGTCCATCGGATTCGATCAACTCTTTCCAACGGGAAGTAATGGTCTGGATGGCTTCCTCCCAGCTGATTTGTTCAAATTTACCCTCGCCCTTTGGGCCCGTCCGTTTCAATGGGAATTTTAGGCGGTTTTCATCATAAATCCGTTCCGTCATATTCCGGACTTTGTTACAGATATGCCCTTTGGTGACCGGGTGCGCAGGATCGCCTTCCACTTTAATAACCTTCCCATCTTCCTTATGTAGAAGTAAACCGCACTGATCCGGGCAATCCAGCGGACAAACCGCATGAAAAACACCATCTCGTTCATCTATAAAAGAAGCCATAGCTTAGTCAATCTCCTTTCATGTTTAACTTGAATTTCTAAGATTGTTACTATCATAACATCAAATTCTTTGTTATGAACACATCTGGCGAGCTATTTTTATAGGTGATTTAGTCTTATATATAATGTACCGAGTTTGAATAAATGGATAATAAAAGGCGGTCACGTAGAAGTTCCATGTGACCGCCTTTCAGGATAAACGAGAACCCGAGAGGACAATTTATTACTGCCCAAGCTCTTTGATTTGATTAAGGATATTGGTTATATCTTGTACGCTTTGGAAAATTTCTGTGTTTTCAAGGACAGAAGGGTCGAGTAAGCCATTCTTCATATGATTTAGATACACGTCAATTCCGGCTGCAAGTTTGTTGTTTTGGTCGACAATTTGCTGGTGTAAATCAACAGCTACGTTTGGGGCTTGAAGTTTATTGAATGCATTTATTTCTTGTTTCATATCTTGGAGCATGTTTTGGAAATCTGCTGCTGCTTGCTGATCTCCAACGGCAAGTTGAGCAACAGAGGGTGCTTCATTTGCAAATGCCGTCGCCTTGTCTAAGTAATCCTTTGCATCATTTACATATGTGAGTGTATCTTTCGCATCATTTAGCAAGGAACAACCGCTCAGGAGCAAAGCAATGACCGCGGATAAAACTAATAACTTCTTTTTCATGTAAGAACCTCCGTTTTAAAATTTTTGAGGGAGCTTTTGGCCGTTTAACTATCATTAAATTGGGTTGAAAATTTGTTTCGTTTCTAAAGCATAAGCAGTTTCGTAAGCTAATATCAATAAAAATAGCAGGATCTTCGTTTAGAAGTTCCGCTTATTTTTGAAGGGAGCCCTTTTACCATTCTTTCTAAAAGTGCTCCATACTAAACGGTGTCAGACACCACAGCTGATATTTTCATTTTACTTTTCCAAAAAAGTAATGGATAGTAAGCACCCAGTCATCTTCTCACACGTAGGATATCCATGAGAATAATCGGGAGGTTCTACAATGTACCCATATACTAATTACTACGATGCCTTATATAGACAAAATAATAAGTTGATAAGAGAGCTAGAAAAGGCAATTAATGGTGAGTACAATGCCATAAATTGTTACGAAAAGTTAGCAAATTTGGCACCCAATGAGAAGGAGAAAAGTCGAATCCTTGAAATTCGTCAGGATGAATCAAAGCATTATCAACAATTTGATCAGATCTATACAAGGCTGACTGGCCGAAAGCCACAACCGAAAATCAGCGAGGAATGTCCGGGGGTTTATTTAAATGGATTGGAATTTGCGTTGCAAGATGAGCAAACAACGGTGGATTTTTACATGGAAGTAGCTGATGGAACTTCGGACCCAACTATAAAAGAGGCATTTCGAAGAGCGGCAGCAGATGAGCAAAATCATGCTGTATGGTTTTTATATTATTTTACAAAAAATAAGTAACCTCTTGCTTCATGCCTTTGGTTGGATTTGATTTCTATTCCCATGCAGATAGTAGTTTAGCCTTCAAAAAAGACACCCTTGTCTCTAAGGCAAGGGTGTCTTTTCAATGATGCATTCTGTGAGGATTAATCTCCACCGCCGCCGCCGTCGCCACCCGAATCTCCGCCGCTGTCTCCACCCGAATCGCCTCCGGAATCCCCGTCACCCTCGGAACCGAGGTCGTCATTAGGTCTGTCTGAATTACTTTCGTAATAATGTACATGATCATTGCTATAGGAACTTTTCCTTCCACTTCCTAAACTAGGAAAGATAAAAAAAGCCGCGATTATTGCTAAGGTTCCAAAGAACTCCTGCACTCCAAAAATAAGGTAAATCCCATACACAAGAAGCAATGCACCCACCAGCCATTGAATTACCCTCACCGCGAGACATCCCCCCATATAGAAAATAAGAATTATAAATCCATACAAAATAAATATTACAAACTAAGACTTTTTATACATCTTTTTAGAGAATGGTGTCAGGTACCACGCATGGACATTTGTCTTTCCTGGGTGGACAGTCATTAATACCTAAAATTATATAGATGAGGTGAATTTTGGTGAATTGTGCAGGATTTTTGGAGAGGGTGTCGAATGGTATTAGTGACTACTATTTGCTGTTCCTGTTTTATGGGGAATGCTTGCTTCGGATGACCTCATTTTCTACCTCGATTCCCCACCTGAATTTTACCAATTTACTAAATAAGGAGTGATTGCAATGGTTCGCAGAGACCGGCCTTGGTTTGAAGGCGCAAAGTATCATGTTACTACAAGAGGAATTAGGAAAAGTTCGCTATTTTTCGAAGATGAAGATTTTGATAAGTACCTAGCTTTAGTTCAAGAAACAAGAGAACGTTACCCATTCATCCTTCACACCTACTGCTTGATGACAAATCATACCCACTTACAGCTCGAAACGCTAAAAACCCCTTTGAGTATTATCATGAAAAATCTCAACACCAAATTTGCAAAGTATTTTAATAGAAAGTACGATTTCTCCGGTCATGTATTCGATAAGCGCTATGGTGCCGAGCTCCTCAATTCTCCCGAATATGAGATAGACGTGAGTAAATATATTCACTTAAATCCCCACTCAGCAGGAATGGTGGCAAAACCTGAGGATTACCCTTGGAGCAGCTGCCGAGCCTATGTTTTTGGAGAAAGTATCCCTCTGATTGCCCCAAAAACACTACTTTCATATTTTCCCACCCCACCAATACAACACTATGAAAATTATTTAAAGGCATTACCAACCGACAAGTTCTTTTGGGAAGATGGAAAAATTCACATGATTAAGAGGGAGGAAGAGACATGTGGGCTAAAGTAACGAGTGTCGGCTTAAAAGGGATGGAAGGATATCAGGTGCATGTCGAGGTTGGCTCTTATGTAGGGAACGATTCGTTTAAAATTGTTGGATTGCCAGATGCGGCTGTAAAAGAATCAAAGGAGCGAATCATTGCTGCGCTTCGAACCTTAGGTTATCACCTGTCAGGTCAGAAAATAATTATTAATCTATTACCAGCGGATCAAAAAAGTACGGTTCTATGTTTGATTTTCCGATGGCGATTGCTGTACTGCAAAGTTTGCATGAACTGGAGGTAATCGTCCCCGAGGATACTGGTTTTCTGGGATCATTATCGTTGGATGGATCGATTCAGCCTGTCGAAGGAATGCTGCCTGCTGTACTTGCGGCAAAGAGGCTGGGGATTCAAAAGCTTTATATGCCTTTTGATGAGGAATTGCCGGTATTAGATCTTAAGCCATTGGAAATCATCTATGTTTCTAGTTTACAGGATGCGATTGGACATCTTTCAGGTCAATGGATTCCTCCTTTTAAAAAAAAGCAGGATGATGAGAGGTTCACCAACACTGTTTATTTGGATATGCAGCAGATTATTGGTCATACAGGAGCGAAACATGCTTTAGAGGTAGCTGCGGCTGGAGAACACCATGTCTTGCTGACGGGACCACCAGGTTGTGGGAAAAGTATGTTAGCTGAAAGTTTCCCGTCCATTTTACCAGCATTAACAAAAGAGTCGCTACTCGAAGTAATCAGTTTGTATCAATTGAGTCAAAATTCCTTTTCTCATTCCAATATGCCTCCCTATCGAAATCCGCACCACTCAGCTTCAGGTGTTTCTATAATCGGGGGCGGACAATACCCAAAGCCAGGCGAAATATCGTTAGCACATCATGGTGTTTTGTTTCTCGATGAAATTGGCGAGTTCTCGAAAAAAACATTAGATATGCTGCGGCAGCCATTAGAAAATGGGTTGATCATGATTAGCCGCACCCATGCGACCATTACCTATCCGGCGTCGTTTATTTTGATAGCGGCAATGAATCCATGCCCATGTGGCTATGAGGGGTCAAATTCACATTATTGCACCTGTTCGAAGAAGCAGAGATTCTCGCCTATCAAAATAGGCTTTCAGGTCCGCTCAGGGATCGGTTTGATATTAATCTCTCCTTAGGACCCATTAATTTTAATGCAGCTGCTATTGAAACGGCAGGAGAGTCCTCAAAAATTGTCCGGGGGAGAGTGGAGGAAGCTAGGAACAGGCAATATGATCGTTATGGAATGGAGGTTTGCAATAGCAGAGTCCCTTACGAAATGCTATTAAGGGCGAGCCTATTGACAGACACACAGCAATCTACATTGCAACGACTTGCAATAAAGAAGAGTTGGAGCAACCGCACACAAATCAAAATCATCCGTCTCGCCCGCACCATCTCTGACCTGCAAGCAAGCCCCACCATAACAGATCAAAGTATTTGGGAAGCTGTTCAGTTAAATGAAGTGTGAACGGAGGTCAGTTGGTGTCATCAGTTGAATTCATCAGTTGGTGTCAGGCACCATCCGTGGACAAAATCGCTAAAATGTCCGTGTGGGGTGGACTGTGGACATCTGATGTTATTTTTTCAGTCTCACCTTGATATTGTCCCAATGGACCAGGAAAATGAATACTAAGATACACAATACAATTGCACAACTTATCCAATCATGGTCGATGATTAATAGAAAAGGAGGAATGAATAGGAATGCACCTAATCCTGAAAAAGTGAAGCTCTTTGTAAAAGAATAGAGTACTAGAAATGCTAAGATAATTACGGAAACAAGCAGCGGTTCGAACATAATTATTCCGCCAATAAAAGTTGAGATCCCTTTTCCTCCCTTAAAGTTCAGGGTAATTGGTTTCAGATGGCCTAAAATGGCCATGCCTAAACCAACAAGTTGAACGGGGTCAGAAAATCCAAAATAGCGAGCCAGCAGTATGACGAGGCCACCTTTTAGAGCATCCCCTAGAAATATCAATACAAAGGTCGTTTTTCCATGAAGGCGACCTGCGTTCCTCGCTCCTACATTTCCACTCCCATGAAGGCGAATATCCTTACGGTAGAGAGCTTTCGTAACCAGAAATCCAAACATGATACTCCCAATCAAATAGGATAAGACTAGAAAAAAGTAAATCATTTGGCTTCACCTCCTAATAGAATAGTTGGGTGTCAGGCACCATGTGAAAAATTCACATGGTGCCTGACACCCATCAGCATACCCTTATATAAATAATAACAGGCTTAGGGCCATAACGGCCATCCCGCCAATTAAGCTGTAAATGGATAAATGTGCTTCATCATACCTCATGGCTGCAGGCAATTATTCGTCCAGATAGATCATCACATCTGTGATTTCTCCCTTAATGAAATGGATTCTTATTTAAAGAAATGGGACGTAGTATCAACTACATCCCATTTTTCTATAGGTTTTATCGAGGTATATTGGTCAGGCACCACATTATTCCTCGTCTTTTTTCTGCTTTTTCTGAGCCTCTTGAAGGGCGAGGAGGATATCTTGAACGTCGATTTTTCCATCGTTATTTATGTCTGTTAGGGTATTTTCAGGTACAGTTGGCGACGGAGTTCCAGGCGTTGGGTTTGGAGCTGCCGACGCCGTAGTCACTGTTTGCTGTTTCGGTCTAAAGGCAAACGTGAACAACAGAAGAATAATAATGAGCAATCCGGCAACACCATCAACGATGTAGAAGATTGTCGCATAATCGGACCAGAGCGTCTTGCTGCTGCCCATCTTTTTCTCGGAGTTCGCGATATATTGTTTGATTTCGGAATGATTCGGATAAATCCGTTGGACTGCCTCGAATTTTTCTAACGCATGCTTATAGTAGCCGCCCCAGTAAAGGTTAAGTCCTTCTTGATAAAGCTTATCCGTATCACTCTTGGCATTTTTTGCGCCCGCTTGGTTGACAAATTCTTTAACGGTATTAACAGGAACGGCAAAATTAAAGCCTTGGACTTCTTGGCCGTTGACTGTGTCGCCTCTAAAGGTGAGCAAGCCAATAATTTCGCCTTTTGCATTGATGACTGGTCCACCGCTATTCCCATGAGTAGCAGCCGCGTTAATTTGGATGACCGGGCTTCCTTGTTCAGTCTTTTTGGAGGTTGCCGAAATTTGGCCAGCATTCATGGAAGAAACTAACGACGAATCTGGCGATAATAAATCAGAATCGGCCGCAGCAGGATAGCCGCTGACCCAAATATTATCTTGGTTCTGGATATTATCAGAATCTCCAAGCGGTAGAGTCGGCAGGTTTTTCCCTTCAATTTTTAGAACGGCGACATCTTTTCCTTCATTAATAGGAGCACCATAGCTTTTAACCTCGCCATCAAGTACATCCCCTCCTGGTAAAATTACTTTTAGAACCTTTTCGATACCAGTGTATTGTGTATACTGGACCATATACTTGTAGGCTGTTTCATAGTCTACCTTAAAATAGTCCGCGATAATCGTTACCAGTTGTTCAAACGCAGCATTGGCAATATCCTCGTCTTCCTGTTGAGTCGCTTCAACGACGTGAGCATTGGTGACGATATAGCCGTTAGAGCTAATAATGGCCCCTGAACCTGAGCCTCCCACTACGGATTGATTATTTAGCTGTTCCAATATGGCGATGACTTCAGGATCATTGGGATTATTAAATTGCCACTGGACAACAGCATAATCAATGATTCGAACGACTGCCGGCTTGGAGTATTCAGCGAGCTTTTGGGCTTGAGCGATTTTCCCGGCGGCTGGTTTGAGATTGATGAGGAAAATGGAAGCCACCATTACTGCGATGAGTAGCAAGCTGATAGGTATGGTAAAAAGGGCCCTTTTTTTCAAAATATAATTCACTCCTAGGTTGGATATTTTAAAAATTTACTCTGCAATATATTCGCCCTTGTGAAAAAAGTAATATTGTACATATAAATTTTTAGATAATTACAAGGCGTCATTGATAGTTGAGGAATTTTAATGACAGAACAGGGAGGATTGTTTTTTCATAAATGTATAATCTTTGGTATCATGTTTAGTGAATGTAAATGATATTGGACTGAAGATATAGTTGGAGGTCTCTATGGAGAATCAATTGAAGGTAATGACTGTGTTTGGAACGAGACCGGAAGCAATTAAAATGGCTCCCTTGGTAAAAGAATTAGAGAAATATCCTGATAAAATTAAACCGATTGTGACGGTGACAGCGCAGCACCGCGAGATGCTCGACCAAGTGTTGCATATTTTTGAAATTACGCCTGATTATGACTTAAATATAATGAAAGAACGGCAATCTCTTCTGGATGTTACGACGCGTAGCTTAGAGGGACTCAATCAAGTTCTTGCGGACGTCAAGCCAGATATTGTGCTGGTCCATGGTGATACGACAACAACATTTGTGGCAAGCTTGGCTGCGTTCTATCACTCGATTCCGATTGGTCATGTGGAGGCCGGACTCCGGACTCATAATAAATATTCCCCGTACCCAGAGGAAATGAACCGCCAGTTGACGAGTGTTTTGGCCGATCTCCATTTCTCGCCAACGGTCCAATCGAAGCAAAACCTTTTGGTGGAAAATAAGAGAGAAAAGGCTATTTATATCACTGGAAATACGGCCATCGATGCGCTAAAAACAACGGTGAGAGCGAATTATTCTCATCCGGTTTTAGACAAACTCGGGAATGACCGGTTAATTCTCATGACGGCCCATCGCAGGGAAAACACGGGAGAACCAATGGAAAATATGTTCCGTGCGATTTGCCGTGTGGTCGAAAAGCATGCCGATGTTCAGGTAGTTTATCCGGTCCATATGAATCCAGTGGTTCGTGAAATTGCCAATCGAGTACTGGGAGAAAACGAGAGAATTCATCTGATTGAGCCTTTAGATGTGATCGATTTCCATAACTTTGCCGCAAGGGCCTATCTGATTTTGACCGATTCAGGCGGTGTACAGGAAGAGGCACCATCTTTGGGTGTACCGGTGCTAGTTTTACGTGATACCACCGAGCGCCCAGAAGGAATTGAAGCGGGTACATTAAAACTGGCTGGAACCGATGAGAAAACCATCTTTCGACTTGCAGATGAGCTGTTGTCAGACCAAGCCGCACATGACCAAATGGCGCACGCCTCCAATCCTTACGGAGATGGGTTCGCCTCCGAACGAATCGTCAAAGCCATCCTTCACCACTTTAAAAATGGCGACCGCCCAACGGATTTTGGCGAATAGAGTGAGGGAAAAGATGTGGTGTCAGGCACCAGCCGTGGACACTTTTAGGGTTTTGTCCGTATAGGGCGGACAGTTAAGTTGATAATAGAACCTCTTGTCTATTTGAGCAGACAAGATTTATATGGTTTGAGTGATGATTTTTTAGGGGGATGTGGATAGATGAAGTTAAATAAGATCCATCATATTGCGGTGATTTGCTCGGATTATGAAAAATCAAAGGATTTTTATGTTCGAATCCTTGGGCTGACGCCTATTAATGAAGTTTATCGGGAGGAAAGAGATTCCTATAAGTTGGATTTGGAAGTGAATGGTCAATATCAGATTGAGTTGTTTTCTTTTCCGGAACCAACTGTCCGGCCAAGCTATCCTGAAGCAGCTGGTTTGAGACATCTAGCCTTTGAAGTAGATGATATCGAAGATGCGGTCCAATATTTGACAAGGTTTCAAGTGAATGTGGAGGTCGTGCGTGTGGACCCCGTAACAAACAAGAAATTCACCTTCTTCGCGGACCCGGATGGGCTGCCGCTTGAACTATATGAGAGGTAAATATTAGATGAAAGCAAGAAAGAATTTAATAATTATGTATTGGTTTACTTTTGTGGTGTAAAATTAAATATACAAAAAAGAGCAAGACCATCTTGTTATGGTCTTGCTCTTTTTGAACTGTCCATTCCATGCGTACAAAATGGTGCAAACTGTCCACGATCGGTGCCTGACACCAGACTTATCAGTATGTGCCCAAACTTGGATTTATACTTGGGATCCCATATTCGTTAGGAGACCATGAACCATAGCCGCCATATTTATTAAAACCAGGGTTTGGTTGGAATTGCTGTCCGTACATGTTTATATTAGGTCCTACTCCTGGGTAACCTGGCGTGCCAACACCAGGAAAGCCTAATCCTCCACCGACTCCTGGGCCATAAGGATTGTATCCCTGACCTGGTCCACCGCTGCCGTATCCCCCGAACCCACCGTATCCAGGGAAGCCGCCATACCCATATCCGCCTGGATTAGGTCCATTTCCTAGCACTGCTCCTCCTAAATAACCTAAGCCAAGCCCAAGCAAGCTAGATCCCAATGATCCAAGGTTAAAACCTGAATGCCCGCCACCATGGTGATGTTGCCCACCGTGCTGTTGTCCACCGTGATGTTGTTGTCCGCCGCCATGGTGATGTTGTCCACCATGATGTTGCCCGCCACCGTGATGCTGATGCTGTCCGCCATGATATTGTCTACTATAATTTAGCTGGTTCAATCCACTTTGATAATCTATAGGCATATTATAAGGATTATACATAATATTCTCCTCTCTCCTCACTATCATATCTATCCTATGCATCGTATTAATAGACTCTTGGGCAGAAGCCTAGATAATTGGGATTCCTCATAAAGGCATCGCACTTGAAAAGAATGGAAACCCAAAACACGTTGTCCACTGTGCGTGGACAAATGGTGCAAGTGTGCACGAGCGGTGCCTGACACCATAATGACACCATAACTGACACCATAACTGTCACCATAAAAGCACCAATAAATATGACACCATCTAAAAAATACGTCTCAAGACCTAGATTTCTTTCCGTTTGAGGTCTATGGCAGGCAGGAGTTTTTTCGTGTATTGTTGAAGTAGTAAATGGAAATAATTTTCTTTTTGGTTTATATTTTGAGGAAGTTGAAACATTCCATTGCATTCATTCGTAGGAATATAAAGATGTCTTAACTCAGGAGTCGATTTATTATGAACCCGATTTTGTCGTTTCTTCTTCGCTCATTTGTAGCCGTCCCGTTAACAGTGGTAACCTGGCTGGTCTGCTTTTTTCCTTTGGGTCAAGCGTTTTGGCCGTCAACGGGCATTGCTATTACCGGGGGGATTCTTACCCATTTAATCCTTTCCGTCGTTATGAATAGAAGCTTTTTAAAAAAGCATCAGATATCAAGAAAAGAATATCGATACATTCGGAAAAACCTAATGGAAGCCAAACAGAAAATCAATCGCTTAAATAAAAACCTTTTTACCATTCGTGATATTTCTTCCGTAAAACAAAGAATTGATCTTCTTCGAATTACAAAAAAAATACACAAGATGACAACCAAAGAGCCGAAGCGATTTTACCAGGCTGAGCAGTTTTATTTTTCACATTTAGATTCAATCGTTGAACTTACCGAGAAATATAGCTTTTTATCCGCCCAGCCGAAAAAGAACATGGATATGGGCCAATCTCTTATTGAAACTCGTCATACACTAAATGAACTAACAAAGGTATTGGAAGAGGATTTATATAAAGTGATTTCCGATGATATCGATCACTTAAATTTTGAAATTGACGTCGCAAAGCATACCCTTAATAAGCAAAAGGACGCTAAATTCCCGGAAGAAAATAGGTGGCTAAAATGAACGAAAACAACCCAATCCAACCCAATAAAGCTGGTAACTTATTAGATGATATCCTTGCCGACCCGTTTGGGGATAAACTAGAGCTTTCAAAAAATCCGGTCCAGCACACAAGTGAGGCTAGGCCTGTTAAATTAATTGATGTGATACCAGAAGAACATCGCGCAAAGGCGTATCAGATTGCTGAACAAATCGATCCAACAAACCATCAGTCGATGATTCAATATGGTACCCAAGCCCAAGGTAAGCTATTATCTTTCTCGCATACAATGCTAGAGCATGTGCAGAAACAAGATGTGGGTGAAATCGGGCAAATCATCAGTGATTTAATGAAGAGACTTGATGAAGTGAATCCGGATGATTTGAAGGATGGGAAACCATCCTTATTTGCTCGTATGTTTGGAAAAATTTCAGGTTCGATTCAAGAAGTGCTCTCAAAATATCAAAAAACAGGCGCCAAAATTGACCGAATCAGTGTGAAACTCGATCGCAGCAAAAATGTCCTGATGTCGGATATTAAATTGCTTGAACAGTTGTATGAGACGAATAAGGAATACTTCCATGCCCTTAATGTCTATATAGCCGCTGGGGAGATCAAGCTTGAAGAAATGCAGGAAAAGACAATTCCACAGCTGAAAAAAGCAGCCGAAGTAACCAATGACCAAATGAAATTTCAAGAAGTTAACGATATGATCCAGTTTGCGGATCGCTTAGATAAGCGTCTCCATGATTTAAAATTAAGCCGGGAAATTACCATTCAAAGTGCTCCGCAGATCCGCTTGATTCAAAACACGAACCAAGCCCTAGTGGAAAAAATCCAATCATCGATTATGACGGCGATTCCGTTATGGAAAAATCAGGTGGCGATTGCGTTGACGTTAATACGCCAGCGTCATGCAGTCGAGGCTCAGAAACAGGTTTCGAAAACAACCAATGAACTCCTTTTAAAAAATGCAGAAATGCTAAAAACCAATACAATCGAGACGGCGAAAGAAAATGAGCGCGGCATCGTTGATATTGAAACCTTAAAGAAAACTCAGGAAAGCCTAATCACGACACTTGAAGAAACCATGCGAATCCAAGAGGAAGGCCGCCATAAGCGCCGCCAAGCAGAACAGGAACTAGCTTCGATGGAAAACGACCTTCGACTGAAATTATTAGAGATAAAAGGGAAATAAACACAAAAAGGCCTTCACTGCAACTCCGGTTGTAGTGAGTGCCTTTTTGACTCTTACACATGCGCGAACCATTTCGGTGTCAGGCACCAGAAATCGAGGCACCGGAAACCAGCTAAACGGGCGCTCCGCTTTTTACGGTGCCTGACACCACATTAAAAAGCACCACATTCAATTAATTATTCACAACTGTGGCATTATAGTATTCTTCGAGGGTGATGCCGCGACTCATGATTTCTTTGGCGATTGCCTTGCCGACATAGCGAAGGTGCCAGGGTTCGTATTGGTAGCCGGTGATCGAGTCTTTACCTTTCGGATAGCGGATGATGAAGCCGTACTCCGCTGCGTGATCTTGGAGCCAGCTTGCCTCCTTTGTTCCTTCAAAGCAGTCTTCGGCCGCACATGTTCCATCTCCGCCGGTCACATCAATAGCCAGGCCAGTTTCATGCTCGCTCGTTCCTGGAACCGCACTATAAGTTCTAGCCGCTTCGTATCCATCTTGATCAACATAGTAATTAAATAATGCTGTTTGAGAAGCATAGGACCTGTAGGCAGAAACACCTAACAGATGCACACCCTGTTTTTTTGCGCCGGCGAATAATTTTTCGATCGCGGCACCTGCCTCAGCCCTCATTTGCCGCTTTTCTGCTTTCTGTGCGAACGTAAATGGGATGTCAGGGTAAATTAAATCACTTGGCTGATAATTATCGGGCAGTTTATTGTCCTTATTAACAAGTACAGGGATCACCTTTGGGGAGGAACCAACTTGGACGTTAGCAACATTTTGCTG
This sequence comes from Bacillus sp. ISL-46, assembly GCF_018613205.1. Taxonomy (NCBI): domain Bacteria; kingdom Bacillati; phylum Bacillota; class Bacilli; order Caryophanales; family Bacillaceae; genus Bacillus; species Bacillus sp. ISL-46. Next base: position 200,318 of record NZ_JAGGQR010000001.1, read on the forward strand.
ACCTCCTGCATCAGTTGAGGAATTGTTGTCCAATTTTCCATCGTCTTGCATAAAATGAAATTTTCCTGTGCAGCCGGTCAATGAGATTGCAAACACCATAAGAGTCAAAAAGACGAAACGTATTTTTAACATAGTTAACTTCCTTTTTTTAAAATTCACTTCAGTAAACATCATGGACAGGATTAGAGACTTTAAAACGTCATTTTAAATTCTGTCCAATATGATTTCAAAACGGCTGTGAATCTAAGGATGTTTCATCGATAGGTTTGGTAGAATCAATTGGCAGCCATCCCAGGTATAACGACAGAAGGAAGTTAACTATTAAGTGAGTGTAGGTACAAAGACACTTTTATTTTATAATTCAGTTGCATATATTTTTAATAACACATAAATCGTACGAAACGGCAAAGCCATTGAAAAATGGTGACGCAAAACTAAAGGGGCTAAGGTTTAACGACGATGCTTGCCAGTTACCGAACACGATAACTCCGTCGATTTATGTAAATGACTATTGAGGAGGATTTTTTGTGTTGAAAATGTTCTTAAAGGGAAAATATTATTATCATTTAATCCAGCACAGACACAACGCGCTGTTACAGCAAGATTGCCTGGATGAAGAATTAAAGGCCAAGTTTATGATTAGAGCAAGCTATCATAATAGTAAAGTTGTCGAGTTTGGTTTAAAAATCTAAGCGAAATCATATTTTAAAAAAATGCCTGTATCTGTGTAGTTGGTACAGGCTTTTATGTTTTTATAGTCTAAAAGGTATAAAATAAAACAATAGGACAACCATTACATATATTAACCATAGTAAAAGAGGGATGATTTCGAAATGTACAATCTGACAAAATTTAAAATAATAAAACCAGCTAATGAAGTATTTGAGGCCTTCGTAGACCCTTCGAAAATCAAGAATTTCTGGTTCTCATCAAGTTCGAGATGGGAGCAGGGCCAAACAGTCACATTAAGATATGAAGAATACGATGCACAAGTCGATATTGAAGTCATCGAAGTCGAGGTAAATAAGAAAATCGTGTTCCGGTGGGGGACAGATGGAGAAGGGAATTGTGTAACAATTTCTCTGGAAGAATTGGATCAATCAAGTACCATTATTGAAGTGATCGAAGAAGGTTTTAGCGAAGATGATGATGAGTTAGTCGCTCAGTTGATTGATAATAAAGAAGGCTGGGTATATATGTTGACCTGTTTAAAGGGGTATTTGGAGTTTGGGATTCATAATTTAAGGGCAGCAATCGTTAAATAACATTGCAATCGATAAGAAAGTTAAAGAGCTTGGGACTTCCTCTAAGCTCTGTTTTGTGTTTTGGAATCTCCTCCATTTATCTCCTGTAATGTAATATTATTTACACTTTTATTTTAGATCGTGTGCAAAACAGTCGAGTGATTGAAATCACAGGAAATAAGTGGATTAGTGAATAATTTGTGAATTACTGAGCAATGTTGTATTAGCACGTTGCCAATGTTAAATAATTTTGAAAATAAATGGCTAATATATAGGATAAAAAGGAGGTATTTTTTTGAAAAATGAAGAAGAAAAAACTAGTGAAGGATTAAATCAAATTTTTGAGATCATTAATGCAAAAGGGGATACGGGTGAGCTAAAAGAAATTGTCGATCGTTATGACAGTGCAAATCCAGATGAAAACTCGAACAGTTAAATACAAAAGGCCTAGAGATTAGTCTAGGCCTTTTGTAATGAGAAATGTGGATAAAATTCATATAAAATGTGGATATATATAAGTGGATTGTGGGCAAATCTGTTGGTTTTGTGGATAATACTGTGGAATATGTGGATAAATCCCCTGATTTGTAATTCCTTTATGAAAAAGAAAAAGTTATTCACATAATCTGTGTATAAATGGTTGGAATCTGTTGATATCTTCTTATATGGTGTGGATATAGAGGTAATTAATGTTGATAACCTTGTTAATATCCTCTCCTCAATCGGTTAGTCTTTTTGCGTTTTAGTTCAGATACTGCAATCCAGCCATCTTCCACCGTGTTAAAGATAGGTTCATATTCATCGCCCCACCGCAGTAAGGCATCGCGTACTGTCCACTCGGTGATCTTTCTGTATATTTCCATCTGATTGGTTTGATTTTTGCTATGACGACGATGGTTTAACAACAGCTCATCTACCCAATGGAAGTGATATTCTTCAATGAGACGAAAAAGAACCCTTATGTCTTCCGCATAACGGCCTTCATAGGGGTCATCAACCGGCCATCCGCCTATGCTCTTTAAGGCAGACGTTCGGTAAAACCGCGGCCAGACGGAACGGTTGGCAAGCAGAAAATCATAACGGTCCTGAAAGGAACGCCCTTTTTTTACTTTCGTTTTCCCCGGAACGCCACGGTGACGCTGCCTCTTTTCTTGCCTTTTCAAAATCTGTTTATTGAAACTCCTTATTAAATGAGCATCAACGATCGTATCTTCAAAAACAAGATTAATATTGCCGCTTATAACGGCTGTGGTGTCAGGCACCGTCAATGTCTCCTTCATTAAAACTTCTAATGTATAAGGGAAAAACCAGTCATCGGCATCGAGTTGGATGACAAACGGTGTTTCGACTAGTTTAAGACCGGTATTTAGGCTTTTCGACTGGCCTTGATTGACCAAATGACTCACCATTTTAACCCGAGGATCCTTAAGGTAATCTACAATCATTTCCGCTGTATGATCAGTAGATGCATCATCAATTAAAATAAGCTGCCAGTCTTGATAGGTTTGAGCAAATACGCTAGCCAATGCTTCCCTAATATAGGCCCCTGGATTATAAAAGGGGATCAGGACGGTCACTTCACTTTTGTTCATCTGGATCCCCTGCTTTACTGGACGCTTCTTTTTCATAAAACAGCCTTGTCTCCTTTAGGCCGCTAAGCAAATCATAGCGAGGCTTCCACCCCAACAGTTGCAGTGCTTTTGCATTATTCAACTGACTGTAAAGGATGTCACCATTACGAGCAGGAAGATAAATGGGGACACCCAAAGGAATTTCACCCAGCGAGGAAATGACTCCAAACAGTTGATTAATGCTCGTTTTTTGATTCAGTCCGATGTTGATGATTTCATTGTCTCCTTTGCCAAGCGCAAGGAGATTAGCTGCAGCAACATCTTTCACAAAAACAAAATCTCGTGTTTGTTCCCCGTCCCCGTAAATCATCAATTGTTCGCCCGCTAGTGCCTTCTGTAGAAAAATAGCCACGACACCGCCTTCTCCTTTTGGCGTCTGACGAGGACCGTATACATTGGCATAACGGAGGATGGTATAGGGAAGCGAATAAAATTGTGAATAGAGTTGAATGTATTTTTCCGGCGTATGCTTGGAGATTCCATAATAGGAGATGGGTTCCGTCAGCGAAGTCTCATTAATACTGCGGTCGTCCGTTTCGCCATAGGCTGCACAGGAAGAAGCATAGACTATTTTTCGGACATTAAATTTCCGACAGCATTCCAACAAACGAATCGTACCAAGTATATTCGTTTGCGCATCAAAAACTGGATCCTGAATCGATTTGGCAACATCCACCTGAGCAGCTTGGTGAATCACATACTCTGGTTTTTCTTTTGAAAAAATCCCCTCTAATTGCGGTGAGCATATATTTGCGACATAAAAGGTTGCCCTATTATTAACAAACTCTTTATTCCCCGTACTTAAATTATCAACCACAATCACTTCATGCCCCTCAGCGATCAGCAAATCAACAATATGGGAGCCAATAAATCCTGCTCCGCCCGTTACTAAGACTCTCATGCTTGACCCTTCTCCAATTCTGCTTGGTACCAAGCAATGGTTTTCCTTAAGCCTTCATCAATATCAATCGAAGGATAGAAATTCAACAGCTGGTTAGACTTTGTCAGATCTGGAATTCGATTAGGTGTGTCTTCATAGCCTTCACCATAGGCACTTTCATAGGGAATATGGACAATCGGCGAAGACGAATGGGTGAGTGTTTTGATTTTCTCAGCTAAGTCGTTTATGGATAGAACTTGATCCTTGCCAATATTGAATACTTCATTATTAAATTGATGATCGATGCAACTCAAGGTGCCTGACACCATATCATCAATATAGGTAAAACACCTGGTTTGGCTGCCGTCTCCATAGACGGTGATCGGTTCGCCTTTCAAGGCGGCGGTAATAAACTTAGGGATGACTCCTCCATATTGAGTTGCTGTCGCGCGTGGACCGTAAGCATTGAAATAACGGACGACTGTTACCGGGAGTCCCTGCATACCATAGGCAAAGCAGAGATGTTCATCGAGGGCTTTGGCTGTCGCATAGCACCAGCGATGGGTGGTGGTAGGACCCAATACCCTGCTTGAATGTTCAGCGAAAGGCAGTTGATCATTTTTGCCATAGACCTCGGAGGTGGATGAAAAAATCACCTTGATCTTTCTTGGGAAGGCGAGTTCGAGGACGTTCCGGGTTCCATCTATGTTTCCTTCGATGACCATTAATGGATTTTCGACTGTATTTTTAACGCCCAGCACCGCAGCTAGATGAAATACCATATCGCATTGGTTGATTAGGCTTTCAAGCAATGGTCGATTAAGCACGGAACCTTTCACAAAGGTATGATTCGGATGATGGATCACTTCGTTTAAAAAAGCTTGTTTCCCTGTTGATAAATCATCCAAGGTAATTACCGTATGGTTCAACTCAATCAGCCGTTTAACAATATGCGAACCTACAAACCCTGCCCCGCCTGTGACTAATATCTTCATTGAAAACCTCCTCCCATTCGAATGAACTTGGCGTTACCAGACAATCCTTCCGTCATATTTCTTGTATCATAAACAAGCTTAGCATGGTCGGCTATTTTTTGAAGGGGAACATCTGAGTGATCCGTCAATAACAGCACACAGTCTGCTTTGCTTAATTGTTCCTCTGTTAATTCGACACTCTGCATTTTCATGCCGTTCACTGTGATTTCAGGGATATACGGGTCATGGTAATCGACGCGGAACCTCTCGCCCGCCAACCTTTCAATGATAGGGAAGATCGAAGATTCCCTGGCATCATTAATATCTTTTTTATAGGCGGCGCCGTAAATGAGGATGTCTGCATTTTTTTCAGGAAAGAGCCTCATAATTTGGTCAACAATATAGTCGATGATATTTTGATTTAATTGATGGGATAGTTCAATAAATTGGCTATTTGTCCCGTTTTGCTGTGCAAACCACTGTAAATAGAGCGGATCAACGGGGATGCAATGTCCCCCAATCCCTGGTCCAGGATAAAAGGCTGTAAACCCATATGGCTTTGTATTGGCAGCATCAATCACTTCCCAAACATCTAGGTGCAATTTATCACAAAGAATGGCCATTTCATTGATAAAGGAAATATTGATAAAACGAAACGTATTTTCAAGCAGCTTCGTTAGTTCAGCTGCTTCGGGCGAAGAAACCTCCACCACCTGTTGGTAAATTTGACTATACAATTGATAGATTTGCTCTTTACAACGTGACGAGATGCCGCTGATGACCTTTGGAACCGCTTCGACCGTAAAGTGCTTGTTTCCAGGGTCAATTCGTTCCGGTGAATAAGCAAGGAAAAAGTCTACTCCTGTTTTTAATCCGCTTTTTTCTAGGATGGGCAGAAGTTCATTTCTTGTTGTCCCTGGGTAGGTGGAGCTTTCGAGGATTACCAATTGTCCTTGCTTTAATTGTGGAACAAGTGAATTTCCCACTTCAGTCAAATAGCTTAGGTCGGGGGTATGGGAGGACGTTAAAGGTGTGGGTACACAAATAATAATCACATCAACCCTATTGGCAGATTGGTAGTTCGCATCGGCAGTAAATTTCCCTGACGTGGTTGCCTGCTTGATTTCTTCATTACTAATATCCGGTATATATGAAGTATGCTGTTTTAAACTATTCACTCTTCGCAGGTCGACATCAATTCCAATGACATCGAATCCCTTCTTGGCAAATAAAAGGGCAAGCGATAAACCAACATATCCTAGTCCAATTACCCCGATTTTTTTAAAAGAGGAATTAGCCGGTATCGTTATTTCTGACATGTTTTCCGTCCCTCACTCATAATCATTTTTTAAGTTTCATTCACTTATCCTATGCGGATGAGTATTAGGACGGTATAGGCGAATATACAGATATAAAAAAATAGACTCTCTTTTTTTAAAAAAGTAAGTCCTAGGTGAGAGTTTGTGGCTTAGGGAGGAGGAGGGAATGGTTTTGATATCCATCATTGCTTGTACCAATCGAGAGAAGTTTGTCAGCAACATTATTGCTAATTTTCAAAAACAAACCTTACACGAGAAGGAACTTATTTTAGTTCTTAATTCGGCTAAAATGAATTTCAAGCAAATTAAGCGGGAATTGGACGGGGCTAAATTAAACAGTCAGTTATTGCAATTTCCAGACGAGATGAGTTTAGGGGAGTGTTTAAATAAGGGAGCTGAGCGGGCTGATTTTGAATATATTGGGAAAATGGACGATGATGACTATTACGGGAACAGCTATCTGTCAGAAGCGTTTGAAGCGCTCATGCAAACGAAGGCAGAGCTAGTTGGGAAAAGCAGCTTCTATATTTATTTCAAGAAGAAACAAGAGCTGCGTTTATATAATCCAGATCATGAAAATAGCTGGATCATTAATAATGGTCAAAATCTTTATAAGACCTCCCATTTTTTGAGTGGAGCGACACTGATTTTTAAAAAAGATCTTTTGGAAAAAGTAACATTCCCACACGTGAATCAAGGAGAGGACAGTGGATTTCAGCGACGATGCTTTGAGAACCACGTCAAAATGTATTCTTTATCAAAAGACCATTATGTATATGTACGCTCTGGACTACCGCATCATCATACCTCCGATGCAACGGACCGGATGTTAAGAGGACGTAGCAAATTGGTCACCCGCACGGCTTCGATTGAGACATTTCTCAATACTTGATAAAAAAGAAGGCAGGATTTCCTGCCTTCCAATCATTTATATATTAACCTGGCAGCACGACTGAGAAGCTTTCAATGTCTTCGCACCGGATCACTGTTAATGTACTTCCAAGCGGTGGAGAGACCGAACCTGGCACAATGATTCTGACGCAGCAACGTCTAGTAACACGTTGCAGTACTCCCGTAATGACATCTCCAGCCTTTGTATTAATCGTCACAGTTTGACCGCGAAATCTCCTTAGAATGCGGCACAAACAATCATCAAAGCAGTTGTCCCTATCTTCACGACACCCCATTATTTCACTCCCTTTCAAAAAATCCTCAAACTAATATATTCCGTGGGACTAGTTTGGATAGGGCTAGTACCTGTGCTTTTCCATTATTTTAAAACTTGTTTACCTGATTCTTAAAAAAATGAACAAATACCTTAACACCTTATAAAAAACGGGAATAGGATGGTATATGACAAGCAGATGTAAATGGAGTGGTGAAATGCGTAAATTGAAAATACTGTATTCAACGAACGATACGAGTAAAAAGGCCATCCGCTATGGGGAGTTCTTTAAACAGGAAGTAATGAAGCGGCATGATGTTGAGGTACTTTGTATAGAAGAAGAAACAAATATAAAAGATGTAATCAATAAACTGAACTTCACTCCTGATTTTATCTTTTTTGATGACGTGATATGGAATAAGCCTTTGCACGGACTAAAATATGTCAATATCCCTAAAGGTATTTTGTTTTGGGATATTTATAGAGACCACGAGAAGGTTCGACGTTTTGTCTATGAAAACGATATCGATTTAATATTTTCCTTTTATAGAGATGCATTTAACACTTATTTTCCTGAATTACACTATAAATTTCGCTGGCTTCCGAATCATGTAAATATAGGGGAGTTTAAAGATTATCAATTGGACAAAGAAATAGACTTTTTACTTATGGGAGATGTAAATGAAGATGTGTATCCGCTAAGGAATAAGATTGCAAAGGAGATGAAGGGATACCCGGGCTTTGTTCATCATCAGCACCCGGGATATCAAAATTTCGAAAAGGAAGAAGAGTCCAAGAAGTTAGTTGGAAAATACTTTGCCATGGAAATTAACAAGGCAAAAATGTTTTTTACGGATTATTCCCAATTTAAGTTTCCGATAGCCAAATATTTTGAGGTCCCTGCCTGTAAAACACTATTGCTTGCAAGTGGCTCGAAAGAACTGGAGGATTTAGGTTTTATCGATGGTGAAACATTTGTTGAAATTAATGAGGATAATTTCCTTGAAAAGGCCCAGTATTATTTAGAGCACGAGGATGAAAGAATGGCCATTACAGAACGCGGCTATCGAATGGTAAGGGAAAAACATACTACTAGCAAGAGGGCTAAGCAGTTTATTTCTTATATTAATAAATATTTGCAGGAAATTGACTGGAAAAATAAGAAAAACAAGATTAGTTTGAGAACTCAAATGCTTACAAGCGGTGAAGTAATGGATAAAGTTTTATTTGCGTTAAAAAATAAAATTCCTTATGCGGTTATATCCGTCGGAGCAACTGAAACGTATGTCATGGCACAATATCATATTTTATCTGAACAGGAATTCATGAATCATCCAGAAGCCAAAGTCGCTCGTGATAAAGTTAAACGGGGTCATGACCACCGAGGAATCCTTTTCCCAAACACAGAGGCAAGAGACCTGGCTATAGATGCCGTAAAGGTTTGTGATATTGTTGGCTATAATACGATTTTTTGGGAAAATGATGTGGGTGAATTTACAGAACAAGTCTTTGATACGTACGATATCTGGAGGAAATATTGTTTTGAAGCTTACATTCGAAGAGTAATTATGATATCGCAAAAGGAAAAGTTCGAGAAAATGTTAAAAGGAAGAAAAATATTAATTGTTTGCGGGTATGCAGATGAAGTGAAGGATACACTTAATGCAAATTTAAAAGAAAAGCTAAATTTTGAAGTAGTAGGAACAGTAAAAGTTAATCAATTTGAAGATATACCAAGAGCGAAGGGGGAAATCGCTGCTTATGATTTTGATCTAGCTTTATTGGCGGCAGGAACCAACGCGATCATATTAGCAGGTTTCATTAAAGAGAAGCTTGGAAAGGTAGCATTTGATATAGGAAATGGAATGGAGAATCTAGCCAGAGGATATCTTTTTGATGAATATGATTTTCTAGAGAGATACGTAGGTCTTGATAGGCTGATGGAAATGTAGATGATAGAAGGAGGTTGATCCTTATGATTAGGGTCAACCTTTTTCAACAGAAGTATGAAAGGGGGAAAGACTGTGACATTTTCTTACGGCAAATGGACAAAATATCAAATGATGAAGGAAGAAGAAAACCTAGTCCAGTACTTACCTGAAACTATGGTTTTTTCTGTCGATAGTTTTTGGGCGCAGTTAGGAAAATTCGGAACGGTTGTGATGAAACCAAGCGAGGGCTCGCAAGGGTATGGTGTGGTTCAAGTTTCTATGCTTGAAGAGGGACACTATGAGATTCATTATCATAGCCGGAAAAGGGTGGTTAATCGGAGCAAACTAGAAGAGTTCTTAGCGAGAGAGAAGTATACGAGAAAACTCTATATTGTTCAAGAAAAGATTCCGTTAGCTTGCGTAGGTAAATGTCCATTTGATGTCCGTGTCATGGTCCAGCGCAAACAGGGAGCAGAGGAATGGCATGTTACAGGAAAGGCAGTTAAAGTGGCGGATGAGGGTTACTTCATTACCAATATCGCGAAAGAAATCCTTACGCTAAATCAAGCATTGGAGCGTTCGGACATAGAGAATATCAACCTTGAGGCAATCAATACAGAAATCGACTACTTATCAATAGGGACGGCGGCGAAATTAGGAACCTATTATCAAAACTCACGAATGATCGGCTTAGACATCGGAATTACCGGCAAGGGGCAACTCTATATCATCGAAGCCAACCTCAAACCAAGCATCGGCATCTTCAAAAAATTCCTCGATAAACAAATGCTTCGTAATATCAGGGATTTCCGCAAATAGGAAAAGCGATATCTAATAAATACACTTTTCCTATCTAAATACATAACTTTTCATTATTTTTGATTCTGAAAAACCAACTGAAGACCTAAGCCAATATAGATAGAACCAACAACCTTCCCTTGCCAGCGCGCAAGTCGGCTGTTCTTATTTGCGAAAAGTCTTTCACCAATGGTGCTTGTTAGGAAGGCAAGCAGGGTGGTGTACAATATGCTCATTAACACAAACGTGAGTCCAAGAATCAGTAGTTGAATGACAACAGGGGTCCCGTTGTTATGAACGAACTGTGGTAAGAAGGCTAAGAAAAAAAGAGCCGTTTTGGGATTAAGCAATTCTATTAACAAGGCCTGGCGAAACGATGTGGCTGTGTTGTTCTTTTTCGGAGCCGGCTGTTCTTGTTTTTTTGCTTTTTCAAGTAGTGACTTAATCCCTAAAAAGATTAAATAAGCGGCACCAAGATATTTCACAATTTCAAAGGCGAGAGCCGAGGTCATTAGAATGGCTGAAAGTCCGAGCACGGCCGCAATCGTATGGATTAAATCACCGACTGCAATCCCGATTCCGGTGATGATGCCAGTTTTCCTCCCGCCTTGAGCGGTTTGAGAAATGGTAAGTAAGACAGCTGGACCTGGAATGAGAAACAATACAATAACAACTATAATAAATGAAAGCAATTTTCCGCGCCCCTTTCTATAAAAAATGTATAACTAATTTTATCATAATATTAAAAAAATTAACCAACGCTTAAGACCGGAAAGATGAATAACTTTAAGTGGGGAAAAGTTTTAGTTGTTTTATTTTGTTGTAGGTGTTAAGATATAAAAGTTGTCAGCAAGATGATGAATAATTTATAAAACTTATTGACAACGTGATTGGGTAATGATAAGATATTAAAGTTGTCTTCGAAACCATTAATCTTTTCTTAAAAAATAGTAAAATAGTTGTTGACAACACATACGAGAAAATGGTATGATGTAAAAGTTGTACTAATGAATTGTTCTTTGAAAACTAAACAAACAAAATCGTGCAAACAAACAAAATTTTTAGTTTCAATTACGAAACTAAGCCAACGTAACAAAATGAGCTAATCAACTTTCTTGGAGAGTTTGATCCTGGCTCAGGACGAACGCTGGCGGCGTGCCTAATACATGCAAGTCGAGCGAATCAATAGGAGCTTGCTCCTGTTGGTTAGCGGCGGACGGGTGAGTAACACGTGGGCAACCTGCCTGTAAGACTGGG